>NZ_CP040818.1:600000-900000 GCF_005887635.2 Paroceanicella profunda | reverse complement strand
GTCGATCTTGTGCATCTGTCTCTCCTCGGCGGATCGGGCGGCTCAGGCGGTGAGGCCGGAGAGGTCCGGGCGGCGGGTGTGCCAGTCGGTGAGGGTCTGGTAGGCGTGGCCGGCGCCCAGCAGGGCGGCCTCCGACAGGGCGGGGCCCATGAGCTGGAAGCCGATCGGCACGCCCGCCTCGTCGAAACCGCCGGGCAGGGTGAGCGCGGGGAAGCCGGTGAGGTCCGCGGGCGCGGTGAACTTCAGCAGGTCGCCCAGGTCCGGGTTCTCCGGGTCCGCGGCGGGGGCGCCGTAGGGGTTGTCGAGCATGGGCAGGCGCCCGGCGGTGACCGGCAGGATCATCATGTCCACGCCCTGCATCGCGGCGGCCATGGCACCGTTGTAGACCAGGCGCCACTGCATGGCCCGGCCCACGGCATCGCCGCTCACCGAGAGGCCGAGGTCGATCAGGCTGGCGAGATGGGCGCCGTATTCGGCCTTGCGCGCCGGGTAGGTCTCCGCATGGGCGATGGCCACCTCGATGCCGCAGAGCACCGTCCACTGCTCGGTGAGCTCGGGCGCCACCGGCAGCTTCACCGGCACCACGTGGGCACCAAGCTCGCGCAGCACGGCGACGACCTCCTGCAGGGCCTTCGATGTCTGCGCATCGGTGGCGCCGAGCACCTGGTCCTCGTCCAGCCCGATGCGCAGGCCGCGGATGTTGGGCCCGCAGGCGGCGAGGTAATCCGGCACCGGGGCCTGCAGGGCGGTGGGGTCCAGCGGGTCGGCGCCGGCGAGCACGCCCATCATCGCGGCGGTGTCGCGCGCGGACCGGGTCATCGGGCCCACGTGGTCCAGGCTGTCGGCCAGCGCGAACACCCCGTGGCGGCTCACCCGCCCCCAGGTGCCCTTCAGCCCGGTGAGCCCGTTGGCGGAGGAGGGGAAGCGGATGGAGCCGCCGGTGTCCGAGCCCAGCGAGCCGTAGCACAGCCCCGCCGCCGTGGCCGCCCCGGAGCCGGAGGAGGAGGAGCCGGCCCAGGCCTCGCGGTTCCACGGGTTCAGCGGCGTGGGCATCTTCGGATGGTGGCCGGAATAGGCGCCCTCGGTCATCGCCAGCTTGCCCAGCAGCACCGCGCCGGCGCGCTCCAGCCGCGAGACGACGGTGGAATCGCGCCCCGTCACCACGCCCTTGTGGATCTGCATCCCGGCGGAGGTGGGGGCGTAGGCGGTCTCGCACAGGTCCTTCACCGCCACGGGCACGCCGTGCAGCGGGCCGCGGCGCAGGCCGGCGGCGATCTCGGCCTCCGCGATGGCCGCACGCTCGCGCGCATGGTCCGCCATCACGGTGATGTAGGACCCCAGGGTTCCGTCCACGGCCTCGATCCGCGCCAGCACCGCCTCGGTCACCTCCACCGGCCCGACCTGGCGGGTGGCGATCATGGCGGAAACCTCCATGAGGTCGAGGTCGGGCAGGGCGGCGCCCCGGACGGCAGGCGGCTTTGCGGAGATGTTCAAGGGACGGACTCTTCTGCTGCTGGATCGAATATATTGGATTTGGAAAAGGTTGAATAAAAAAATATTGCATGGCAAGGGGAATCTTGTGAGCGTCACAATGATGCAATGCACCAGGCGGGGCATGTCGCGGCCCGTCATCGGCCGCCGGAGAGCGAAAACGCCAGCCCAGCCAGCTTCGTGCCACCGAAAACAGGCCGTTCGCACCGCGGCGGCCGAACCTGGTCACACCCGCCAACAGGGAGGCGGCGATGAAACTTGGTCTGATCCTGTCCCACACGGGGCCGATGGGTCTGTGGACCCCGGGCTGCGAGGCCAGCGCGATGTTGGCGACGGCCGAACTGAACGCGGCCGGCGGGGTTTACGGCCGCGAGGTCGAACTGGTGCCCGCAAATGCCGGTACCACCACCGAATCCGCCGCCGCCGCCGCGCGCCGGCTCTCCGCGGAGCATGGTGTGGACGCGGTGATCGGCATGCAGCCGAGCAACCTGCGCCCCGCGGTGCGCCAGGGCCTCGGCGGCAGCGTGCCCTACATCTACACCTGCCAGTACGAGGGCGGCTACTGCGGCCCCGGCACCGTGGCCACCGGCATCACCGACTGGGAGGTGCTGGCGCCGGCCATCGGCTGGCTGGCCGAGCAGCGCGGCGCGCGGCGGTTCTACTACGTCGGAAACGACTACATCTGGCCGCGCGTGGCGCATGGCACGGCCGAGGCCGCGGTCACCGAGGCCGGTGGCCGCCTGGTGGGCGATTCGCTGCTGGCCTTCGGCGAGCGGGACTATTCCTACGTGATGGACCAGATCCGCGCCATCCGCCCGGACGTGGTGATCTCGGTGCTGCTGGGCGAGGAGGCGGTGGCCTTCAACCGGGCCTTCGGGGAAAGCGGCATGGCGCGCAACATGTTGCGGCTGGGCCTCGCCTTCGACGAATCGCTGCTCTGGGGCGTGGCGCCGGAGAACGCGGAGAACCTCTACGCCGTGCACACCTATTTCGACAGCCTGCGCAGCCAGGGCCGGGAGAAGATGGTGGCGGCCTATGAGCGCGGCTACGGCAATTCCCGCCCGCCGGTGAACGTGTATTCGCTGGGCTGCTACGACGGCGTGCACCTGGCCGCGGCACTGGCGCGCTCCGTGGGGCGGGTGCATGGCGGCGAGATGGCCCGGCTCACCTCGAATCGCTTCGGCCGGGCGGATGCGATGGCCATGCTCGGCCTGCCCGGCGCGCGCCGCCGCCCGCCGATCCACATTGCCGAGGCCGATGGCACGGAATTCATCGTGCGCGCCACGGTCTGATCTTCCGGCCCGGTCTCCTGACGGGCCGGTTTCGCAGTGACCTCGCGTCCGCCTGCCGCCGGGCCCGCGATTTTTCTTGATCGCTGTCCGGTGGTACCCTATTTGAACCCGAGAAACACAAAACGGCAACAATATCGCCTTCGGGATCATTTTCAGGAGGACACATGGCGGGCCCCAGGCTGACCGAGCAGCTCGGCTACATCATTGCAAGCGTGAACCGGCGTCTGGAGGAGGACCTGGCAGAGCGGCTCCGCCCCGGCGGCATCGCCATCGAGCAGTTCCGCATCCTCGAGGCGCTGGACCAGAACGGCCCGCTCTCGATGGGCGAGCTTGCCGCCATGGTTCTGGTGGAGCCGGCGACGCTGACCAAGATCATCGACCGCATGGTGTCCGACACGCTGGTGTTCCGCATGCCCGACGAGCGGGACCGCCGCCGGGTGAAGGTGTCCATGGCACCCACGGGCGAGGCGCAGTACCGCCGGCTCTCCGGCGTGTCGAAGGCGCATGAGAAGCATATTTCCGAGATTTTCGACGAGGCGGACGTGGCAGCCCTGCGCACCCTCCTTCTGGAGCTGAAGGAGCGCTGACACCGCCGCCGGTATCCTGAGGGGGAGATACGGCATGGACTGGTTCGAGGGGTCGATCATGGCCCGGCGCGGCGTGGCCGCGGGCGAGGCGCGCGCGCGCCACACCATCACCGAGGCGCAGCAGGGCCCCTACCGCTACGTCTATGGCCCCTTCGTGGAGCCGGTGCTGCGCATCGCCCCGGGCGACGTGGTGGAAGTGGAGACGCTGGACGCTTTCGGCGGCGCGGTGAAGACCGAGGCCGACCTGCCCTCGAAGGTGCTGAAGATGCCCTTCGTGAACCCCCAGAACGGCCCCATCGCCGTGGAGGGGGCCGAGCCGGGCGACACGCTGGCCGTGCGCATCCTCTCCATCGACCCGCGCGGGCCCCAGCCCGCGGGCACCACCGCGCTGCTGCCGGAGTTCGGCGGCCTGGTCGCCACCGCGCAGACCGCGATGCTCAACGCGCCGCTGCCCGAGGCGGTGAAGAAGATGGAGGTGACGCGCGAGGGCGGGGTGAAGTTCTCCGACCGCGTGACGCTCCCCTATGAGCCGTTCATCGGCACGCTGGGCGTGAGCCCGGCCATGGAGGCGGTGAGCTCGCTGCAGCCCGACTACTGGGGCGGCAACATGGACATGCCGGACGTGGCCCCCGGCGCCGTGGTCTACTTCCCCGTGCTGCACGCGGACGCCTATCTCTACCTCGGAGACTGCCACGGCACGCAGGGCGACGGCGAGCTGTGTGGCGTGGCGGTGGAGATGAACTCCACCACCGTCATCCAGGTGGACCTGATCAAGGGCTGGTCCATCCCCGGCGTGCGGCTGGAGAACGAGCGCTTCATCATGAGCATCGGCTCCGCCCGCCCGATGGAGGACGCGGCCCGCATGGCCTACCGCGACCTCATCCGCTGGATGGTGGACGATTACGGCTATGATGAGACAGAGGCCTATTTCCTCTGCACGCAGGCCGGGCGCGTTCGGGTGGGCAACATGGTCGACCCGAAATATTCGCTCGGCGCCTCGATGCTGAAAACCTACCTGGCCTGAGGGGGCTCACACATGGATCTCGGACTGAGCGGCATGAACGTGCTGGTGACCGGCGGCAGCAAGGGCATCGGCCGGCACTGCGTGGACATCTTCGCCGCGGAAGGCGCCAACGTGGCCTTCTGCGCCCGCAACGCGGAGGAGGTGGCGGCGGCGGAAACCGCGCTCTCCGGCAGCCTCGGGCTGATCAAGGGCACGTCGGTGGATGTGTCCGACAAGGGCGCGCTGGAGGCCTGGGTGGCCGGGAGCGCTGCCTCCATGGGCGGCATCGACATCCTTGTCGCCAATGTCTCCGCCCTGGCGCTGGGCGATGACGAGGCGGCCTGGGAGGCCGGCTTCGCCACCGACATGATGCACACCGTGCGGCTGGTGAACGCCGCCCTGCCGCAGCTTGAGAAATCCGCGGCAGGCTCCATCTGCGCCGTCTCCAGCGTGTCGGGCCGCGAGGCGGATTTCACCGGCCCCGCCTATGGCGCCTTCAAGGCGGCCCTGGTGCACTACATGCAGCGCATGGCGCTGGAACTGGCGCCGAAGATGATCCGCTGCAACACCGTCTCGCCCGGCAACACCTATTTCAAGGGCGGCGTCTGGGAGAACGTGGAGCAAAACAATCCGGAGCTCTTCGCCAGGGCGCTGGCGCTGAACCCCACGGGGCGCATGGGCCGGCCGGACGAGGTGGCCCGCGCGGTGGTGTTCCTGTCCTCGCCCGCCTCCTCCTTCACCACCGGCACCAACCTGGTGGTGGACGGCGCGCTCACCCGCGGCATCCAGCTCTGAGGCGGCCATGATCACCATCACCGCCATCATCCGGGCACAGCCGGGCAAGGAGGAGGCGATGCGCGCCGCCCTGCTCGACGTCGCCGCCCACGTGCAGGCCGAGGAGCCGGAGACCTTCGGCTTCCACCTCGCGCAGTCCCTCGCCGACCCGGCGGTGTTCACCACCTACGAGCGCTTCGCCGACGAGGCGGCGATGGAGCGGCACAACGCCTCCGCCGCCACCGCGCGGTTCTTCGCCCTCGGCCCGGAGCTGATCGAGGGCGACGTGATCCTGGAGACCTGCCGGGAGTTTTCCGCCGTCACCTGAACGGGTGCGCGCCCGGGGGCCGGGCGCGTGTCTCCCGCGCGGGCGGTGGAGAAGGCAGGCGAAGGCGCGGTGTGCCCTCGTCGGCGCGGGGGCGCGGCCCGCGTCCGGACCTCGGGCCCCGGGGCCGGCCTGTGCCGCCTGCCCGGTGTTCCCGGGCGTCATCCGGCGCGCGCGGCGTCGGTGGCGCTGGACAGGTGGCGCGGGCTCGCCTATGCGGGCATATGGCTGATCGGATTGCTCAGGAAAGCGTCGCTCATGGCCCGCGGTTCTTCAGGGCCGGGTGGGACCGCTGGACGCTGGGTGCGTTGCTGATCGCGGCGCTGGTCATCGCGCCGCTCATCGCCGTGGCGCTGATCGCGCTGTTCCCGACCGAGAACATCTGGCCGCATCTCGTCTCCACCGTGCTGCCGCGCTACCTCGCGAACTCGCTGGGGCTGGTGGTCTGCGTGGGCGGGGCGACGGCGGTGATCGGCACCGGCTGCGCCTGGCTCACCACCATGTGCGCCTTTCCCGGCCGCCGGCTGCTGGAGCCCCTGCTGTTCGCGCCACTGGCCGTGCCGGCCTACATCGGGGCCTACGCGCTGGTGGACCTGCTCGAATACGCCGGCCCGGTGCAGACCGCCCTGCGCGGCGCCTTCGGCTGGACCTCGGCGCGGGACTACTGGTTCCCCCAGATCCGCTCCTTCTGGGCCGCCGCCACGGTGCTGAGCCTGGGCTATTACCCCTACGTCTACCTGCTGGCGCGCGCGGCGTTCCGCGAGCAGTCGGTCTCGGCGCTGGAAGTGTCGCGGGCGCTGGGGCAGGGGCCCTGGGGCAGCTTCTGGCGCGTGGCGGTGCCGCTGGCCCGCCCGGCCATCTTCATCGGCGCCGCCGTCGCCGCGATGGAAACGCTGAACGATTTCGGCGCGGTGGATTTCTTCGCCGTGCAGACCCTCACCACCGGCATCTTCTCCATCTGGCTGGAGGCCTACAACGCCGGCGGCGCGGCGCAGATCGCCTGCGTGATGCTCGCCCTCATCCTCGGGCTGATGCTGGTGGAGCGGCGCGGCCGGGCGAAACGGCGCTACCACAACATGTCCAAGCGCTACCGCCCGGTGGAGCGCGCGCGGCTGGGGCCGGTGGCGCGCTGGCTGGCCTTCCTCGCCTGCCTCGCCCCCTTCGCGCTTGGCTTCCTGCTGCCCGTGGGCGTGATGCTGGGCCATGCGCTGGACGACCCCGCGGTCTGGCAGCGCGCGGCGCTCTGGCGGGCAGGGTTCAACACGGTGTGGCTCTCGCTGCTCACCGCGGTGATCGCGGTGGCGGCGGGGATGTTCATGGTCTACGGCGCGCGCAATTCCGCCAGCCGGCTGCCGCGGCTGCTCGCCTCGGTCACGCAGGTGGGCTACGCCGCCCCGGGCGCGGTGATCGCGGTAGGGGTGCTCATCCCCTTCGCGGCCCTCGACCACCGGGTGGCGGACGGCATCGAGGCGCTCACCGGCTACGACCCCGGGCTGATCCTCACCGGCTCCACCGCGGCCGTCATCTTCGCCTATCTGGTGCGCTTCTTCGCCGTGGCGCAGGGCGCGATGGAAAGCGCGATGGGGCGCGTCACCCCTTCGATGGACATGGCCGCGCGCTCGCTGGGCCGCACAAGGGGCGGGGCGCTGCGCGACGTGCACCTGCCGATGATCCGCTCCTCCATCCTCGCCGCCGGCATGGTGGTGTTCGTGGACACGGCGAAGGAGCTGCCGGCCACGCTCATCCTGCGCCCGTTCAACTTCGACACGCTCGCCACCCACACCCACATGCAGGCCAAGAGCGAACAGCTCTCCGCCGCGGCGCCCTCGGCGCTCGCCATCGTGGCGCTGGGCCTGCTGCCGGTGGTGATCCTTGGGCTGCAGAAGCGGCGGGGCTAGAGCAGAAGCGTTCCGGATTGGATTGCAATCTGGAAAGGGATCCTGCCCTGACGCAAGCGGTTGGAGCGATATTCCGGGCTCCGGGCTCCGGGCGCGCGATCAACCGTCCCGCACCGTCTCCATCGCCACGAATGTAGTGGTGTGGGAGACATGCGGCAGCGCCGAGATCACCTCGCCCATCAGCCGCCGGTAGCCGGTGATGTCCTTCGTGCGCACCTTCAGCAGATAGTCGAACCCGCCGGCGATCATGTGGCACCCCACGATCTGCGGCACCTCGCGCACCCGGGCGTTGAAGGCCTCCAGCGCCGCCGAGCGGGTGTCCGACAGCGTCACCTGCACGAAGGCGATATGCCCCAGCCCCATGCGCGCGGGGTCGACCAGCGCCGCGTAGCCGCGGATGATCCCCGCCGCCTCCAGCCGGCGCACCCGCGCCTGTACCGGGGTCTTCGACAGGCCCACCGCCGCGCCGAGCTGCGCCATGCTCAGCCGCGCATTTTTCTGAAGCGCGCCAAGGATTTGCCGGTCAATACGGTCCAGATGGAATTCGGGTTCGTCCATGGCGGGAAATATGGCCTGAGAATGATGGAAAATAAAGACCGTTCGGCCTGCCATCGGGCTTTCTATGGCCGGGCAACCTCGTGGTAACCTGATACTCTCGTGCCCGAGCCTGCCACCCCCGAGGAGCCGCCCCGCATGACCGAGATCCGCCAGACCCTCCGTTCCTCCCTCTGCCCCGACGAGGCCGCCACCGTGCGTGACCTGATCGTCCTCGCCGCTCTCTCCGGGCAGGACAGGGCCGATATCGCCGCGCGCGGCGCCGACCTGGTGCGCCGCACCCGCGGTGCCGACGACACCGGCATGATGGAGCTGTTCCTGGCGGAATACGGCCTCTCCACCCGCGAGGGCGTGGCGCTGATGTGCCTCGCCGAGGCGTTGCTGCGCGTGCCCGACGCCGAGACCATCGACGACCTGATCGCCGACAAGATCGCCCCGCATGACTGGGGCGCGCATATCGGGGATTCCGGCTCGGTGATGGTGAATGCCTCCACCTGGGCGCTGATGCTCACCGGCCGGGTGCTGGAGGAGGAGACGGTGGGCGTGGTGGGCGCCCTGCGCGGCGTGGTGCGCCGGCTGGGCGAGCCGGTGATCCGCTCCGCCGTGGCCCGCGCCATGCGCGAGATGGGCGACCAGTTCGTGCTGGGCCAGACCATCCAGGCCGCGCTGAAGCGCGGCCGGGGCGACGTGGAGAAGGGCTACACCCATTCCTTCGACATGCTGGGCGAGGCGGCGCGCACCGAGGAGGACGCCCTGCGCTACCACCGCTCCTACGCCGACGCCATCGCCGCCATCGCGAAGGCGGCGAAGGAGGACATCCGCACCAACCCCGGCATCTCGGTGAAGCTCTCCGCCCTGCACCCGCGCTACGAGGTGGCCCAGGCGGAGGCGATGCTGCCCGTGCTCTCCGCCCGGCTGCTGGACCTGTGCCGCGCCGCCGCCGCCGCGCGCATCGGCCTGAACATCGACGCGGAGGAGGCGGACAGGCTGGACCTCTCGCTCGACGTGATCGAGGCGGTGCTGGCCGACCCCTCGCTCGCCGGCTGGGAGGGCTTCGGCGTGGTGGTGCAGGCCTACGGGCCCCGGGCGCGCCACGCGATCGACTGGCTTCATGCCCTCGCGCAGCGGCTCGACCGGCGCATCATGGTGCGGCTGGTGAAGGGCGCCTACTGGGATACGGAGGTGAAGCGCGCCCAGGTGCTGGGCCTGCCCGGCTACCCGGTGTTCACCCGCAAGGAGCACACCGATGTGAGCTACATCGCCTGCGCGCGCAAGCTGCTCTCCATGACCGACCGCATCTACCCGCAGTTCGCCACGCATAACGCGCATACCATCGCCGCCATCCTGCACATGGCGGGCCCCGGGCGCGACCATTTCGAGTTCCAGCGCCTGCACGGCATGGGCGAGGTGCTGCACGGCATCGTGCACCGGGCCGAGCACACGCGCTGCCGCATCTACGCCCCGGTGGGCGCGCACCGCGACCTGCTGGCCTATCTCGTGCGCCGGCTGCTGGAGAATGGCGCGAACTCCTCCTTCGTGCACCAGATCGTCGACGAGGCGGTGCCGGCGGAGGTGATCTCCTCCGACCCGCTGGCCGCGGCGGAGAGCTGGGGCTGCACGCCGAATCCGCGCATTCCGGCGCCGGCGGCCCTCTACGGGCCGGAGCGGGTGAATTCCGCCGGGCTGGACCTGGCCGACCCGCTGACCCTCGCCGCCATCGAGGCCGGCCGCGCGCCCTTCGCCGCGCCGCACCGCTGGGACGCGGGCACCGGCCGCGAGGTGGCGAACCCCGCCGTGCCGGGCGACGTGGTGGGCACCGTGGCCGAAACCGCGCCGGAGGCCGTGGCCGAGGCCATCACCCGCGCTGCCGCCGCCGCCCCGGGCTGGGCGGCAACGCCGGTCGCGCAGCGCGGCGCCGTGCTGCAGGCCGTGGCGGATGCCTTCGAGGCCAACATGCCGGAACTGCTCGCCCTTCTCGCCCGCGAGGCCGGCAAGACCCTGGCCGACGGCATTGCCGAGATCCGCGAGGCGGTGGATTTCCTGCGCTATTACGCGAACGGCGCCGCGGCGGCGGAAGCGGGCACCCGCCCGCGCGGGGTGATCGCCTGCATCTCGCCGTGGAACTTCCCGCTGGCCATCTTCACCGGGCAGATCGCCGCGGCCCTGGCCACCGGCAACACGGTGGTGGCGAAGCCGGCGGAGCAGACGCCGCTCATCGCCTTCCGTGCCGTGGCGCTGATGCGCGGCGCCGGCCTGCCGGAGGACGTGCTCACCCTGGTGCAGGGCGCGGCCGGGGTGGGGGCTGCCCTCACCTCCGACCCGCGCCTGGGCGGGGTGTGTTTCACCGGCTCCACCGAAGTGGCGCGGATCATCGACCGTCAGCTCGCGAAGACCGCTCCCGAGGCGCTGTTCATCGCCGAAACCGGCGGGCTGAACGCGATGATCGTCGACAGCACGGCGCTGCCGGAACAGGCGGTGCGCGACATCGTGGCCAGCGCGTTCCAGAGCGCGGGCCAGCGCTGCTCCGCCCTGCGCGTGCTCTACGTGCAGCGCGAGGTGCTGCCCGCGATCACCGGGATGCTGAAGGGCGCGATGGACGCGCTGTCGCTCGGCGATCCCTGGGCGCTCGCCACCGACGTGGGCCCGGTGATCGACGCCGAGGCCCGGCAGGGCATCGACGCCTGGGTGGCGCGGATGGAGGCCGAGGGCCGGCTGATCCACGCGCTGCCGGTGCCGGCGCAGGGCTGCTTCACCCGCCCGGCACTGGTGCGCGTGGAGGGGATCGGCACGCTGGAGCGCGAGATCTTCGGCCCCGTTCTGCACATCGCCCCCTTCGCGGCGGACCGGATGGACGCCGTGGTGGCCGAGGTGAATGCCTCCGGCTACGGGCTCACCATGGGCCTGCACACCCGCATCGACGGCCGGGTTCAGGACGTGGTGGACGCGGCGCATGTCGGCAATCTCTACGTGAACCGCAACCAGATCGGCGCGGTGGTGGGCGTCCAGCCCTTCGGCGGCGAGGGGCTCTCGGGCACCGGGCCGAAGGCCGGCGGGCCGAACTACCTCGACGCCTTCCGCATCAGCACCCGCGCCACCGCCGCGGAGGCCGTGCCGGAGGGCCAGCCCCGGGTGGATGTCACCGCTGCGGCGGCGGATCTCTCCGCGAAGCCCTGGGCGGATGCGATCCCGAAGCTGCGCGCCGCGCTGCGCGGCCGCGGGGCGGCGGCCCTGGCGGCCGTGGCGGCGCTGGATTGCGGGCCGATCGACCTGCCGGGGCCGACGGGGGAATCGAACCAGCTTCACCTCGCCCCGCGCGGCCGCGTGCTTGCGCTCGGGCCGGACGCGGGAAGCCTGCTCGCGCAGGTGGTCATGGCGCTTGGCACCGGCAACAGCGTGCTGGCCATCGCGCCCGGCGCCCGGGCGGCGCTGGCACCGCTGCTCTCGGCCGGTGCGCCGCTGGTGGTGGCCGACGGGCTGCCGGACACGGACACGCTGACTGCGGCCGGCATCGACGTCGTCGCGCTGCGCCACGGCAGCACGGAATATCCTGCGCTGCGCAGGGCGCTCGCGGCGGGCGAGGGGGCGCTGGTTCCGCTGGTGGGCGGGCTGGACCGGCCGGCAGCCTATTGCGTGGAGCGCACGCTCAGCATCGACACCACCGCCTCCGGCGGCAACGCCGAGCTGATGGCACACGCCGGCTGACGGACCAGTGTGACACGCCCGCTGACCGGCCTGCGCCGGCCGACGAACCCGCGTGGCGCGCCGGCTGACCGGTCTGCGCCGGCCGACGAACCCGCGTGGCGCGCCGGCTGACCGGCCGGTGCCGGCTGGTGAACCCGCGTGACATACTGGTTGACCGGCCGGCGGCGCACGGCCTGACGCGGGGGCCTGGTGCAGTCCGGCGGCCCGGTTCGCGCCGCATGCGCGAGCGCGCGGCCCGGAGCCCCTGCACGGCCCTGAAGAGCGGGCTGCCACGAGCAGGACTCCCGCACAGCCCTTGCGCCCGGACCGACGGGGGGCCTCCCGCCGCATGGTCCGGGGCCTGCCGGCCCCATCCCAAACCGTTGGGCCGGGCCGGGGGCTGCGCCCCCGGCTGCCGCGCCGCGGGCGGGGGACGCGCCGCGCAGAGGTGCCGCGGCTCGCGGGGCGCTCCCGTGGAACCGGCGCTCTGCTGCGCGCCGGAGACGGCACCGTCAGGCGCCGCGATGCCGTGCGTTGGCACAGGCCCGGCTGCGGGTGGGGGAAGGCCGGTACTGCTGGGGCCGCTGGTGTGCTGGCAGGGGGTGAGCGTGGGGCGGATGCCTGTGCGGCGAGCGCCGTTGCGGCGGGTGCCGGCCCCGATCGGACATGTGCGGCCTTGGTGGGCCGGATGCCGCCCGCGGTCGACCGTGTGCAGGGAAGCGGATGTGGCAGATGCAGCCGTGGCGCGGGCAGGAGGTGCGGGTGCGGGAGGGGCCGCGCCCGGGCCGGGCGTCGGCTGATCCTCCGCGTATCGTCGTGTGCGGGACAGCGGGGCCGCGCCGGGAGAGCGGCTCGGCGGGGGGCAGGGGGGCCTGCCCCCGGGGTATCGGGGCGTCAGGCGGACGTGGTGAGCGTGCGGCGCACGGCGTCGTCCCACCCCGCTTTCAGGCGGTCGCGTTCCTCCGCGTCGATGGCGGGTTCGAAGCGGCGTTCCAGCGCCCAATCCTGCGCGAAGCCCTCCTGGCCGGGGTAGAGGCCGCTGGCCTGCCCGGCGAGCCAGGCTACGCCGAGGGCGGTGGTCTCCAACACGTCCGGCCGGTCGACCGGCGCGCCCAGCATGTCGGCGAGGAACTGCATGGTCCAGTCCGAGGCGGACATGCCGCCGTCCACCCGGAGCGCGGAGAGCGTGGCGGCGCCTTCGCCCGGCCAGTCCGCCTGCATGGCCTCCCAGAGGTCGCGGGTCTGGTAGGCGACGCTCTCGAGGGCTGCGCGGGCGATCTCCGCCGGGCCGGCATTGCGGGTGAGGCCGAAGAGCGCGCCGCGGGCCTCCGCGTCCCAGTGCGGGGCGCCGAGTCCGGTGAAGGCGGGCACGAGGTAGAGGCGCTGGCCGGGGTCCGCGCGCTCCGCGAGGGCCTGGGTCTCGCTCACGTGGCGGATGATCCCGAGGCCGTCACGCAGCCATTGCACCACGGCGCCGGCGATGAAGATCGAGCCCTCCAGCGCATAGGTGGGCGTGCCGCCGAGCTGATAGGCCACGGTGGTGAGCAGCCGGTTGGCGGATTTCGCCGGGGTGTCGCCGGTGTTGAGCAGCGCGAAACAGCCGGTGCCGTAGGTGCTCTTCATCATGCCGGGGCGGAAACAGGCCTGGCCCAGCGTGGCGGCCTGCTGGTCGCCCGCCACGCCGCGGATGGGGATGGGCCGGCCGAAGAGATCGGGCCGGGTGACGCCGAACTCGGCGTCGCAGTCGCGCACCTCGGGGAGCATCTGCATGGGGATGTCGAGGGCGCGGCAGACCTCCTCGTCCCAGCGGCTCTCGTGGATGTTGTAGAGCATGGTGCGCGAGGCGTTGGTGGCGTCGGTCACGTGCTCGGCCCGGCCGGTCATGCGCCAGATGAGATAGGTGTCCACCGTGCCGAACAGGATCTCGCCGCGGCGGGCGCGGGCGCGCGAGCCCGCCACCTGGTCGAGGATCCAGGCCAGCTTGGTGCCGGAGAAATACGGGTCCACGCGCAGGCCGGTGCGCTCGGTCACGATCGGCTCCAGCCCCTCGGCGCGCAGGCGCGCGCAGGTCTCGGCGGTGCGGCGGTCCTGCCAGACGATGGCGTTGTGCAGCGGGCGGCCGGTGTCCTTCTCCCAGACCACCACGGTCTCGCGCTGGTTGGTGATGCCGATGGCGGCGATGTCCTCGGGCCCGATGCCGGCGCGCTCGATGGCGGAGCGGCAGGTGGCGGCCGTGGTGCTCCAGATGTCGGCCGGGTCATGCTCCACCCAGCCCGAGGCGGGGAAATGCTGGGGAAACTCCTCCTGCCCGGTGGCGACGCGCTTCATGGACCCGTCGAAGAGGATCGCCCGGCTGGAGGTGGTGCCCTGGTCGATGGCGAGGATGTGATGGGTCATGCGGTCTCCCTGTTGCCTGTCTTGCGGAGCGCGGTGCCGCCCGGCCCTGCTCCGATCCGGTCTGTCCGGCGCCGTGCCGGCGCGCCCTTGCCGCGACGCCCGGCGCCCCGGGCCGCGCCGTCCGGAGAATGGTAGCCGCAATTGCCCGCAATGCCACCCGGGGGCCGCGACACCGGCGCGCGGCGGTGCGTGGGCCTGCGCGGATGGAGCCCTTCGCGCGCCCTCTCCCCCATCCGCAGGTGCGGGTCGACCCGGCCGGTGCCGGACCGGGACCCGGATGACACCGCCCGGGCCCCGGGCGGCACCGGCCCCGAGGGCACCCTGCCGTTCCGCGCCCTGTCGGGGCTGGAGAAATGGCGGAATCAGGCCCGGCCGGCTGGCGGAGGCTGCCGTTTCGGTGTCACGCGGCACCGTCGCCGGGCGCTGCCCGGCTGGCAGCCGCCGGAATGCCCGCCGCCGGGATGATGCCACGCCCCGGAAAGGCGGCGCGATTCCAGTTCGTTAGGGAATACGCCCCTGCAGCTTCCCCGGCGTAAATAGAAAAGTGAATTAGTAGGGAATTGACTTTCCCGAGGGCTTTGCTCAAGTTTCCCCGCAGATGCCTTAGTTATTTGGTCGGGAGACCCGCATGAAGCTGACCTTTGCCGCCCTTGCCCTGTTTGTGGCCACGCCCGCGCTCGCAGTCGAGAAAACGGAGGTCCTGGAGACCTACGCCGATATCGCCGAGGCCGGGTACGGTGACTCCGTGGCGACGGCGAAGGCGCTTCAGCAGGCGGTGGACGCGCTGATCGCCTCCCCCTCCGAAGACACGCTGGCCGCGGCGCGCGAGGCCTGGCTGGCCGCCCGGGTGCCCTACCAGCAGACCGAGGCCTACCGTTTCGGCAATGCCATCGTCGACGCGTGGGAAGGCAAGGTCAACGCCTGGCCGCTCGACGAGGGCCTGATCGACTATGTCGAGGGCCAGGGCGCGAGCGACGAGAACGCCTATGCCGTGCTGAACGTGATCGCGAACGAGAGCTTCACCCTGTCCGGCGAGACGGTGGATGCCGCCGAGATCACCCCCGCGCTGCTGCAGGACACGCTGCAGGAGGCCGACGAGATCGAGGCCAATGTCGCCACCGGCTACCACGCGGTGGAATTCCTGCTCTGGGGCCAGGACCTGAACGGCACCGAGGCCGGTGCCGGCACCCGCCCCTGGACCGATTACGCCACGGGCGACGCCTGCACGGGCGGCAACTGCGACCGCCGCGCCGAATACCTGAAGGTGGCGACCGACCTGCTGGTCTCCGACCTCGAGTGGATGGCGGCCCAGTGGGGCGAGGGCGGCGAGGCCCGCGAAACCCTGATGGCGGACCCGGACGCCGGCATCCAGGCCATGCTCACCGGCATGGGCAGCCTGTCCTACGGCGAGCTGGCGGGCGAACGCATCCGCCTCGGCCTGATGCTCAACGACCCGGAGGAGGAGCATGATTGCTTCTCCGACAACACCCACAACAGCCATTATTACGACGGTCTGGGCATCCGCAACGTGTACACCGGCAGCTACACGCGGGTGGATGGCACCGAGGTGAGCGGCCCGTCGCTCTCCGAACTGGTGGCCGCGACCGACCCGGAGGCCGATGCCGCGGTGAGCAAGGCGCTGGACGAGACGATGGTGGCGCTCTCCGCCCTCAAGGCCCGGGCCGAGAGTGGCCTCGCCTATGACCAGATGCTGGCGCGCGGCAATGCCGAGGGCGAGGCGCTCATCATGGACGTGGTCGACCATCTCGTCGGCCAGACCCGCGCGATCGAGAAGGCGGTGGCCGTGCTCGGCGCGGACATCGAGATCGAAGGCTCCGACAGCCTCGACAACCCCTCGGCGGTTTTCCAGTAACCCCACCAGACAGTTCCAGGGAGGCCCGGCGTGATCATCTGCTCCTGCGCCGTCATCAGTGACACGGACATCGGAAACGCCATCGACTGGATGCGCGCGTCCGATCCGGAGACCGTGATCACACCGGGCAAGATCTACCGGGCCCTGGGAAAGACCCCGCAGTGCGGAGGGTGCATGGCGCTTTTTGTGGCAAACATGCGCGATAATGATAATATCGGCGTCCCGATCCACCTGCGCAACCTGCGCACGAACAGACAGGGGACGTTCCGTAATGAAGGGCGACCAAAAGGTCATCGAGTATCTGAATCGCGCGCTCAAGAGCGAACTGACCGCGATCAACCAGTACTGGCTGCACTACCGACTTCAGGCTGACTGGGGCTACGGCCGGCTTGCGAAGAAGTCTCGCGCAGAGAGCATCGAGGAGATGCACCACGCGGACAAGCTGATGGATCGCATCATCTTTCTGGAAGGTCATCCGAACCTTCAGACGCTGGATCCGCTGCGAATCGGCCAGACCATCAAGGAGACGCTGGAATGCGATCTCGCTGCCGAGCATGACGCCTGGGCGCTCTACAAGGAAGCCCGCGAATATTGCGTGAAGGTGGGCGATTACGTCTCCAAGGAGCTGTTCGAGGAACTTCTTGCTGACGAGGAAGGTCATATCGATTACCTCGAGACGCAGCTGGATCTCTACGGCCAGATCGGCGAACAGAACTACGGCCAGCTCAACGCCACGCCCGCCGACGAAGCGGACTGACACAGCCGCCGGGGGCGGCCGATCGACATGAAGACACTCCTGACCGGCCTGCTCCTGACTGCCGTCTGCCTGCCCGCGCGTGCGGACCCCTTGCCGGGGGACATCCATCTCGATGTCGTCCCCCGGACGGCGGCGGAAGCCGAGCGCATCGCCGCCGTCACCGCGCCCACCACGGATTTCACGAAGGCCGAGCCCTTCGAGATCAACCAGGGTGGGGCGGCCACCACCGATTTCGCCATCGGCCCGGACGTGTTCTCGCAAAGCTCGGCGAACATGTCCTTCGAGCGGGAGATGGACTTCAAGGTGGGCAACGGGCTGTTCCGCAAGCTCTGGGTGTCCTCGCCCTCCTCGACCACCTCGTCGGACGGGCTGGGGCCGCTCTACAACGCCCGCGGCTGCCAGAACTGCCACCTGAAGGACGGCCGCGGCCGCCGCCCGATCCGCGACGACGAACCCACCGTCTCGCTGTTCCTGCGCCTTTCGGTGCCGTCCACCTCTCCGCTCACCGAGCAGATCCAGGGCTATATCGCCACTGCGCCGGACCCGGTCTACGGCGGCCAGCTGCAGAACTTTTCCGTCGCCGGCGTGCCTGCCGAGGGCCAGATGCAGATGGTCTACGAGGACATCCCCGTCTCCCTGCCCGGCGGTGAGGTGGTGACCCTGCAGAAGCCGACCTATTCCATCTCCGACCTCGCCTACGGGCCGATGGCCGAGGGGGCGATGATATCGCCGCGGCTGACCCTGCAGATGATCGGCCTCGGCCTGCTGGAGGCGATCCCCGAAGCCGACATCCTCGCCCATGCGGACCCGGAGGATGCGGACGGAGACGGGATCTCCGGCCGCCCGAACATCGTCTGGTCCAAGGAATTCGACCGGCCCATGCTGGGCCGCTTCGGCCACAAGGCCGGGGTGCCGACCATCCGCCAGCAATCCGCCGACGCGTTTTCCGGCGACCTGGGCCTGTCCACCCCGATCAACCCTTCCGCCTCCGGCGACTGCACCGTCGCCGAGGAGGCCTGCCGCGCCGCGCCCGACGGCGCCTCGCCGGATTTCGAGGTGGACCAGCAGTCGCTCGACCTGGTGACCTTCTACAGTCGCAACCTCGCGGTGCCGCTGCGTCGGGACGTCGAGGACCCGCAGGTGCTGCACGGCAAGGAGTTGTTCTACGCCACCGGCTGCGCCTCCTGCCACGTGCCGAAATATGTCACCGCCCGGCTGAAGGACCAGCCGGAGCAAAGCTTCCAGCTCATCTGGCCCTACACCGACCTGCTGTTGCACGACATGGGCGAGGGCCTCGCGGACAACCGCCCGGAGGGACGGGCCACGGGCCGTGAATGGCGCACGCCGCCGCTCTGGGGCATCGGGCTGACGAAATGGGTTTCCGTGCGCGATTTCTACCTCCACGATGGCCGTGCGCGCAGCCTCGCCGAGGCCATCCTGTGGCATGGCGGGGAAGCGCAGGCGGCGCGGGATGGCTTCGCCGGCCTCGAGAAACCGGATCGCGACGCGATCCTCGCCTTCCTGGAGTCCCTGTGATGCGCGCGCGCCTCGCCTCTCTCGCCGCCGCCGTGGTGCTGGCGGCAACCGGATCCGCGGGGGCCGACGACGCATCGCGCGCCATCGTCCGACGGGCGCTGGACCAGGTGATCCTGCCCGGGTTCGAAGCCTTCGAGACCCGTGCGGCCGGGCTCGAAG
This sequence comes from Paroceanicella profunda, assembly GCF_005887635.2. Taxonomy (GTDB): domain Bacteria; phylum Pseudomonadota; class Alphaproteobacteria; order Rhodobacterales; family Rhodobacteraceae; genus Paroceanicella; species Paroceanicella profunda. Next base: position 881,672 of record NZ_CP040818.1, on the reverse strand, counting down.
CCGCCTCCCGGGGCTGTGACGAGGACGCGCTGCGCGCCGCCTACCAGGCCACGTTCGATGCCTGGGAAGGCGTGAGCCACCTGCGCTTCGGCCCCACCGAGGAAGACCAGCGTGCCTTCGCCATCGCCTTCTGGCCCGACCGCAAGGGCTTCACCGCCCGCAGCCTGGCCGGGCTTGCGGAGGCGGAGGACCCGGTGGTGGACGACCCGGAGGAGTTCGAGCACGTGTCCATCGCCGCGCGCGGGCTCTTCGCGCTCGACTACCTGCTCTACGACGATACCGGACAGGGCCTGGGCGCCGGCCCCTATCGCTGCCGGCTGCTGCGCGCGGTCTCGGTGGACCTGCACCGGCTGGCGGCGGCGTTGGTCGACCGGTGGGAAGACCCCTGGTCCGGCTGGATGCTCACCGCCGGCGCGGCGGAGAACCTGGCCTATCCCGAGCCGCTCAGCGCGGTTCAGGAGCTCTACAAGGCGCTGCTGGGCGGCGTGCAGTTCACCCGGGACCTGCGACTCGCCAACCCGCTCGGAAGCTTCGACCGGCCCCGCCCGAACCGGGCCGAGGCCTGGCGCTCGGACCGGCCGCTGCGCAACATCGGCCTGTCGCTCGATGCTCTCGAACACATGACCGAGGCCGTCTTCGTCCCCTCCCTGCCCCGGGAGAACGCCGAGGCCGCCCGCACCGCCTTCAGCCGGGTGCGCGACGACCTGGCGCGGATCACCCCGCCGCTGACGGAGGCCGTGTCCCATCCGATGTCGCGCTTTCGTGTCGAGGCGCTGCAGACCGATTACGACCAGCTCTACATCGCGCTTTCCGCCGCCATCGCGCCGGAACTCGGGGTGCGAGAGGGCTTCAACGCGCTGGATGGAGACTGAGATGCAGCTCGGACGTCGCCACTTCCTCGTCGGGGCGGCAGCCCTCTCCCTCAGCGGAACCAGCGGCTGGGCCGCGGCGGCCGGCCCGGCCTATCTCGCGGCCGCGCGCGACCCGGACGGCGGCTACGGGCTCTACGGCCTCACGGATGACGGCGCCGCGCTGTTCCACATTCCGCTTCCCGGGCGCGGCCATGCCGGCGCGGCCCATCCCCACCGGCCCGAAGCGATCGCCTTCGCCCGCAGGCCAGGCACCTTCGCCCTGGTGATCGACTGCGCGGAGGGCCTGTCACGCGCCCGGCTGGAGGCGCCGGAGGGGCGGCATTTCTACGGCCACGGCACGTTCTCGGCCGATGGCGCGCTGCTCTACACCCCCGAGAACGACTTTGAAGCCGGCGAAGGCCGCATCGGCGTCTGGGATGCGTCCCCCTCCGGCGGCTACGCCAGGATCGGGGAGTTCTCCTCCGGAGGCATCGGCCCGCATGACACGATGCTGATGCCCGACGGCTGCCACCTCATCGTCGCGAATGGCGGCATCCAGACCCACCCGGACAGCGGCCGCGCCAAGCTGAACCTGCCCACCATGCGCTCTACCCTCGCGCTGGTCTCCCTCCGGGACGGGCAGATGGTGCAGGAGTGGGCCCTGCCCGAAACCCTGCACCTCAATTCCATGCGCCATCTCGCGATGACCCGGGATGGCCGGGTGGCAGCGGCGATGCAGTGGCAGGGCGCGGTGACCGACGTGCCACCGTTGCTGGCCCTGCTCGACACCGGTGCGCAGCATCTGCGCCTGCTCGCCGCACCGGAGCCGGTGCAGCGGCAGATGCAGGGCTACGCCGGCAGCGTGGCGTTCGACGCTGGCGGCACTTCGGTGGCCATCACATCGCCACGTGGCGGCCAGCTCATCGCCTTCGATGCGGCCTCCGGCGAGGTGATCGGGCTGCACCGGCAGCCGGACATCTGCGGCCTCGCCACATCTCCCTCCGGCTTCATCGTCAGCGACGGGCAAGGTGGCACCTGCCTGCTCGATGGCGAGGCCCGCGCGCACGGCCAACGCCGCCATAATGCGCAATGGGACAATCACGTGGTGCGTCTCGTCTGACGCCCGTCACCCCCTTTCGATCGACCCGAGCACCGGCGAGTTTGCCGGCAGGCGGATCGCGATACGGACACCCTTGCCGCCCGGAGCATCCTCGATCCCGGCTTCGCCGCCCCAGTGCCGCGCAATGCGCCGCACGATGGCGAGGCCCATGCCGCTGCCCTCCACCTCGTCGCGAGGGCGCAGGGCGGTTCCGGGGCGGAAAACCCGTTCGCGATACTGCTCCGGGATGCCCTGACCGTCATCCGTGACACTGATCCGCAGGCCGCCGCCCGGCGGTGTGGCAACCTCGAGGTCGACCCGTGGCGCGGGTCGGGCGCTGTGCCGCGCGGCGTTCAGCAGGAGCTGCTCCAGAAGCGTCTCCATGTCACTGCGGCGGAGGGTGAGAGCGGGAAGGCCGCTCGCGACCCGGACGTGCAGATCCGCCGGCATACCGGGCCGCGCGGCCACGCGGGCAATGAGCCCGGCGGGTTCCACGGTATCGTCCGGCCGGTCTCCGTGACCGACCCGCGCGTAGGTCGACAGGGCCTCCAGCAGCGCCGACATGCGGTTGGCCTGCGTCAGCAGCATCTCCACATCTTCCGCGATCGGGGCATAATCCTGCTTCGCCGCCTCAAGATCGTCCCGGATCCAGGAGGGGATGGTCAGGCAGGCGCGCAGGGGCGCGCGCAAGTCATGCACGGCGATCTGGATGAATTCCTCCAGCTCCTTGCGGCAGGCCGCGCGCTCGGCCGAGATCGCGCGCGCGATGGCGGCGGCTTCCGGCGGCTCGCCGGCCTCCGGCGTCCAGGGGTGCAACCGGAACATCGGCGTGTCCGGGAAGGCGCGGCGCAGGTGCTCCGCCACACCGCGGTCTCCCCCCCCGGGCGGCAAGAGCAGGCAGTCCGGCCGCGACCCCGCAGCCATCTGCTGCGCGGTGGCCGTGTCCCCGGCCATGCGCAGCTCTGCGGGCATCAGTGCGATGCCGGGATGCATCTCCTCCCCCGGGCCGTCGAGCGTATCGACGAGCAACAGGGACGGCCTGACCCTCGGCCCCGGCTGCGCGCTCACCGCGCGGTCTGTCTCCGATGGAGTGTCGTGCGCCGCAACCTGCGGAGCGCCGGATTCCGGCGCCGGATTCCCCCCGCCGTCGGGGCCCGGCAAACCCGTGAAGCCGTCGCTCATACCGTGTCTCCCCTTTCAAGCTTCGGGAGGAGAGTGCGCGATGAGTGTTTCCAAAGCGTTGACGGCCGGAGTGCCCGAATGACGACGTGATTTGCAGAGAATTGGAGAGGTTTACGCGGTCTTCACCTGTACCGGCTCAGGATGTCCGATAACGCCCTGCTCCTGTGGTGTGGCCGACTGTCCGGGCAGTCCGGGCAGGCCCGGTGCCACCATAACCGGAGGAAACGACGATGTTGCATTCCGATCTCGACAGCGCCCTCGCGGCTGCAAAGGAACGTGCCGAGAAGCGGCCCTCCCGCAGGCGGTGCCTGCTGGTGGAGGACAGTCGCTTTGACCGCAGGCGGGTTCAGGCACTGGCGCAGTCCGCCCAGCTCGACCTGGAAATCGTCGAGGCGTCGTCGCTGCGCGAAGCCCGCAGCCACATGTCGCGCGACGAGTTCGACCTCGTGTTGCTGGACAATTTCCTTCCCGACGGGGAGGGTCTCGTGGCGATCGAGACCTTCCGGGCCGGGGAAGAGGGTCCGGTTCCCGTCATCCTGCTCTCGGGCCAGAGCAACTCGGGCATGCAGCAGCGCGCGATGGACGCGGGATGCTCGGAATATCTCCAGAAGGACGGGCTCAGCGGCACTGTCTTCCGCGAGGCCGTGGAGCGGGCCCTCGCCCGCGCGCTGGAGCCCGTGCGCACAGAACAGCCGGACCAGTCGGTGAAGCTGCGCGAGGTGCTGGAAACCTTTGCCTATGAATGTGTGGGGGAGCTGCGGGTGCCCCTGTCGCGCATGCTGCGGCATATTTCGCTTGCAAGCGAACGCCATCCGAATGCCTCGGCAGATTTCGATCTCCTGTCGGAAAACTGCCGCGAGCTGTTTGCCTATCTCGACGAGATCCGCAGCGTTGCGGAACAGGATGGGATGGCGGCGCAACCGAGGAGATAGTCCGGTCGTGGAGGCGCAGCACCGGCCGCGGCTCTGCATGACCAGTTGCGGTGATGAGGTGCCGGGCCTGATCATCGTGGATCGGCCCGCAGCCGTGCGCGGGTCAGTCCGCAGAGTGTGGTGATCCGGGCACCTGCGCGAAGGTAATCGTGTCAGACGGCAGTTCCGCCGCTGCGGCCGATCCGGTCGAGGCCGTGTCGATCCGGGCGACGACGGACATGCCGGGAACGAGGCGCCTGGCCAGCGTCTGACCGCTGTCGATGACAATGCGCACTGGCAGGCGTTGGGCGATCTTGGTGAAGTTTCCGGTCGCATTGTCGGACTTCAGAACGCTGAACTCGGAGCCGGTGGCGGGCGCGAATCGCTCGATCTTGCCATGCAATTCCGCATCTCCCAGCGCGTCGACGGTGAAGGTGACGGGCTGCCCCACGCTCATCCCGGCCAGTTGGGTCTCCTTGAAGGCGGCGACCACCCAGACATCGTCCGGCACCAGCGACCCGATCTGCGAACCGGCCGAGACATACTGCCCGACCCGGGCGCTCACCTCGCCCAGCGTTCCGTCACGCGGCGCGGTGATCCGGGTGTTCTGCAGGTCGATCTCGGCGAGGCTCACTGTGGCCCGCGCGCCGTCGACCGCTGCCTGCAGAGACTGCTTGTTCACTGCAATCGCGGCGAGATCCTGCTGTGCCACCTCGAGGGCCGCCTCGGCCTGGTGTTCCGTCGACCGCGCCTGGACGAAGGCCGTCCGGCTGTCATCGGCGGTGGATTTGGTCACCACGCCCTTGTCCAGCAGGGCCTGGAAGCGCTTCCAGGCCGCGTCGGCAGTGTCGAGATCCTGCTTCGCGCTCTCGAGCTGAGCCCTGGCCGAATCCACCTGCGCCTGCGCCGACAACCGTGACTGCTCGGAATTGGCCAGGGCAGCCTCCTGCGCCTCCAGCGACGCCTTCGCCTGCGCAACCTTCTGCTGGAAGATGCGATCGTCGATTCTGGCGATCAGGTCACCCTGCTTCACCTGCTGGTAATCCTGTACAGGTACTTCGGAGATGTATCCGGCCAGCTGAGGGCTGATGAACGTCACCTTTCCGCGGACATAGGCGTCATCCGTCCGCTCGACGGAGCTGGAAAAGGGCGGCAGGTCGAAGGCGAACAGGATGAGGGCCACACCGGCGATACCGATGAGGCTGGCAATGTAGGTGGCAGTGGAGCGAAGGAACTTTGACATGATGCTCACATCCCGAAATCAGGCCGGAACCGCGGCCGCGGCGCTGCGGCGCTGAACGAAGAGCCAGGCTTCGTGCAGCAGCAGACAGGCCAGCGCGGCAGCCGCGAGACAGGCAGTGGCGAGGAAGGCATCCCCGTAGGCGAGGGCATAGGCCTGCCGGGATGTCGCTTGTGAAAGGAGGGACACGCCTTCCGCCGAGCGGAGGACGGGATCGGAAATCGCGGCGCGCAGGCTGCCGGCGTATTGCTGCAGCCGCTGTGCCACCAGGGGATCTGCCGAGGTCAGGTGCTGGACCAGCGCGTGAGAGTGGTATTGCTCGCGCAGCGTCACGAAGCTTCCGAACAGGGCCGAGCCGAGCAGGGCGCCCACTTTCTGTGTGGTGAGGAACACGATGATGAAGCTCAGGAGGTAGTTCGGACCGCGCTTGAAGGCCGCGATCAGCCCCACGGACATCGCCGGTGGCAGGTAGAGGCCGCTGGAGAACCCGATCAGCAGCTGGCTGAGATACATCTGCTCCGGCCGGGTCTGGATCGTCGCGGTGCTGTCGAGCCAGGAGCCCACGGCCAGCAGTACCAGGGCCAGGGCGTGGATGAGGGAGCGTCGCTCGGGCTTGAGGATGAGGGCAGAGAGCGCCCCGGCCAGCACCATGGAGCCCAGGACCACCCAGTAGAAGCCGGCCATCTGCTCATTCTGCAGGCCCATGGCCCGGAAGAAAGCCACGGCGCCGCTGGATTGTTCCGAGAGCATGAGACGGAAGAGCAGCAGCACCCCGGCGAAGTGCAGCATCTCGCCGGAAGCGAGCCAGCGGATGTCCAGCAGCGGGTTCTCCCGGTTCAGCTCGATCAGGGCGCAGACCATGCCGGCCAGAACCCCGAGCGCGAGGAGCCAGCCCAGCCATGGTGCCGCGGCCCACCAGTAGAGCCTGCCCAGCGTGAAGACGATGGCGCAGGCGCCAAGCGACACGGCGACGAAGCCATAGCTCACGAAGTCGAGCCAGCTCAGCACCTTGGCCCGCGGCGGCGAGGCCAGCGGCAGCAGGTAGATCACCCCGGCGGAGACCATGGCGAGGCCCAGTTCGAGCCTGTAGAGCCCTTCGACGCCGGCATTGTCCAGCAGGGCGGGCGAAATCAGCCCGGCCACCGGGGTGGAGCAGAACAGCGCGGTGAGCGCGAAGGACAGCCCCACGGTGAGCTTGCGCGGCGGCGACAGCGGTTCGAGCATGTAGAGGAAGGCGAGCGAGGCCAGTGGCGCCGCCGCAACCCCGGCACAGAAGCGCAGCACCAGCGCGGATTCGAAGCTGTCGGCCCAGAGGTGGCCGATGCTCACACAGACGTAGACCGCGATGGCGACCTCGGCGAAGTTGCGGATGCCGTACTGGGCGCGCAGCTTGAAGAGCAGCAGCGTGAGGCTGACGTTCGGCGCCAGATAGGCCGCCATCAGCCATGTTGCCTCCTGCGTGGTGCTGCCGAGCGGCCCGGCAATCTGCTGGATGTTGGTGGAGAGCAGGCTCTGGCCCAGCCCCTGCGTGAGCGCGATCACCACGGCGCCCAGCATGTATCCGGCCGCGAGCAGGGGCGGTTTCGTGAGGCCCGGTGCCGGGGTGGCGGGCGCTTCCGCACGGCTGTTGTCCTGCGTGGCATCCCTGCGCGGGGCGGCGTCATCGACAGGGCGGGGCGCGACCGAGGTGTCAGGCATCGCCGTCCTCCTGGGAGTGCGCGTCGATGCGGGCCGAAACGGCCTCCATCAGCCGGACGGCGTCGCACAGGGCGTCGGTGTCCAGGGTGGAGAAATAGTCGTGCCGAAGCTCCGCGCCGAGGCCCTTCACCAGTTCGGCCTGGGTGCGACCGTGCGCGGTGAGGATGATCAGCTTGGCGCGGCGGTCCTTCGGGTCCGCCTCGCGGCGGATCAGGTCGAGAGCCTCCATCCGGTCGAGCAGACGCACCAGGGTGGGCTTTTCCAGTTCCAGCTCGAAGGCCAGTTCGCTCTGGGTCATGCCCGCGCGGTCGGCGAGGCGCAGCAGCGCCCTGGCCCGCGGATAGGTGAGGCCATGTGCGACCACCCGCGCATTGAACTGCGTGCGCAGCTTCCGGCTCAGCCGGGTGAGGGCCTCGAGGAAGGCCGATGAAATCTCGGTGCGCTGCGTGTCCATGATGCGGGGTCCGGTGCGATCGATTTAAGGTAGTGTGCTAACTATGTTCGCACCAATAAATAGGGCGATGTGCCGGGGCGCGCAAGGGGCAGCCTTGCTGACCGATCGCATGCCGGGCATGCGCCGGCCGGGGGGCTGGCGTGGAGGCTTGCACCGGCGGGCGGATTGGGGTCCTCTGGCGCCGCGCCCGGAACACGGTCGCATCGCAGACGGGAGGCCCGCATGGCTGACATCTTGGTTCTCGGCGCCGGCATGGCCGGGCTTGGCGCGGCCTTGCAATTGCAGCGCCGCGGGCGGGACGTGGCGTTGGTCGACCGGCGGCCGCCCGGCCGCGAAACCAGCTACGGCAATGCCGGGATCATCCAGGCCGAGGCGATGGAACCCTATGCCATGCCGCGCGGCATGGCGGCCCTGCTGCGAATCGCCCGGGGGCGGGACAACAGCGTGCATTTCCATGCCGGTGCGCTGCCCGGGCATTTCGGGCCGCTGATGCGCTACTGGTGGCATTCGGGCCCGTCGCGCCATGCCCGGGCCACACAGGCTTATTCCGGCCTCATCGCGCGCGCCACGCAGGAGCACGAGTCGCTGATCGAGGAGGCCGGCGCGGCGGCGCTGGTCCGGCGCGAGGGGTTCCGTGAGCTTTACCGCGACGAGTCGGCCTTCACGGCGGCGGCCGGGCTGGCCGAAGGGCTGGCGGCGCGGTTCGGCCTGAAGGTGTCAGTGCTCGACGCGGAGACGCTGCGGGCCGCGGAGCCGGCGCTGCGCAACGGCGGGGTCGGGGCCGTGCACTGGCGCGACCCGTGGACCGTGTCGGACCCGGGCGGCCTGGTGACGGCCTATGCGGAGCTGTTCGCCGCGCGTGGCGGGCAGTTCAGCGAGGGCGATGCGGCAACCCTTGCGCCCCGGCCGGGCGGCGGCTGGCGGGTGGAGACCATCGACGGCCCGCTGGAGGCGGAAGCCGCCGTGGTCGCGCTCGGCCCCTGGTCGCCCGCCTTGCTGGGCCCGATGGGCTACAAGGTGCCGATGCTGCGCAAGCGCGGCTATCACATGCATTACCGCGCTCCGATCCGGCTGAACCTGCCGCTGCTCGACGCCGCGAACGGCTATGTGATGGCGCCGATGGCCAAGGGGCTGCGCATCACCACCGGTGCCGAGCTGGCCGGGGCGGAGGCCTCCTCCAGCCCGGTGCAGCTGCGCCGGGCGGAGCGGCTGGCGGGCGAGTTGCTGACCCTCGGCGCCCCGGTGGAGAATGCCGCCTGGATGGGCACCCGGCCCTGCATGCCGGACATGCTGCCCGTGGTCGGGCCGGCGCCGCGCCACCGCAACCTGTGGTTCCATTTCGGGCACGGCCACCAGGGTTTCACCCTGGGCCCCACCACCGGGCGGCTGCTGGCGGAGATGGTCGCGGGGGAGACCCCGTTCACCGACCCCGGCCCCTTCTCCCCGTCCCGGCTGGACTGAGCGGCGCGGGCGGTCAGCGCGGCCTGCGGTCGTGCAGGAACAGGTCCCAGAAGGCGAGGGCGAGGGTGAGCGCCAGCACCAGCCCCAGGTCCCATTGCGGCACGAACCAGAACAGGATGCCCAGGAAGCCGAGGAACACCGCGAAGGCGAAGGCGGACATGAGGCGGTCGGTCATCAGGCGGTCTCCCCGGAGAGGACGAAGGTTTCCAGCCAGCGGGCGCTGCGCAGCAGGCGCGCATCCTCGCCGCGCCGGCCCACGAGTTGCACGCCCAGCGGCAGGCCCTCGGGCGTCTCCAGCAGCGGCAGGCTGATGGCGGGCAGGCCGCACAGGGTCCAGATGGCGTTGAAGCTGGCCGAGCCGGTGCTGTTCAGCCCCTCCGGCGCGGGGCCGGGGGCGGCGGGCAGCAAGAGGGCGTCGCAGCGCTCGAACAGCTTCTCCAGCCCGGCGTTCAGCACCTGCGGCCAGTCCAGCGCGGCGAGATAGTCCCGCGCCGGCATGGCGGCGCCGGCGGCCAGTGCCTCGCGCATCTGCAGCGAGAGGATGGCCCCGCCGCGCTGCTCATAGCGGTGGTAGCACTTCGCCATCTCGGCGAGGTTGATGCGCTCGCGCGCGGCGATGCCCGCGGAGAATTCGTCCGGCAGGTCCACGTCGAAGGCCTGGTCTCCCAGCGCGGTGGCCAGTTCGGAAATGGCCGCGCGCATCTCCGGGTCCGCCCCGGCGATGAGCGGCGCGCCGATGCAGGCGAACACCGGCGCCAGCGGCGGCTGGCTCAGCGCGCCCTCCAGCAGGCGCGGCCCCGGGGCGGGGGCGGTGGCCGGGTCCTCCGGGTCATGGCCGAACAGCGCCTCGGCGATCAGCGCGGCCTCCGCGGTGCTCCGCGCGAAAACCCCCATGGTGTCGAGGCTGGGCGCCTGGGCCAGCACGCCGGTGCGCGGGATGGCGCCGAAGCTGGGCTTGAAGCCGGTCACCCCGCAGTAGGAGGCCGGGCGCAGCACCGAACCGGCCGTCTGGGTTCCCAGCGCCAGCGGCACCATGCCGGCGGCCACCGCCGCGGCGGAACCGGAGGAGGAGCCGCCGGGGGTGCGCCCCGGGGCGGCGGGGTTGCGTGTCTCGCCGGGGTGGCGGAAGGCGAGCTCGGCCGTCACCGTCTTGCCCAGGATCACCGCGCCGGCGGCCTTCAGCCGCGCCACCACGAAGGCGTCCCGCGCGGGCATGCGCCCGGCGTCCAGCGCCGTGCCGTTCGCGGTTTCCATCCCTGCGGTGTCGATCACGTCCTTCACCGCCACGGGCAGGCCGTGCAGCGGGCCGATGGGAAGGCCGGCGCGGCGGCGGCGGTCCAGCGCCTCGGCCTGGGCCAGGGCATGGGCGGGGTCGTGCCGGGCGAAGGCGCGCAGCGCCCCGTCGTGCTCCGCGATCTGCGCGAGGCAGGCGCGGGTGAGGGCCACGGCGTCCAGCGCGCCGGAGGCCAGCCGCGCCCGCAGGGTGAGGGCGTCGAGCGCCAGCAGCGGTGTCAGGTCACCGTCCATAGAACACCTCCGGCAGGTGGAACACGATCTGCGGGAAGATGTAGACCACGGCCATGGCCAGGAACACCATCAGCAGGAAGGGCATCACGCCCTTGAAGATCTGCGTGAGCTGGACTTCCGGCGGCGCGATGCCCTTGAGGTAATAGGCTGACATGGCCATGGGCGGGGTGAGGAAGGAGGTCTGCAGGTTCAGCGCCACCAGGATGCCGAAGAACAGCGGGTCGATGTCGAACAGCGGCAGCAGCGGCAGGAAGATCGGCACGAAGATGATGATGATCTCCGACCATTCCAGCGGCCAGCCCAGCAGGAAGATGATGAGCTGCGCCATCAGCAGGAACTGCAGCGGCGTGAGGTCCAGCCCGGCCACGAATTCCGAGATCACCTGCTCGCCGCCGAGGTAGGAGAAGACGGAGGAGAAGGTGTAGGAGCCCACGAACAGCCAGCACACCATCGCCGTGGTGCGCACCGTGAGGTAGACGCTCTCGCGCAGGCGCTGGAAGGTCATCGCCCGGTAGAGCACCGCCAGAACCATGCCGCCGAGCGCGCCGATCGCCGCCGCCTCCGTGGGCGTGGCGAGGCCGAAGAGGATGGAGCCCAGCACCGCGAGGATCAGCACCGCCAGCGGGAAGAAGGAGGTGGCCAGCATGAACACGAGCTTGCCGAGGGCCACGTCCGGCACCTCCTCCTTCGTGGGGCGCGGCGCCACCGAGGGTTGCAGGATCGACCGGCCCACCACGTAGGTGAGGTAGAGCCCGACCAGCACCAGCCCCGGCAGCAGCGCCCCCGCATAGAGCCGCACGATGGAGACACCGGAGGCCGCGGCGTAGACGATGAGCATGATCGAGGGCGGGATGAGGATGCCCAGCGTGCCGCCCGCACAGATGATGCCGGAGGCGAAGGCGGGGTCGTAGCGCGCCTTCAGCATGGCCGGCAGCGCCAGCAGCCCCATGAGCGTGACCACGGCGCCCACGATGCCGGTGGCCGTGGCGAAGAGCGCACAGGTGATCAGCGCCGCCACGCCCATCGAGCCCGGCGCGTTCTTCGCCGCGATGTTGAGCGTGGTGAACAGCCGGTCCACGATGTTCGCGCGCTCCACGATGTAGCCCATGAACAGGAACAGCGGCACGGCCGTCAGCACCTCGTTCGACATCACCGTGTAGGTCTGGTTGATGAACAGATCGAAGATGCGGTTGTTGTAGAACCCCTCCAGCCATAAGGACCACTGGTCCCAGGTGCCGGCATCATCGGTGAGCCGGTTGAAGCTGCGCCACATGCGCCCGGCATCGTAATAGGCGTAGTAGCCGAAGCCGATCCCCATCGCCATCAGTGTGAAGGCAATGGGAAAGCCCAGGAATACCAGCAGGATGAACAGGCCCAGCATCATCAGGGCGATTTCGGGGTTGGTCACGTCGGTGCTCCGTTCGGGGCGGTGTCTCGGGGAATGGCGGTCAGGCGGCGTCGCCCTGGTGGAGGAGCAGCTCCTCGGTCTCCTTCACGTCCTCCTCGGCGTGCAGCCAGGCGCCGGTGCGCATCGCCAGCAGGCAGCGGCACACCTGGGCGATGCCCTGGATGAACAGGAGCAGGCCCGCCGCCACCATCACCGTCTTGAACTGGAAGATCGGGATGCCGGCCGGGCTGTTCACGCTCACCTCGGTGTAGCCCCAGGAGCGGGAGGAATATTTCCACCCCGAGAGGATCAGCGCCGTGACGCCGGGGAAGAAGAAGATCAGGTAGAGCACCAGGTCCACCGCGCCCTGCACCCGCACCGGCCAGAGCCGGTACACGAAGTCTCCGCGCACATGGCCGCCGCGCGACAGGGTGTAGGCGCCGCCCATCATGAACAGCGTGCCGTACATGATGAAGGACACGTCCAGCGCCCAGGTGGTGGGGGCGTTGAAGATGTAGCGCACCACCACCTCGTAGCTCACCCCGACGGTCATCAGGATGATCAGCCAGGCGAAGGTGCGGCCGAACCAGGCCGACAGCCGGTCGGCAAAACGAATGAAACCCACCATGCGTGAAGCCCTCCCTCCCATGCGTGGAACGCGCCGAAACCCGGGGCGCTTCGGTCCGGCGGCCGGGGGCAAGCAGGCCCCGGCCGCCGGAAATCTGCCCCTCTCCGGCCCCATGGGGCCGGAGGGCTCACATCGCGAGCTTGCCGGGGAAGTGATGGTTGTAGGCGAGCGCGTAATCGGGCGCGTTCATCAGCTCGTAATAGGTCACCCGCTCCACCCATTCGCGCTGGCTGTCGAGCACCTTCTTCATGAACGCGTCCTCCTCGAGCTGGGTGATCAGCCCGTCCCAGGCGGTGATCTGGGCGTCGAGGATGTCCTTGGAGGTGCGGTGCACGGTTACGCCGTTGTCCTCCTGCAGCTTGCGCAGGTCGGCGGAGTAATTGTCCATCGCGATGGCGGTGTTGGCGGTGGAGGCCGCCTCGACGCCGTATCTCAGGATGGCCTGCAGGTCCGGTTCGAGATCCTCGAAGAAGTCGCGGTTGAAGATGAACTCGAAGCTCTCCGAGGCCTGGTGGTAGGAGGAGAGGTAGTAGTTCTTTGCCACGTCCTGCGCGCCGAAGCGCATGTCCGAGGAGGGGTTGTTGAACTCGAAGGCGTCGATCACGCCGCGCTCCATCGCCGGCACGATCTCGCCGCCGGGAAGCTGGGCCACCGACATGCCCATGCTCTGCATGAGGTCGGCGGCGAGGCCCACGGTACGGTATTTCAGCCCCTTGATGTCATCGACGGTGTTCACCTCGCTCTTGAACCAGCCCAGCGGCTGGGCGAACATCGGGAAGCCGAGGAAGCCGATCACGTTGAGCCCCAGGATGTCCTGGGTGAGCTCGCGGTAATATTCCGCCCCGCCGCCCGCGTTGAACCAGGCCAGCATGGTGGTGGCCGAGCCGCCGAACACCGGCCCGGTGCCGAAGAGCGACGCCGCCTTGTGCTTGCCATACCAGTACACCGGCACGGAATGCGCCGCGTCGATCACCCCGTCGTTGCAGGCGTCGAGCACCTGGAAGGCGGCGACCACGGCGCCCGCGGGCAGCAGGTCCACCTTCAGCCGACCGCCGGACATGGCCTCCACGCGCTCGGTGTATTGCCGGGCGAAATCCATCCAGATGTCCGAGGCGGGCCAGGACGTCTGCATCTTCACCACCAGGGGTGCCTGGGCGAGCACGGCAGGTGCCGCAAGCGCTCCGGTGGCTGCGATACCCCCGGCTGCCGCACCTCTGCGCAGAAAGGACCTGCGCGAGACGGATGTCTCGTGTTTGTTCATGTTTTCCTCCCATATTGGCTCAGGCATCTACGCACCCGGAGCGATGTATCCCAGTATCAGGCAAGGATTTCATTCCGGCAAGCCGGTTTCTGCCTGAAAGCGCCTGCGCGTTATGGTCATAAAGTCTTACGTGTTCTTGGCGCGTGGCGGCGGATATACGGTTTTACATCCCCGGCGGTTCGCAGGCTCCCTGATCCGCGGAGACGCGCGCCGGACATGGAATTTCCCGTTGCATCATGTGCCCCGCCCAAGTACATCCGTCCGCGGACAGGTGGCCGAGTGGTCGAAGGCGCTCCCCTGCTAAGGGAGTAGGCGGGGAACCGTCTCGAGGGTTCGAATCCCTTCCTGTCCGCCAGATTTCCAGCTTAAGTGTCTGATATAAGGCGATTTCTCTCCAAGGGATTTTGCCTAGACCAACAATTCGCCCAACAATCCATCTCGGATGGAGGGAGATTTCCTCGGAACAGTCCGGACTGTCGGTACGCCCTACGTTCTTGCGCACCCCGTCGAGAAGCTCGCGCCCGGCGCCTTCCTCCCCGGAATTTTTCGGGAGAGAGAAAGGAAAACTCCCCCCCGCGGTACCACGGCCCGCCGAAGTCCGGGCATTGGGACCAGAAGTCAGAGCCGCTTCTGAGCTCAGCTAGTGACCAGAAGGCAATCCGCTGCCTATCCCGCCGGCTTCACGGCAACACCCGGGCCGCTGGCAACCTGACCCGCGTCCAGGAACTGAACCCCCGCCGCTTCGAGGGCCTTGCGGACCTTCGCCTCCACCTCTGCTGAAACCTTTCCCGCATGGTCCGGCCTTCCCTCGATGCGCCGAAGCGTGATGAGGGGGATATCTGCCATCTCACACAATTCTGCCTGCGACAGGCCCGCCAATGTACGGCCCGCCTTCACTTGTCCCTTGAACATCCCAGTCTCCCTTTGTGATAGGTTGCGCTCACTGAGCACTTGTTATCACTCCTGTCTAGTGATATATAGTTATCACAAACACGGGAGAACAACATGACCTACAACCGCACAGCCATCATGGCGCAGGCATGGGCCGAGTACCGCAGCACGTGGCCTGCCTCCGTCTACCGCTTCTGCCGCTACGAGTTCGCGACCTACCTGCGCAGGGCTTGGGTGGAGGCCCGGGCCGTTGCTCGCCTCCTGACCGTGCCTGCCGAGGCCCGTGAAGCGCGCGCCGTGGCGATCCGAGCCGAGCTTGCCGGGCTGGCCGACAAGTCCTTCCGGGTGAACATCGCCCAGCGCGGGGCGGAGCTTCGTCGCGAACTCGCGCGCCTGGAGGCGGTGAAGGCCCGGGACTTCTCGGAAATGACTTCGCTCATTCACAGCGCAGGGGGGCGGTTCTGCGCCGTGCGTTTCGTCAAGAAGGACGGTACGCTGCGCACCATGCGTATCCAGCCCGCAACCCTCGCCAGGCATGTCGCCGGCCCGTCGGCCAGCGAGAGGGCACAGAAGGCCTTCGCCACGCGCAAGGAGCGCCACCCGAACCTGCTGCCAGTCTGGGACGCTGCCAAGGCAGCCTGCCGATCAGTCAACCTCGCCACGGTGCAGAGTATCACCGTGAACGGCCGCACCAGCTTCTATGCGTGAGGAGGCAATCATGACCATTCACAGCGAGACCCCCTCCATTGCCGAGCTCTACGCGCGCTGGGCGGAGATGTGGATCCGGGCGGAGGGCGAAGACCTGGACGAGCAGGAGACACTTGCCCGGCTCGCAGAGATGGAGGCTCAGGCCCTCGCCATCCCGTCCCGCAGCGCGGCCGACGTGCTCCTGAAGGTCCGCATGGGTATGCTCAACTCCCGCGGCACGATGAACAAGCCGGTAGCGCTGGCCCTCCTGAATGAGGCGGAGCGAGCGCTGGGCCCAGACCCGCTGACCGGGGCCACGCCGCCCCGTATGCGGGTCGGCTCTGCCTACGGGGCCGCGCTGGCGGGCCTGTCCCCCGAGAACGTGGCAATCGCCCGGGACTACGTGGCATGGCTCCACCACGAGAGCCGCATTGCCCTGTATCACTTCGCGCCGGGTGGGGGCGTGCTTTACACGGGGGCAGAGCGCTGGGCCTTCGACGCGCTGCATGACCCGGCGCTGATGGTGTCCCGCATGCTGCCGGTGCTGGAGGCCGCTGGCATCAGGCCCAGCGCCGCCTGACCCATTCCCGTACAGAGCCACGTGAGAGCCGCTCGGGGTCCCGGGCGGCTTCACCATGACCTTCGCAAGCGGCACGGCCCGGGGGCCTGCGGGTGACGGTCGCGACAAGCCAACGACCTACCTCCTGTATCGCAAGGTCACATTGCAAACGGAGGATACCCGCCGGTCTCCACCCCTAAAGGCCTTGAAGAAATGGCCCCCCCCCAACGGGAAGGCGGTGCTTGCCCGGCATCATCTGCGTCGGCCGGCAAAACCTTTTCTCTGGCCGATTGTGCGCAATGCGGGTCCCCGCCGGTGTCCGGGGTCGGGACCGGGCAAATCCGCCACACCCCGGTCAGGGCTGTCTCTGTCTCTTTTTGACTTCAAGGTTCGGAATTGTTCTGCGCATATATTCATCAAATAGTGGGACAGTAAATGCAGTATCGCCGTAGGCGGGAGAGTAAATCATTCCCTTCTTTATCAGGTTACTTCGAGTGGGGGCGGCACTTGTGGTGTTCATCCCCAGTGCCTCTGCAATGTCTCCCGAGCGATGCGCACCGGTACCGTGCTCAGCCAGCGCTCGCATATACCTCTTCTCGCTTGGTGTGCACCGCTCGAATCTGACTTTGAAAAAACTCTCATCAAGTGCCACTAAGGACTTCTCAGTGGCTTGGACTACGTCTTTCTCAGTAATTGCGTGGCCAGAGGCCACATTCCATGAATCGTATGCCCATTGCTGCAAAAAATAGGGATAACATTCAGTTCTGCGCATAATTAGATCTACTGCGCCATCGAGAAATTCAACCCCCTCTTCCTTGGATGGGTTGACCACTGCAGTAATAGCATCTTCCTCGGTGAGAGCCCCAATGGTGGGGTAAGAAAACAGCCGTTCGGAGTATGATTTGGAGTTTCCCGCCAGGCCCAATAGCTGAGGAAGACCGGCGCCTATCAGCGCGAGAGGCAGCGACCTTTGGTTTGCTTTATGCAGCGCCATTATCAAGGCGCTAAATTCTCGCGAAGACAGATATTGAATCTCATCCACAATTAATGAAACAGATTTCCCCGCCGCCGAGGCGGCCTCTCCCAGCGCAACTATCATTTCGGGCAGATCGGCCTCAATGTCTCCTGAGTCCGCAGTTCCAGTCTCAGCATCTACGCCGATTTCAAACCCAGATATGTTGATCTTAATGCCGGACAGCAAGCTTTTCAGCACACGAATACCGCGCCTTGCTTTGTCCTTGGCATTCTCAATTGAGCTGAGCGCATACAATGTCTTCCGAAGCCCTGGCGCCAGAAGTTCGGCAAGAGACTTTCCCTCGTGAGCCTCGATTTCAATTGTGTAATGCCCGTGGGTTTCAGCCATTTCTCTCGCCTTAACGAGAAGAACCGTTTTCCCCACGCCTCTCAATCCGACCAAGATGGGATGCTGAACCGCCCGCTTCTGGGACACTCGTTGAAGCGTTGTTTCAATGGCGCCAATGACATCTGCCCGACCAGCTAGCTCTGGTGGCGGGTTTCCGGCGCCTGGTGCGTATGGGTTTCTGATCGGATCCAAGTGAGTTTACCCGCTTATAAGATAATGTTGCTATAACTGGGTAAACTGAGTTGAACTGGAAAAGTCAAATGCTTTTCGCCTTCTTCGCCCTGTGGGCTTCCCATCTGCGCCGCTGGAACTCGGCTATCCTCTCCCGGCCCTCGGGCGAGGTAGGGCCGGTGCTCTTGCCCCCGTGAAGGCGGCAGCGCGCCTTGCCCGGCTCGGGCTTGCACCGGCACGGCGTGCCCCGCCTTGTCGACGCTCCGCACTTCTCGGCAGTGGAACGGACTTGCCCCGGGGTGGATGGTGGATGTGCGCCCCGGCCTTGAACCCCATCACGCGCGCCCCCATGCGCAGGAGCGTGCGATAATACCCGCTCCCTTCCGGTTGTCGGACGGGCTGGGGCATCAGGTCCGGGGGGCACGCCCAGCGCGGCGAGGATACTCACCACGCCGGGGCTTCGCACATCAACCACAGGGCGGTGCTCCCAATAGCGCAGACTGTCCCGGTGCAGGCCTGCCCGAGCTGCGAGCGCAGCCTGGGTGAGCCCGGCAGCCGTGCGCAGCGCCCTGAGCTCGGCCCCGGTCAAGAGTACCCCATTCGATCCGGAGCCCACTCCACGGTCTCGCCATACTCCCGGAGACTGTCCGCGAGGAACTCCGCTCCGGCCCGCGTCGGGGTGTCCGCCAGCACGATACAGCCATCCTCGGTGTAGGCGATGAAGACGAAGTTCGGGCTCCCGTCCTCTTTCTTGCCGTCCAGTATCTCGACGCGCTCGAATGTATCCATTCCATTCTCCATTTTTACGCTCGGCCTTTTGGTGTGCCGATGGGAAGGCCCGGCCGGGCGGCAATCTCCGCCAACCGGCACAGCGCCAGCACTTTCGCTGCCTCCGATGACATTTCCTCCGAGATCCCGCCATTCGCCCTGGCGGACTGCATTGCGTAGCTGGCATGTCCCGCCGGATCGAAGCCGACTGCAAGCCAGGTCACCCCGCCCGGAAGTTCGCGGCTGCGGTAGCGGGGGAAGCCCCGAGCTTCCTGCTCGGAGAGCCTGATGGCAAGAGGCTCTCCACCGGCCAGCAGCAGGGCGTGGAATGCCCGCCGTAACGCGGCCTTCGCATGCCGGTCGCTGATGCGCTCCACCTGCTCTCCTTCGAAGTCATATGCGACGGCCGCCATGCGCGCCGCCACATCCTCGGCCTGCCGCCGCAACGCCCGGCGCTGGGCACGTGTTGCGCTCATGTCCTGCCCTCCTTCATCCCCGCACGGCCCTGGCTGTCGAACCGGACCCGACCCGCAGCCCGCAGCCGGGCCTCCGCACGCCACGCCCGGGTTGCCCCCCAGCTGAGAGCCGCAGCCGCAGCCCCGTAGGAGAGCGGGCCTTCCGCTCTCAGCAGGGCGGCATAAACCTGCACGTCGCTGCCTTGCCCGGTCGCTGGAGACTGGCGCGGAGAGGATGGCGCCGCATGCTCCTGAGACAGGAGCCGAGAAGCGCCGACGGAGGCATTACGAGCTTCCCGGCCTGCCGTGGCGGTGGGCCGCCCCTTGGGGTTACCCCCCTCCGACAAAACCGACATATCCGACAAAACCCAACCATGGGTTGTTTCTGGGCGGTCAAGCGCACAACCGGAAATGGTTTTGTCGGTTGTGTCGGTTTTGTCGGTAGGGGGTAACTCCCCTCTTGCCGCTTGAAGCCACCGGGTCATTCGGGCCTCCGCAGGATGGCAGGGTTGACGGTAAAGAGACGCTGAGGCCGTCCGCCCTGGGGGGATGTGGGACCTTCGACCGGGCGGATGATGTCAGCCTCTTCCAGTGCGGCCAGTCCGGGGTTGAGGTCTTCGGCAGTGGCAATGCCTGCTCTCTCCATCCGCAGTACCTCGCGGGTGGTGAACTGGGGCATTCCGGTTTCACGAAGTGTTGGATGTCACTGAGAACTGACCCAGCAGCGATAGGAAATGTCACTGAGAATTGACCCATGTGGAACCCTCCCCCTGACGAGATTTGTCGGGGGTCATTGGAGTGATCGACATGGATTTTTTGAGCGTCATTCGACGGTGGGCACTGCGGGACAAGATGCCCATCCGCGAGATTTCGCGGCGGACTGGACTGTCCCGAAATACGATCAGGCGTTACCTGCGTGCCGGGATCGTCGAGCCCAAGTTCAAGGCACCATCGAGGCCGAGCAAGCTCGACCCGTACGCGGAGAAGCTGTCGGGCTGGTTGCTGGCCGAACAGCGCAAATCGCGCAAAGAGCGGCGGACGGCGAAACAGATGCACGCGGATCTGGTTCAGCTGGGGTTCGATGGGTCCTACGAGCGGGTCTCAGCCTTTGTCCGAGCCTGGAAATCGGACCGGCAGCGCGCGCAGAACACGACGGATCGCGGGACATTCGTGCCTCTGGTGTTCAAGCCGGGCGAGGCCTTCCAATTCGATTGGAGCGAAGACTACGCGATCGTCGGGGGTGAACGGACCAAGCTGCAGGTCGCACACATCAAGCTGTCGCACAGCCGCGTGTTCCTGGTCAGGGCATATTTGCTGCAGACACACGAGATGCTGTTCGACGCGCATTGGCATGCGTTCAGAATCTTCGAAGGCGTGCCGGGCCGCGGGATCTACGACAATATGCGCACGGCGGTGGACCGCGTGGGCGTCGGCAAAAAGCGCGATGTAAATGCGCGCTTCATGGCGATAACCAGCCACTACGTGTTCGAACCCGACTTTTGCAATCCGGCGGCGGGATGGGAAAAGGGCCAGGTCGAGAAGAACGTCCGCGATGCGCGCAGCAGGATGTGGCAGGTGATGCCCACCTTCCCTGATCTCGATGCGCTGAACTGCTGGCTGGAAGAACGGTGCAAGGCGCTGTGGGCCGAAACCGCACATGGCGGTTTGCCCGGCAGCATCGCAGACGTCTGGCAAGCGGAGAAGCCCTCGCTGATGCCGTTGCCCACCGCGTTCGACGGTTATGTCGAGCAAAGCAAGCGGGTGTCCCCAACCTGCCTCGTCACGTTTGATCGCAATCGCTACTCCGTGCCTGCCAGCTTTGCGAACCGGCCAGTCAGCCTGCACATCTACCCCGAAAGGCTGGTTGTCGTTGCTGAAGGGCATGTCGTCTGCGAGCACCAGCGCATCATTGAAAGGTCGCATCGGCAACCGGGCCGCGTCATCTATGACTGGCGGCATTACCTGGCCGTGATCCAGCGCAAGCCCGGTGCGCTGCGTAACGGCGCCCCGTTTGTTGAGATGCCGAGGGGCTTTCGTGAGCTGCAGGATCAGATGCTGCGCAGACCCGGCGGTGATCGGGAGATGGTCGACGTCCTGTCGTTGGTATTGCATCACGACGAACAGGCGGTCCTGTGCGCGGTGGACATGGCGTTGAAGGCCGGCGTGCCGACAAAGACCCACGTGCTGAACCTATTGCACAGGCTGGTGAACGGCACTTCAGTCGAGTTGCCAGACGTAACGCCGCCTCCGGCCTTGACGCTGAGCAAGGAGCCCGAGGCCAATGTTGCACGCTACGATGGGCTGCGCACATCCGGAGGCAAACGCCATGCGTCATGATCCCGCCGGAGCTGCCATCGTCATCATGCTCCGCAGTCTGAAGATGCCAGGCATGGCCCAAGCCGTGCATGACCTCATGGAACAGGGCGCGCCTGCGTTCGATGCGGCGATCCCGATCCTGTCCCAGCTGCTGAAGGCTGAAATGGCCGAACGTGAAGTGCGGTCCATCTTTTATCACATGAAGGCAGCGCGCTTCCCGGCCCACAAGGACCTGTCAGGCTTCGACTTCGCGGCCAGCGAGGTCAACGAGGCCCTCGTTCGGCAGCTTCATCGATGCGAGTTCCTCGATGCTGCCGAAAACGTGGTCCTGATTGGCGGGCCCGGCACCGGGAAAAGCCATGTGGCGACCGCCCTCGGAGTCCAGGCGATTGAGCATCACCGCAAACGCGTGCGCTTCTTCTCCACAGTCGAGCTGGTGAACGCGCTGGAACAGGAAAAGGCGCTGGGAAGGGCCGGGAAAATCGCCGAGGCGTTGGTGAAAACCGAATTGGTGATCCTCGACGAGCTCGGATACCTGCCGTTCAGCGCCTCGGGCGGCGCCTTGCTGTTCCACCTCCTCAGCAAACTTTACGAACGCACCAGCGTCGTGATCACCACGAACCTAAGCTTCAGCGAATGGGCCAGCGTCTTCGGTGACGCCAAGATGACCACGGCGCTCCTCGATCGCCTCACACACCGCTGCCACATCCTGGAAACCGGAAACGACAGTTATCGCTTCAAGGCCAGCTCCGAGACCGCGAAAAAAAAGAGGAAGGAGACGCCAATGTTGACCCCATCATGAACCGACCGACATACTGACAGGCGGGTCAAATCTCGATGACAATGCTGGGTCAGTTCTCAGTGACATCCAACAGGGCGCCGTTACGCAGCGCACCGGGCTTGCGCTGGATCACGGCCAGGTAATGCCGCCAGTCATAGATGACGCGGCCCGGTTGCCGATGCGACCTTTCAATGATGCGCTGGTGCTCGCAGACGACATGCCCTTCAGCAACGACAACCAGCCTTTCGGGGTAGATGTGCAGGCTGACTGGCCGGTTCGCAAAGCTGGCAGGCACGGAGTAGCGATTGCGATCAAACGTGACGAGGCAGGTTGGGGACACCCGCTTGCTTTGCTCGACATAACCGTCGAACGCGGTGGGCAACGGCATCAGCGAGGGCTTCTCCGCTTGCCAGACGTCTGCGATGCTGCCGGGCAAACCGCCATGTGCGGTTTCGGCCCACAGCGCCTTGCACCGTTCTTCCAGCCAGCAGTTCAGCGCATCGAGATCAGGGAAGGTGGGCATCACCTGCCACATCCTGCTGCGCGCATCGCGGACGTTCTTCTCGACCTGGCCCTTTTCCCATCCCGCCGCCGGATTGCAAAAGTCGGGTTCGAACACGTAGTGGCTGGTTATCGCCATGAAGCGCGCATTTACATCGCGCTTTTTGCCGACGCCCACGCGGTCCACCGCCGTGCGCATATTGTCGTAGATCCCGCGGCCCGGCACGCCTTCGAAGATTCTGAACGCATGCCAATGCGCGTCGAACAGCATCTCGTGTGTCTGCAGCAAATATGCCCTGACCAGGAACACGCGGCTGTGCGACAGCTTGATGTGTGCGACCTGCAGCTTGGTCCGTTCACCCCCGACGATCGCGTAGTCTTCGCTCCAATCGAATTGGAAGGCCTCGCCCGGCTTGAACACCAGAGGCACGAATGTCCCGCGATCCGTCGTGTTCTGCGCGCGCTGCCGGTCCGATTTCCAGGCTCGGACAAAGGCTGAGACCCGCTCGTAGGACCCATCGAACCCCAGCTGAACCAGATCCGCGTGCATCTGTTTCGCCGTCCGCCGCTCTTTGCGCGATTTGCGCTGTTCGGCCAGCAACCAGCCCGACAGCTTCTCCGCGTACGGGTCGAGCTTGCTCGGCCTCGATGGTGCCTTGAACTTGGGCTCGACGATCCCGGCACGCAGGTAACGCCTGATCGTATTTCGGGACAGTCCAGTCCGCCGCGAAATCTCGCGGATGGGCATCTTGTCCCGCAGTGCCCACCGTCGAATGACGCTCAAAAAATCCATGTCGATCACTCCAATGACCCCCGACAAATCTCGTCAGGGGGAGGGTTCCACATGGGTCAATTCTCAGTGACATTTCCTATCGCTGCTGGGTCAGTTCTCAGTGACATCCAACACACTGATAGTTAGCCATATGTGGCCCCCTTCCTTGTGAGGCCCCGTCTCCGGTCTGGAACCGAATAATTGGGGCGGTCTGGCGAGTGAGGTCCGCGAAGCGGCGCCTCTCTTGCCGGACTGCCTCCCGGCGAGGGCAGGAGGGGGGCCCACGCAAGTTCCTCGACAAGGAAGAGGGGGAGGGGGATCACCTGGCCACGCAGCTCGGCCACGGCCGAGACCGTGGTTGGGGACACCCCCTCTGACGCCGATCGTGGGACTTGCGTGGGGGAACCGGCGGTTCCCGAGGCGGACGCGCTCAAGCGCGGCCAAGAATATTATTGTCCAGCTCCAAAACGGGAGGTCGCGCGCAAGACCTTTGCATGGCCATCTTGGCCAGAGAGTTCCATCCCCTCCGGAAGGAACATACCAAGTTTTCGGGAGATACAGCCTTGGAACTCATGCAAGCAGCGGGCCGCAACAAGGTGTGCAGCCCGCCGATGCATCAAGCCTTGGCGAAGGCCAACAGGTCGGCGTTGATTACCTCAGGATGTGTCGCGAACATTCCGTGCGAAAATCCGGGATAGGTTTTTAGCGTGCCGTTCCGTAGCAGCTTGATGGCCTTGTGCGCCGAATTGTCGATCGGCACCACCTGATCATCCTCGCCATGCAACACCAGAACCGGGACGGTGATCGCCTTCAGATCCTCGGTGAAGTCCGTTTCGGAAAAGGCCGCGATCCCGTCGTAATGGGCCTTGGCACCACCGGCCATGCCCTGCCGCCACCAGTTGTCGATCAGTCCCTGGCTGACAGCGGCCCCCTTGCGGTTGAAGCCGTAGAATGGGCCGGACGGAACGTCGATGTAGAACTGCGCCCGGTTCGCGGCCAGCGCCGCGCGGAACCCGTCGAACACCGCCATGGGCACCCCGTCAGGATTGGCGTCGGACCGGACCATGATCGGGGGCACGGCACCAAGAAGCGCGGCTTTGGCGACCCTGCCCGGTTCGGCGCGGGCGACATAGCGCGCAACCTCGCCGCCGCCAGTCGAATGGCCGATGTGGATCGCATCGCGCAGATCCAGCGCACGGGTCAGATCCGCGACGTCCGAGGCGTAGTGATCCATGTCGTGCCCGTCGGACACCTGTTCCGAACGCCCGTGGCCGCGGCGGTCATGGGCGATGACACGATAGCCGTTGGCCAGGAAGAACAGCATCTGGTTGTCCCAATCATCGCCTGACAGCGGCCAGCCGTGATGGAAGACGACCGGTTGCGCGTCGCGCGGGCCCCAGTCCTTGTAGAAAATTTCGGTTCCGTCCTGAGTTCTGATGCTAGCCATGATGATATCTCCTTGTGTTTGGGTTTGTGCGAGAAAGGCGCGAGGCAAGGCTGAAAGCGCGGCGGCGGCTGCAGTTGTAAGCAGTGTGCGGCGGGTCGGATCGATGTGCATCGCCAGTCCTTTCGGTTTCGACATGGACAGAAGTAAGCGATCCGGTGCAGAAGCAGAGGTGGCGAAACGGACTTGATCAGGGGCAAAACAGACAATGGAAACGGTCACGGAGATCGGCATCCTCATATACCCCGGATGTCAGCTTGCGGCGGTTCATGGCCTGACGGACCTTTTCCGCATCGCAGGCGAATGGGTGGGGGGCGGCACCATACGCGTATCCCATTGGCAGCCCCTGCAGGACGAGGTGGCCTGCATCTGGGACAGCCACCCCGGCACGCCCCACCGGCTTGGGTACGCGATCGCCCCGCCCAGCATCATCATGCCCGAGAAGATGGCGCCCTCTCCTGTCGCCGCCCGCTGGCTGCGCGACCGACACAAGGACGGCACGATACTGGGCTCGGTCTGCGCGGGGGCCTTCGTGCTGGCCGAGACGGGCCTGATGAACGGACGAAGGGCCACGACCCATTGGGCCTTTGCCGAACAACTCTCGCGCCGTTTCCCCGATGTTCAAGTGACGGAAGATCACATGGTGTTGGATGAAGGCGACATAGTGACGGCGGGCGGCATCCTAGCCTGGACAGATCTTGGCCTGACACTTGTGCAGCGGTTTCTGGGGTCGGCCACGATGTTGGCGACGGCGCGCTTCCTGTTGATCGATCCGCCCCGATCCAGCCAGCGCCCCTTTGCCGACTTCATCCCCCGCTTCGATCATGGCGATGACGTGATCCGGCGTGCCCAGCATCATTTGCATGCCCATTCGGCAGAAGCCCTGCACATGCACGAACTGCACGAACTGGTGGGAATGACAGAGCGCACGTTCCTGCGCCGTTTCACTGCTGCCACCGGACACAGACCAAACGCCTATCTTCAGCAGGTCCGCATCGCCCATGCGCGCGAGCTGCTGGAACGGACGCTGACCCCTACGGATAGGATCGCATGGGAGGTCGGCTATTCCGATCCGGCCGCGTTCCGCAAGACGTTCCAGAAACTGACCGCCGTCACCCCGTCCGCCTATCGCCAAAGATTTGGAATTGCCTAGCGACATAGCTCCATGCGCAGTGCTGCCGCTTCAGCCACGGCGGCAACCGCCCCAATGCCCCAGATCGCCCCCGCCGCCAACACCATCGCGCCCAACCCGCTGCCTAGCGAAAAGCCCAGATACATGGTGGACGTGTTAAGCGCGAGCGCAACGGACGCCTGATTTCTTCCGCCCGCCGTAACAAGCCGGGCCATCTGCGCCGGGAAGAACGACCACACCGTGAACCCCCACAAAGCGACTGCAAGCAGCACGATGACAAAGGCAATGTTGGGGGGCATGGCCGTTGCGATCGCCAGCATGAGGAAGGAAAGACCGAGGACGGCGAGTGATGTGCGGACGACGCCATCTGCGCCGAAGCGGTCATTCAAGGCCCCGCCCGACAGCACGCCTGCGGCCGCAGCCACCCCCCATAGCGATACTGTCGCCGTGATGGCGCCCGATCCAAAATTCAGGACGACAGCGAGATATTCAGCGAGATAAGGATAGGCCGCATAGGCGCCGACCGACCAGAACAGGCTGATCGCCAACAGTCGCAACACAGCACGGTTGCCGATCAACGCCACGCGCGCATGTAGCCCAGGCACGGCCACATCCGATCCGGCATTACGGGGGATGCCCGTGAGGATACCAAGGATAGCCGTCATGCTCATGACCGCGACCAGGAGAAAGGTTGCACGCCAACCGAAGGCATGACCGATCACCCCGCCGAGCGGCAAGCCAAAGGCAATGGCGAGGGTCTGCCCTGCGCTGACGAACGCCAGTGCTCGGCCCCGCAGGTGCGGCGGCACGATGACACCCGCCAGCCCATTGGCTGCGGGAATGTAAAGCCCTGCGGCCACCGCCATCATCACCCGCGCCACCAGAAGTGCGGCGAAGGTCTCGGAAAAGGCGGCCAAGAGATTGCCCGTGGCAAAGATCCCCATGGCTCCCAGCAGAATGGAACGCCGACGCAGCCGCCCGGTCAACACCGTGCTGATGGGAGAGGACAGGGCGAGCACCAGCGTGAACACCACCACCAGCAGCGCCACGACCGATACCGAACGTCCGAAGTCCGCAGCCATGACCGGCAGGAGCGGCGCAATCATGAAGCTCTCGGTTCCGATGGCAAAAGTCCCGAGCGCCAGAAATGCGGGTGGGACCAGGGCGCCTTTGAAGGCATTTTCGGTCATTGTCGTCATGGGATCTTTCCTTCACATGAAAAGGCCTGCGGGCTGGCCGCAGGCCTGTGCGCGTCACGCCGGGATCGGGTTGGCGGCAATGTGGTCGTTGAAGCCGTCAACCAGCGCATGTTCGTGCAGACCCGGGTTGTCTCGCATGTCCCGGATCGCATCGACGAAGATCTCAGGCGCATCCGTGGCAAGCTTCTCCATCGTCTCGGCGATGAAAGCCTCCAGCGGCATGGCGCGCGGGTCACCGCTTTTCTTGATCAGATCGGTATCCACCCATGGCGGCGCGATTTCCTGCACCGTGACATTGGTGGTCTTCAACTGGAACCGCTGCGACAGGGCATAGGAGTGCAGGGCGGCCTTCGAGGCGGAGTAGACCGCGTTCGTGGCAATCGGCACATAGGCGAGCACGGAAGTGTTGTGGATGATCGTGGCGCGCGGCTGTGCCTTCAGGTGCCCGATCAGGGCCGAGGTCAGCCGGATCGGCCCCAGCAGGTTCGTGTCGAGGATGCGGCGCGAGACGGCATCGTCGATGATCCCGGCCGGATCGTCGAACGGCATAAGGCCTGCATTGTTGATCAGAACATTCAGTGTCGGGTAATCGGCGATGAGCCTGGCCGCCACCCGGTCGATGTCGGCGGGGTCGCTGATGTCCAGGCGAATGCCGTCCATGCCGGGGTTGGCAGCGGTCACCTCGTCCAGCAGGGACTGGCGGCGCCCGGCGATAACGACCTTGTTGCCGAGGGCGTGGAACTGCTCGGCGAGGGCACGGCCGATGCCCGAAGTGCCGCCGGTGATGAAGATGGTGTTGTCGGTCATTTGCATCTTTTTATTCCTTAGAATGTGCGGTCAGGCCGCGACGCGGGCGACGGCGGGAAAGTCGAGCGTGGTGCCGACGAGGTTGTTGACGCTGTTGGTCAGGATGCTGACGGAGACATGCGCGACCGTTTCCAAAATCTCGGCATCGGACAGGCCGGCTGCGCGTGCCGCCTCGAGCGCGGGCGTGGCATCGCGGCCATGGCTCTCGTTGACGGCCAGCGCCAGCTTCAGCACCGCTTCTGCATGCGGATCAGAAACACGGCCCAACTGCGCAGAGGCCCGGTCCTCTGGGCTGACCCCCGCGGCGCGGGCGGCGCCGGTATGGGCGGCAAGGCAGTAGTCGCAGCCATTCGCGGTGGCGACCGCAATGGCGATCATCTCGCGCGTCGCGGCGGGCAGAACGCCGCCGCGCAGGGCGCCCTGTCCGCCGGTATAGACGTCCAGCGCGGCAGGCGCATGCGCCAGGACGCGGAACAGGTTGGGAACCTTGCCCATGGCGGCGCGGGCCTGATCGAAGGTCTTCGTGACACGCGGCGCTACTTCGTCGTCGGCGAGGGGAGTGATTGCAGACATTGGGTCAAATCCTTTTCATCGTGTGTTTGTCTGCCATGAACATGGATCATGGGGCGGAAGTCTTAAATGTCATTGATCCGTCAATTCATGACATCACGACAGGAACAGGTCGATCTGCAGGGAAAAATCCTCGATGTGCTGAAACAGGAAGGCATGACCCGCGTCCGGGTACAGGATCAGCTTGGCATCAGGCGCCTGCTGCGAGAGCACGAAGGAGCGATAGGCTGGCAGCATCACGTCATGCGCGCCATTTGCGACCAGGATTGGAAGGTGCAACTCGCGCACCCTGTGAAGGACACCGGGCCAGGAAGAGATTGCCTTGACCTGCGCCATGAACGCCTCGGCGGTGACTGGGGGCCCCATCTCGGGCTGCGCGGCAATCCGTGCAAGCGACGCATTGCCCAGGGCCACTGCGCTTTCAGTCTCCGGATAGAATAGAAACAGAAAGTCAGGCGCGTCATTGACGCCACGCGTCATAACTTTGGGCACGCGTGGATGGGGCTGCGGCCCGTCCGTAATGCCGCCGGGACTGGAACCTGCAATGATCAGGCGACGCACCAGCTGAGGTGCATCCAGTGCAAGCTGCTGCGCGACGACGCCCCCGAGCGACCAGCCCAAAACATCGGCTGCTCCCATGGTAACGGTCTGCAAAACCCGGCTGGCGATGCGCGCCATCCCGGAAATATCATCCGGCACACGTCCGCCGGACCTTCCGATGCCCGCGCTGTCGAAGCGGATGACGGGGCGTTCGGCGGCAATCGCCGCGATGAACTCCGGATCCCAGTCGTCCATCGTGCCGCGAAACCGCTGCAGCAAGACCAGCGGAATACCCGTATCCGGACCATCGCGGCGCAGGGCGATCCGTCCTTCCGGACCGTTGATATAGTCGATCATCTCTGTCTCCATCTGTCTGATGGACACAAGGATGCGCCTATCCGGCCATGTCTCTAATGACGTATAAACGCCATTTCAGGACTATCATTCGCCATCCATCAGGCGAAGAGCGCGGCGCAGACTTGCCGGCGGCTGACCATAGCTGCGCAGAAAGGCGCGCCGCATGCGGTCTCGGTCCGCAAAGCCTGTATCGCGTGCGACCGTGTCCATCGCGTGACGACCCTCCTCAAGCATGATCCGCGCAGCTTCCAGCCTCAAAGCCTCTACAGCCTTGGCGGGCGACTGGCCGGTTTCTTCGCGGAATACTCGGCTGAACTGACGCGGGGAGAGACTGGCGGCCTCGGCCAGTTCCTCAACCGACAAAGCATTACGGAGGTTCTCTCGCGCATAGGTCAGGGCGCGCTTCACCCGGTCCGATCGCGGCTCCAGCTCCAGCAGTGCCGAGAACTGAGACTGGCCACCGGGCCGTCGGTGATAGACCACAAGCTTGCGCGCAATGGACCGGGACAATGCAACCCCGTGATCCTCTTCGATCAGTGCCAGCGTCAGGTCGATCGCCGACGTCATTCCGGCGGAGGTCCAGATCGGGCCGTCCTGGATGAAGATCCGGTCGGCATCTACGCGCGCCTGCGGAAAGCGGCTCTGCAATGTCTGGGCATGAGCCCAATGGGTCGTGGCGGCGCGGCCATTCAGCAACCCGGCCTCTGCCAGAACGAAGGCCCCGGTGCAGAGACCCGCGACGCGGCGCGCCTCCATGCCCGCGCGGGCAACGAAGCCGCGCAGCGCGGGCGAGGGAGGCTGAGGCGCAAGCTCTCCGGCGGTCATCAGGGTGTCCGGCATGACCCCGAAGGGAAGGGTTTCTATCCCGGCATTCATCGAAGATCGGATCGTGCCGCCGCTCTCGGACAGGATCGTCAGGCGGTAGCCGTTCTCGCCGAGTTCCGCGTTGGCGAATTCGAAAGCTGACAGGGCGGCCAGCCCCATCAACTGAAACCCGTTCTCAAGGATCAAGCCAACCTGACGCATCTCCACCTCTATATCCTTATCTGCTGTTTCAGGCTATTTCCGCCAAGCCTTCGAAAGCAACTGGCATTGGCCCTCATGGCGCGAAATGACGGGTTTCTGTCTTCTTGTCGCCCTGAAGTGGCTTATATTGCCGTTTCAAGGACATTTGCGCCTCGCAGCCTCAATGGCAGTCTTTGCCTGTCGCCGCATCGTCGCGGCATTCAACAGGAGAAGACCAATGAACAAGGGAACCGCACTCGTCACAGGCGCATCCTCGGGGATCGGCGCCATCTACGCCGACCGGCTTGCCGCACGCGGTCACGACCTGCTGCTGGTGGCGCGCAACCGCGCCCGGCTCGAAGAGCAGGCCGCGCGCCTCCGGGACCGCCATGGGGTCGATGTCCGCATCCACGTGGCAGACCTCGGCGCCAAGGACGACCTGCATGGCGTCGAGACGCTGATCGCCGAAGACGAGACACTGACCATGCTGGTCAACAATGCGGGCTTCGGCGGTACGGGGTCGCTGGCGCAATCGGATGTGGAGGAGATGGAGCGGATGATCGCCGTGAACGTCACGGCCGTCATGAGGTTGTCCTACGCCGCAGCGCCGGTCTTTGCCGCCCGCAAGTCGGGCAGCATCATCAACATTGCCTCGATCGCGGCCATCGCGCCGGAGATCCTGAACGGGGTTTATGGCGGGACAAAAGCCTTCGTACTGGCCTTCAGCCGGTCGCTCAGGAAGGATCTCGCGCCCGAAGGCGTGAGCGTGCAGGTCGTGCTGCCCGGCGCGACGGGTACGGAGTTCTGGGACATCGCCGGACTGCCGCATGCAAACCTGCCCGCCGAATGGGTGATGACACCCGAGGTGCTGGTCGATGCGGCGCTTGCCGACCTTGATGCCGGCCAGTTCGCCTCGATCCCCTCCTTGCACGACGACGGCCAATGGCACGCCTGGGAGACCGCGCGCGACGCGATGCTGCCGCACCTGTCGTCGCGCACGGCAGCGCCGCGCTACGGGGCCTGAGGGGCCGCTCAATCCCGCCTGGCGGCCACCTCGTTGCGGTGCGCCGCCAGGCGATCCGACAGCGCCCTGTCGATGATGGCCTGCGCGTCGTCGCCCAGCACCAGCCGCAGCGGTGGCGTGTCGGACTGGACCGCATCGCGCATCCTGCGCACGAGGTCGATCGGGTCGTTGCCCGGAACCGCCCCCGGATCGGAGAGCCGGCCCAGAAGCTGGGCAACGGGCGCGCCCTCGTAGCCTGCCGGAAGCGTGCCCATGGCACGCGCCGCGGCATCGCGGAAGCCGGTCCGGGTGCCGCCAGGCTCGACGATGGTCACGCCGATACCGAAGGGAGAGACCTCGGCGGACAGGGACTCGAAGAACCCTTCGAGACCCCATTTGCTCGCGTGATAGAGCGAGGCACCGGGGTGTACCGCCTGCCCGCCATAGCTCGACATGGCGATGATGTGCCCATGCCCTTGCGTTCTGAGATAGGGCAAGACGGTCCGGGTGATCTCGATCGGCCCGATCAGGTTCGTCTGGATCTGGTGGCGAATCTGCTCTGATGTCAGGCTCTCCACGACACCGAACAGACCATAACCGGCATTGTTGACGATGAAGTCGATCGTCCCTGCCCAAGCGAAGGCTTCGGGAACGACCCGCCGGATCGCGTCGGCATCGGTGACATCCAGAATGCCGACGCCCAGGCGAGGGCCGTATGCCTGTCGAAGATCATCGACGCTGGCAGGATCACGCACGGTGGCAAAGACACGTCCGCCCGCCTCAAGCACCTGTCGCGCAAGCTCGCGACCGAAGCCGCTGTTTGCGCCGGTGATGAACCATGTCGAGCCGGTCACGCGATCACTCCACCGCCGTCCACGCGGACGACCGAGCCCGTGGCGAAGCCTGTGGTCATCAGGTAGATCGCCGCGTTCGCGATGTCTTCCGGCACCCCTACCCGACCCGCGGGCAGGCTCGCGCCCACCTTGGCGAACATCGCCTTGCGGGCCTCGTCGTCCATCCTGGACCAAAGGGGCGTATCAATGAGGCCAGGTGAGATCGCGTTCACCCGTACAGGGGCCAGTTCCAAGGCAAGGCCGCGCGCCAGCGCCTCAAGTGCGGCGTTGATCGCACCTTGAAGCACCGAACTTGCCGAAGGACGCTCGGCAAGGAAGCCCGAGACGAACGTGAGGCTTCCGCCATCCGCGATCTTTGCAACGCGGGCCACCGCATAGGCGCCCCAGAACTTGCTGTCCATCGCAGCCCGCGCGTCTGCTACGCCCAGCTTGCGCACCGGCCCCGTGGGCGTCTGCGCGGCGGAGACAAGGATGTGGTCGAATGCCTCCTCGGTCTCGAAGAACGCGGCAAGGCCGTCCGAATCCGACGTGTCCAGCTGCACGGCCCGGACATTGCCAAGCGCGCCGGATGCCTGGGCCAGCCGTTCTTCTGTCCGCCCGGCAATGGTGACATCCGCGCCTTCGGCCAGAGCCGCGGCGGCCACGGCCATCCCTATGCCCGAACTGCCCCCGATCACCAGAATGCGCTTGCTATTCAACTTTGTCATGATCGCCTCCTCAGGCCAGATGTTCCAGGCGCCGCAGGTCGGGCGATGTCATCAGAAGTTCGTCGAACCGTGCGGCAAGCTCGGTAAAGGCGGCGGCCTTGCCATGGGCCTCGAGTGCCGCCGCATCGGCCCAGATCTCCAGCATCACGAAGCGTGCGGGATCGTCGCGGTCACGGTGCAGGTCGTAGCGCAGGCAGCCCGGCTCCGCGCGCACCGGCGCGAGGATCCCGGTGAGCGCGGCCTGCAGGGCCGCCTCCTGTCCGGGTCTGGCCACCAGCGTTGCGACGAGGTGAATGATTTCGGACATCAGAACCCCTCCAGCACGATTTTGCCGCGGGCGGTGTTCGTTTCGATCAGGGCGTGGGCCTTCTTCAGGTTTTCGGCGTTGATCGGGGA
Source organism: Paroceanicella profunda (assembly GCF_005887635.2). GTDB lineage: Bacteria > Pseudomonadota > Alphaproteobacteria > Rhodobacterales > Rhodobacteraceae > Paroceanicella > Paroceanicella profunda. The sequence goes on along the minus strand of NZ_CP040818.1, from coordinate 848,695 downwards.
CAGCGTTTCGGTGAGCGTCGTGCGGATGCTTCCCGCGTCGATCAGGGCCGCCACCTCGTTCAGCAGCTTGCCCTGTTCGGCAATGTCGGGCGTGCCGAAGATCGACCGCGTGAACATCAGCTCCCAGTGGATCGAGGCCGCCTTGCGTTTGAAGCCCAGGACGTCCAGCGCCTCGGGGTCGTCGATCAGTCCGAAGCGGCCCTGCGGCGCGATCAGGGCCTGAATACCCTTCACATGCCGGTCACTCTGATTGGTCGAGAACACGAAGCCCGGCGCGCCGATGCCGAGCGCTTCGACCTGCGCCGCAAGATCGCCATGGTGATCAATGACATGATGCGCGCCAAGCTCGCGCACCCAGTCCTGCGTTTCAGGGCGCGACGCGGTGGCGATCACGGTCAGATCGGTCAGTGCACGGACAAGCTGGATCGCGATCGATCCGACCCCGCCGGCACCACCGATGATCAGGACGGCGTTGGCCGCCCCCGGAACCGGGCGGCGAATGTCGAGCCGGTCGAACAGCATTTCCCAGGCCGTGATGGCCGTCAGCGGCAGCGCGGCGGCCTCGGCATTCGACAAGGTCTTGGGCTTGTGGCCAGTGATGCGGGCATCGACCAGATGAAACTGGCTGTTGGCGCCGGGCCGGGCGATGGATCCGGCGTAGAACACTTCGTCGCCGACGGCGAAGCCCTGTGCATCCGGGCCAACCTCGGCCACTCGGCCCACGGCATCCCAGCCGAGGATCTTCCATTCGCCCTCGGGCGGCGTCGCGCCGTTGCGGACCTTGGTGTCCACGGGGTTCACCGACACTGCGGCGACCTCGACCAGAAGATCATGGCCGGTGGCCTCGGGGCGCGGCAGCTCGATGTCGGTCAGGGCCTCAATACGGTCGATGGTGCCGGGGGTCTGGTAGCCGATGGCTTTCATGGGATCACTCCATTGTTCAATTGCATGGAAGCAAAATTGATCCTACATTCACCCTATCGCAATACGCACAAAGACAGCACATAGTATCAAAAAGGATACTGCAATGGCCAAAGCCCGTCACTCACGCTTCGACTGCACCCCCGGCTGCTCGGTCGAGGCCGCCATCGGCCTAATCGACGGCAAATGGAAATCGATCATCCTGTGGCACTTGCTGTCGGGAACGCTTCGCTTCAACGAGCTTCGCCGTCACGTGGAGAACTGCACGCCGCGCATGCTGACCAACCAGCTCCGCGAGATGGAGGAGGACGGGCTGATCACGCGCAAGGTCTATGCCCAGGTACCGCCGAAGGTGGAGTATTCGCTGTCAGATCTGGGCCGGACGATGGAGCCGATCCTGCGCGCCCTGAAGGAATGGGGGGATGCCAATATCGGTCTTTACGGCAAGCCCGCTGGCCACGATCCACGCGACGCGGCCTGAGGGTCAGCGCCCGTCCAGATGCCCCGTTGGCAGGGCAGTGGTATATTTGACCTGATCCAGCGCGAAGCTGGAACGGATGTTGGCGACCCCAGGGATCTGGGTCAGGACATTCATGACAAGCTCCTGATAGCGCGGCAGGTCTTCCACCACGACGCGCAGCATGAAGTCCTCCGTTCCGGTCATCAGGTAACACTCCATAACCTCCGGCCGATGCCGGATGGCATCGGTGAACATCTTGAGTGACGCCTTGTCCTGCTTCTCAAGCGTCACATGAACGAAGACATTGACCAGAAGACCCAGCTTCACCGGATCGACAAGGACCACCGATTTCCGGATGACGCCGCGCTCGCGCATATCAGCGACGCGGCGCCAGCAGGGGCTGGCAGACAGGTTCACACGTTCGGCGAGGGCCGCATTGCTGAGTTCCGCATCCTGCTGCAATGCGTCGAGGATGCGCAGACTGGCCGTGTCGAGGCTGGGGTCATGATCGGTCATAGTTTTCTCATAAGTGAATTATTTGGGATAATTTAACCCATAGAGAAGCGATATGAAAAACAGAAAGGCCAGAAAATCCGCCTGATCCGCGCAAGATTGGTTCTACCGATCACTGCCGGAGAGCGATCATGTCATGCACCGCCACAAACGCGCCTTTCCCGTTTCGCCACACCACGACGAGCTGGGTCTGGCTCTCCGTGATGGTGTTGCTCTGGGGCTTCAGCTGGCCCGCGACGCAGGTTGCGCTGACTGCGATATCACCGCTCTGGCTTGCGACCTTCCGTTTCGGATCGGCCGCAATTTGTCTGTTTGCGTTTCTTGCCGTCCGCGGTGAGATATCGCTGCCCAAACGCGGTGACCTGCCGATTGTCCTCAGCATCGGCCTGCTGCAGATGATGACATTCACCGGCCTTGGCATGATCGCGATGACGCGTACCGACACCAGCCACTCGGTGCTTCTTGCCTATACCACTCCGCTATGGACCGTCGCTCTGGCCTGGATCGCTCTGCGCACACGACCAAGCCGTGCCCAGGCCCTTGCCCTGGCAACAGGATTAGCTGGCGTTGCCGTGATCTGCTCTCCACTTGAAACCGACTGGGCCGCTCCGGGGGCCTTCATGGGCGCAGGCTTTCTGGTGATGGCAGCGATCGCCTGGTCCGTTGTCATCCTGCATGTGCGGCGTCATGCTTGGGTGTCTTCGCCTCTTTCTCTCGCCCCATGGCAAATGCTGCTGGCCACGCTACCGCTCGCGGGGCTCGCTCTGGCATTTGAAGGCACTCCGCACGCAATCGACTGGACCCCCAAACTCATGGAGTTGCTGGTGTTTATCGGGCCCATAGCAACCTCAGCCTGCTTCGTCATCTCGGCAGAGCATGGGCGGCGCATCTCAACCTACGCGATGTCGAACTTCACTTTGGGCGTGCCATTGGTCGGCATCGCGGGATCGGTCCTGTTTTTGGGCAACATCCTGTCCGGCATATTCCTGACAGGCTTGGGATTGGTGTTTGGCGGGATGATCCTGGCGGCACGGTCGTCAAAGAGCAGGTGAATTGCCGCGAGGCAGATCCACTCGGTGCATATGGCCCCAGACCCCATGAACACGAGGTGGACTGACGAGGTCAGCCCACCTGATCCGGCCTTGCGCCAATCGGACTGCACGGCCCGGGGCCTGCCGGTCAGGTCCGCAGTTTGCCACGCAGCGCGGCGTCCAGCTCGCTGACCCGCGGATTGCCAAGCGTCAGACGAGACAGTTCTTCCAGCGCCGCGGGCGCAATTCGCGACATGGCATCCTTGCGCACTACCAGCGTCGCCTTGTCGGCGCCGCCCAGCAGACCGCGGGGTTCGGCCAGTTCGCGGATCCGATAGCGCGCGTGGAGATATTGCGGATGCCACAGCGGCACTACGATCCAGGCGCCCCGGTCATGGGCGTCTTCGAAGCGGTCGAAGCACTGCGCCTCGGTGCCGGTCTCGAAATGATAGCCAGCAGATCCCAGATCGTAGGCCGCGATGATCGCCTTGGAAAAGCGGCTGATGCCCGCACCGGGATTGATGCCCTGGATCAGACGCTCCATCCGGCGCAGCACCGGCGACCGCAGCAGATCCTGCACTGAGGCGACCTCATCCTCGGGCACGTAATCGGGCACACCCCAGATGCAGTAGGGTTCGTAAAGTACCGTCACTTTCATCACCTGATCCTCGATCGGACCCAGATAGGTATCGTGGCTGGACGGGAGCCAGGCCGAAACCAGCATATCGACATCCCCGCGCCCCAGACGACGGAACATCTCTTCATGCGGGGCAGCGTCGCGCTCGATCTCGTGGCCATGGGCGGCAAGGACGCGCTCGACCTCATGGGCGCTGGCATCATGGAACGACAGGTCGATGTGACCGACACGGATCGGGTCTTTGGACATGGGGAGGGTCCTCACAGAATGGGCGGAAGAGCGCGTGGAGGCAGGCAAACGGCCGGGGAGGTCCCCGACCGTCGGTGTCACTTCAGCAGGACCGGCTCGGCGCCGACGCGCAGGCGCAAGACCTCATAGGGTTGCTGGCGCAGGTCCTTGCCCTCGTTGAAGCCGGCCTGACGGTACAGCTGGTTGGCTGTGAAATACAGCCAGCCGTCCGAAATCGACAGCGTGTCGGGCCACAGGATCCGGTCGTCTTGGGCGAGGGTGGTCCAGCGGCCACTGGCCGGGTCGAAGCGGTTGATCTCGTTCTTCTCGAAATCGCCGGCATAGATATAGCCGCGGGTATCCTCGCTCAACCCGTCCGACGGCCCCTTGAGGCCCAGATCGGTTACATGCGCCTCAAGCTCGGCCTCGCTGACGCTGTGGTCGCGCAGCAGCCGGGTAGGGACCGAGTAGAAGTGGCGGCTGGTCAGCGCACAATAGTACAGCGTCTCGCCATCGGGCGAGATGGCGATGCCGTCCGAGGCGACGTTCCAGGCCGAGGGTTCGGTCCCTGGGGCAGGGCGGTTCATCAGCGTCCGGCCCTCGATCGTGGCGCGAAAATCGGGGTCGGGGCTGGTCGAGACATGGCCCGACAGACGGCGGGTGGCTTTGCCGCTGGCCAGATCGACGACGATGATACCGCCGGGGCCGCTGATCGAGCTGTCGGTGATATAGGCGACGCCGGCCTTGCCCTGACGCAGGTCGAACCGAACATCGTTGAGGTAGGTGGTTTTCAACAGTGCCGGCGCCGTGACCGGGATGGTGCGCACGATCTTGCCGCTGGCCAAGTCGATCGCCACCAGCTTGGCGGCGCCGGGGATCGGGGCGCCAAAGCCCGGAGCGCCGGTGTCCAGCACCCACAACCGCCCGGCGCCGTCGACCACGACGCTCTGCACGCTCGAGAAGGTGGCGCCGGGATGGGCTGGGTCGAACCGGTTGGTGGCGGCATCCGGATAAGGCACAAACTTGCCGTCTTTTAGCTCGGCGACCGCCCAGGCGGGGCGGTCGCCCCATTGCGGATAGTTGACAAAGATGCGGCCGCCGGTGGCGACGGTAATGCCGGTCGGCATCGGCCCGTTCATCCGGGCGACGACCTCGACGCCGCGGGCGTCGGCTGCCTGAGGCAGGGCCGGGGCGAATGCGCTCAGGGCCAACAGTGCGACGGCGCACAGGTGGGGATGTTTCATGATCTGTATCCTCGGGGTAGTCGCCAGCTACATCCCACCGCTGGCCGCGTTCCCCGAAACGGGATCTGGCCGCAGCAGTCAGCATCCGGCGATGAAAACGCTGATGAGCCCCATTTCGCTCTACAGGCCAATCTGCGCAATACGCACAAAGAATGCATATAGTATCCAATATGATACTAAGGCATCTTCATGGCCTCACCTGCGCCTCGCTCTTTCCAGCGCCGAAGAAATGAACAACTAACCGCAGCGTCAAATAACACAACAAGGGACTTTCACTCCCTCATACGTACCTCACCTGAGAAGCGCCTAAGATTGCCCAACATGTATCAATAGGGTACACCCAAAATATACATCTTAATGTTACACGGAAAGGCGTCACAAATGGGTGGTTCGAACACATTTGATACACTATAATTGTGACACACACCCTAATGTGACACAATACTATGCCCCGCATCGGATATGCACGCGTTAGTACCGCGAGCCAGGACCTTGAGATCCAAAAGGCCAAGCTGAAAGAAGCCGGGTGCGAAATCATTCGTGCTGAGACCGCGTCCGGGGCATCAAGGGCAGGGCGGACAGAACTGGAGACCATCCTCGAATTTCTGCGCACGGGGGACGAACTGGTAGTCCACCGGCTTGACCGCCTTGGTCGATCAACCCGTGACGTGCTGAACCTGGTACACGAGCTCGAGAGCAAAGGCGCATCGTTGCGGATCCTCGACCCCGAGGTCACCACCGCGGGACCGGCGGGGCGCATGGTCATCACCGTTCTCGGTATGGTCGCCGACATGGAGCTACAGTTCATCCGCGACCGCCAGCGCGCAGGCATCGAAGCCGCAAAGGGAAAGGGGGTATACAAGGGGCGCCGGAAGCAGGTGGATAATGCGGAGATCCAGAGACTAGCTGCGTCCGGAATGCCGAAAGCTACGATCGCTCGCGAACTGGGTGTATCACGGATGACGGTTTACCGGGCGCTGGAGGCGCCAAAAAACGACATCCAAGTCTCTCGCACAGGAAAATAAGCGCCCACTCACAGCTGAGGCCTCGCGAGCCGTCCAAAAGGCGAGACAACTTTCAACGTTGCCGAACGAATTTATGAAAGAAGGACTCCTGTCTCCCGCTACAAACGGCGGTTTGGCGACCGGAGTTGATGATCGCCACCCGGAGGGGCAACCCAGTTAGGGAGGCGAAGACGCTAGGGGCGGCTTCGGCGGCCACGTCAGCGGAGCCGCTTCTTCATACGCTCGATCTGATCGGGCGAGCCCTCGAAGGTATAGCCTTCACGGGTCTTCTTCATCCGCACCCCTGGACCAGCAGCTTTTTTCAAGCTGTCCTCGACGTGCTTCTCCATGCTGCGAGTCAGCTCACGCCGAAGCTGTGCCCCGGAAGTGATTTTGCGGCCATTGAACCGCATTTCGATGCGAGCCATCGCGTAGTTCCTTTTCTGTCAGCCCTTCGGAGGGAAGGGATCGTTGCCGTAGGTGTTGCGCTCGCGGATGCGACCGTTCTCGCCGTGGATCAGCATCTCGCTGCCCTGGCGCATGGCTGATTCACGCGCGGCCGCGATGGCCGCGCGCTGAGTGCCATGAACCGAAGAAGCTCGGGAATTGCCCGCACCCCTTACAGCCCAACCGCCCTGATGCGGCACAACATGTTGATTCTTCTTAGACATTATACGTTCCTTATGTCGATTTCGGTTGACGATTCTGCCAACCTTGTGTTTATATATAAGTGAAAAAATGGCGCTTATCAACCAAAACAAAAGTGCCAGGAGAGAACCATGTTCGGACAAAGGCTCAAGCTTGCCCGCAAGCGGGCAGGTCTATCCATGCAAGCACTGGCTGATCGCGTAACCCCAAGCGTGTCGGCGCAGGCCATCAGCAAATACGAAGCGGACAAGATGATGCCCTCCTCATCAGTTCTGGTCGGTCTCGGAAAGGCTCTCGGCGTGTCGCTGGACTTCCTACTTGGCAGCCAGGTCGAAGCCTTGGAAAGCGTCGAGTGGCGTAAGAACTCGACCGCTTCGGCACAGGATCGCGCGATGGCGGAGTCCATCGTGATAGAAAAACTCGAAGACTATCTCGCCATTGAGGGCATACTCGAAATGCAGTTGGCTGAGGACCCGTTCGCAGATCTGCGGGTGGATCACGTCGACAGCGAGGAGGCCATTGACGCGAAGGCAAGGGAGGTGCGCCGGGCATGGAAACTCGGGATTGACCCTATTCCCAGCATGACCACCCTATTGGAGGACAAGGGGCTCAAGGTAATCGAGGCCGATCTTCCTGAACGGATCAACGGTCTGGCCTGCCATGTCGAGCGGTCCGAAGGCGCACCGACTGAAGTTATCGTTGTCTCACGTCACACTAACGTTGAGCGCAAACGCTTCAATCTCGCCCATGAGCTGGCACACCGGATCATCCTGGAGACCGGAAACCCGGCTCTAAAGAAGGAGGCTTCAATGCATCGCTTCGCGGGAGCCTTCCTCATTCCGCGCGAACATCTGGAAGAAGAGGCAGGCCAGAACCGCCAAGGCATGACCTGGATAGAGATCATGCGCCTCAAACGCACCTACGGCGTTTCGGCGGCAGCTATGCTCGTACGGCTCGGGCAAGTAGGCATCCTCTCCAAGAGCGCGGTCGAATATGCCTTCAAGACCTACGCGCGGAGCTGGCGCCGCGAAGAGCCGCAGCCGATCGGACCAGGCGAAGGTTTTGCAGCCTTTGAGAAACCACAGCGTTTCGAGCGCCTCGTCTGGCGTGCACTTGGCGAAGAAATGATCTCGCCAGTGCGGGCTTCGCAAATGCTTGGGCTTCCCCTGAGTGTTGTTGAGCGAGACATCAGGGGGCCGCGTGACCAGTGACCTGTGTCGTTGTCAATGATGCCTCATGCCTGATCGATCTGAAGAAGGGTCAGCTGTTGCACGTGTTGCTGCGGCTGCCTTATCGCTTCATCGTGCCCCTGCCGATCCGCGAGGAGGAACTACTCGATTTCACAGCTCAGGAGTGGCGGATGCTCGAAGATGGTGGCCTCGCTACCTATGATCTACCGGGGGAAGAGGTCGCGCAGGTCTTCACCCTGAAACGGGAGCATAGTCGCCTGTCAGCCAACGATTGCTTCGCCCTTGTTACAACAACTTGCCAAGAGAACGGCATCCTCCTGACCGGCGACAATCTTCTGCGCAAGGTCGCCACCGCACGCGATGTACGCGTCCATGGCGTACTTTGGATTATCGACGAGCTGCATGCTGCAGAAGTATGCGATGTTGAGCTTCTCACCGCCGCGCTGCAAATATGGCGAGCGGATGATGCGGTTTTCCTGCCCGCTGCCGAGATTGACAAGCGACTGCGCCGTCTGGCCGACTAGATACGCTCCCGCTCCACAAAAATCCAAGCCTCAACGGTCATTCACCTGATCGAAGTGTTTCTGGAGTAGGCCGTTTGGTCGTGCCTGGCCGATAGTCCAAGAAGAGTTCACCAGTGTCCTTCATTTCGACCGTCGGGGGCTGAAATTCATTAGCGCCCTGATCGGCTCGGCCAGGTTCCGTCGTTTCCAGCACATGCTGGTAGTCGTAAGCAGCAGCTCGCGCATCATCCCTGATCCGACCCGAGGTTTCGTTCAGGCAGTTCAGGTAGTCCTCGACCTCGCGAAAGTAGCGTCGAAATTCGGACCGAACCTCTGCACCGGAAAACCCAGCATCGAGAAGGTGTGCAGCCTCTGGCCTGATGGGCTCGACACAAAACTCTTGGGCTGCCGCAGGCGCTGCAAGCCCCCCCACGATGGCAGCGGCTAAGGTGAATGGCTTCACTGGCGCCTCCTGCTCCGCTCGTTCAAGCCGATCAGGCTTCCCATGATGTTGGATGTCACTGAGAACTGACCCAGCAGCGATAGGAAATGTCACTGAGAATTGACCCATGTGGAACCCTCCCCCTGACGAGATTTGTCGGGGGTCATTGGAGTGATCGACATGGATTTTTTGAGCGTCATTCGACGGTGGGCACTGCGGGACAAGATGCCCATCCGCGAGATTTCGCGGCGGACTGGACTGTCCCGAAATACGATCAGGCGTTACCTGCGTGCCGGGATCGTCGAGCCCAAGTTCAAGGCACCATCGAGGCCGAGCAAGCTCGACCCGTACGCGGAGAAGCTGTCGGGCTGGTTGCTGGCCGAACAGCGCAAATCGCGCAAAGAGCGGCGGACGGCGAAACAGATGCACGCGGATCTGGTTCAGCTGGGGTTCGATGGGTCCTACGAGCGGGTCTCAGCCTTTGTCCGAGCCTGGAAATCGGACCGGCAGCGCGCGCAGAACACGACGGATCGCGGGACATTCGTGCCTCTGGTGTTCAAGCCGGGCGAGGCCTTCCAATTCGATTGGAGCGAAGACTACGCGATCGTCGGGGGTGAACGGACCAAGCTGCAGGTCGCACACATCAAGCTGTCGCACAGCCGCGTGTTCCTGGTCAGGGCATATTTGCTGCAGACACACGAGATGCTGTTCGACGCGCATTGGCATGCGTTCAGAATCTTCGAAGGCGTGCCGGGCCGCGGGATCTACGACAATATGCGCACGGCGGTGGACCGCGTGGGCGTCGGCAAAAAGCGCGATGTAAATGCGCGCTTCATGGCGATAACCAGCCACTACGTGTTCGAACCCGACTTTTGCAATCCGGCGGCGGGATGGGAAAAGGGCCAGGTCGAGAAGAACGTCCGCGATGCGCGCAGCAGGATGTGGCAGGTGATGCCCACCTTCCCTGATCTCGATGCGCTGAACTGCTGGCTGGAAGAACGGTGCAAGGCGCTGTGGGCCGAAACCGCACATGGCGGTTTGCCCGGCAGCATCGCAGACGTCTGGCAAGCGGAGAAGCCCTCGCTGATGCCGTTGCCCACCGCGTTCGACGGTTATGTCGAGCAAAGCAAGCGGGTGTCCCCAACCTGCCTCGTCACGTTTGATCGCAATCGCTACTCCGTGCCTGCCAGCTTTGCGAACCGGCCAGTCAGCCTGCACATCTACCCCGAAAGGCTGGTTGTCGTTGCTGAAGGGCATGTCGTCTGCGAGCACCAGCGCATCATTGAAAGGTCGCATCGGCAACCGGGCCGCGTCATCTATGACTGGCGGCATTACCTGGCCGTGATCCAGCGCAAGCCCGGTGCGCTGCGTAACGGCGCCCCGTTTGTTGAGATGCCGAGGGGCTTTCGTGAGCTGCAGGATCAGATGCTGCGCAGACCCGGCGGTGATCGGGAGATGGTCGACGTCCTGTCGTTGGTATTGCATCACGACGAACAGGCGGTCCTGTGCGCGGTGGACATGGCGTTGAAGGCCGGCGTGCCGACAAAGACCCACGTGCTGAACCTATTGCACAGGCTGGTGAACGGCACTTCAGTCGAGTTGCCAGACGTAACGCCGCCTCCGGCCTTGACGCTGAGCAAGGAGCCCGAGGCCAATGTTGCACGCTACGATGGGCTGCGCACATCCGGAGGCAAACGCCATGCGTCATGATCCCGCCGGAGCTGCCATCGTCATCATGCTCCGCAGTCTGAAGATGCCAGGCATGGCCCAAGCCGTGCATGACCTCATGGAACAGGGCGCGCCTGCGTTCGATGCGGCGATCCCGATCCTGTCCCAGCTGCTGAAGGCTGAAATGGCCGAACGTGAAGTGCGGTCCATCTTTTATCACATGAAGGCAGCGCGCTTCCCGGCCCACAAGGACCTGTCAGGCTTCGACTTCGCGGCCAGCGAGGTCAACGAGGCCCTCGTTCGGCAGCTTCATCGATGCGAGTTCCTCGATGCTGCCGAAAACGTGGTCCTGATTGGCGGGCCCGGCACCGGGAAAAGCCATGTGGCGACCGCCCTCGGAGTCCAGGCGATTGAGCATCACCGCAAACGCGTGCGCTTCTTCTCCACAGTCGAGCTGGTGAACGCGCTGGAACAGGAAAAGGCGCTGGGAAGGGCCGGGAAAATCGCCGAGGCGTTGGTGAAAACCGAATTGGTGATCCTCGACGAGCTCGGATACCTGCCGTTCAGCGCCTCGGGCGGCGCCTTGCTGTTCCACCTCCTCAGCAAACTTTACGAACGCACCAGCGTCGTGATCACCACGAACCTAAGCTTCAGCGAATGGGCCAGCGTCTTCGGTGACGCCAAGATGACCACGGCGCTCCTCGATCGCCTCACACACCGCTGCCACATCCTGGAAACCGGAAACGACAGTTATCGCTTCAAGGCCAGCTCCGAGACCGCGAAAAAAAAGAGGAAGGAGACGCCAATGTTGACCCCATCATGAACCGACCGACATACTGACAGGCGGGTCAAATCTCGATGACAATGCTGGGTCAGTTCTCAGTGACATCCAACAGGCCGACTTCACGCTTCCCGCGCACAACAGCGCGTCCCCCTTCGCCGACATGCGCGGCCACCATGTCGCGGTGCGCACGCCGGACCTGCAGACCGCGCTGGATTTCTATGTCGGCACGCTCGATTTCCGCGTCGTCGCCACGTGGGACTATGCCGACGAGCAGCTCGCCTACGTGGCGCCCGCGACCGACGATCATTTCTTCATCGAGATTCTCGGCGGCGGCGCGCCGGCCCCGGCCGATGTCCGGCCCTATACGGACCTCGGCGCCAGCCTGAAATATGCCGGCTACCACCACTTCTGCCTGACCGTGGACAGTGTCGACGCGACCGTCGGGAAGCTGCGGGCGCGCGGCGTGTCCATTGTGACCGAGCCGTTCGTGCTCGAAGTGATCAGCCGCAGGCTCGCCTTCTTCTGCGACCCGTTCGGCAACCTGATCGAGCTGGCGGAGGTGCTCGACTGACCCCTCCACCAGGTTCCCCGGCCGTCCCTCGCGAAAGGGGCGGCCGATGGCGCCCTTCCCGGAAGGACCGTTCCATGTCGAAATCCATCATGATCATCGGCGCCGGCCCCGGCATCGGGCAGGCGGTCGCCCGCCGCTTCGGCCGCGAAGGCTGGAGCGTCGTGCTGACCGGCCGCACCGCCGCCCTGGCCGCTGACCTCGAAGCGGGCGGCATCACCGCGCATGTCGTTCCCGCCGATGCCACCGACCCCGCCGCCCTGCGCGCCGCCGTCGCCCGGGCCGAGGCGCTGACCGGCGGGCTCACCGCGATCCATTTCAATGCGGGCGTGGTGCGCAACCAGGATCTGTTCTCGATGACCGATGACGAGATCGTCGGCGACCTTGCGATCGACGTGGCCGCCGGGTTCAACACCATCCGGGCGGTGACCGGGCTGTTCGGGTCCCGCGGCGGCACCATCCTCGTCACCGGCGGCGGCCTCGGCAGGCATCCCAGCACCGACTGGGCCGTTCTCGGGGCGGGCAAGGCCGCGCTGCGCAACCTGGTGCAGGGCCTCGCCGGGCCGCTCGCCGCACAGGACATCCGCATCCGGATCGCGACGCCGGTTGCGCCGAACTCCGCCGAAGCCAGTGGCGCTGCGGACGTCTTCTGGATGCTGGCCGCCGATCCTCACGCCCCCTGGGAGACGGTCTTTCGGGCCGCCTGACCCGCCATCCTCAATCCAACAAGGAGAGATCCCATGAAAACCTGGTTCATCACCGGCGCCTCGCGCGGCTTTGGCGCGCTGGTCGCCGACCGGGCCCTGGCGCGAGGCGACGCGGTCGTTGCCACCGCCCGCAATCCCGAGGCGATCATCGCGCGCCTCGGACACCACCCGAACCTGCTCGCCCTCGCCCTCGATGTGACCAGCGAGGCCCAGGCCCGTGCCGCCATCGACGCCGCCGTCGCCCGTTTCGGCAGCATCGACGTTCTGCTCAACAACGCCGGCTTCGGGCTGATGGGCGCGGTCGAGGGGGCAACCCCGACCGAGGTCGAGGCGATCTTCCGCACCAACGTGGTCGGGCTGCTCAACGTCACCCGCGCGGTGCTGCCGCATATGCGCAAGCGCCGCTCCGGCCGCATCCTGAACATCTCCTCCATCGGCGGGTCCCGGGGCGCGGCAGGCTTCGGCGTCTACTGCTCGGCCAAATTCGCGGTCGAGGGGCTCTCCGAGGCGTTGCATGGCGAACTCGCACCGCTCGGCATCCAGGTGACGGTGGTCGAGCCCGGCTACTTCCGCACCGATTTCCTCGACGCGACCTCGCTGAGCGTGAGCCCGGTGATCATCGAGGATTATGCGGCGACGGCCGGTCATGTCCGGAACGTGGCGACCGGCCTCAACCACAACCAGCCGGGCGACCCCGCGAAGCTGGCGAAGGTGCTGGTCGATCTCGCCGACGCCCCCAACCCGCCGGTACGGCTGCCGCTCGGCAGCGACACTGTCGCCGCGATCGCCGCGAAGCATGCTTCGGACGCAGCGATTCTCGCCGACTGGCACGAGGTGTCGGTCTCGACCGATTTCGGCTGATCCCGTTGCCCCTGATCGCCTGAACACGTGATCGGGCAGGCAAATGCACACTGGAGAGACCCCGCCGGAGACCCGGCGCGGGGTGTCTCGCGTCCGCCCCTTCGCAGGATCACCCGGGCCCGCCACTCCCCGAACATGCCGTTGATCTGATCGGCAGGTCCCGGAAGGCGAGCCGTGCAGGCCCTCGGACACGCGCGGTCGCCGCAGTGCGCGCCGGCAAGGCCGGTATTCATCGGGGATCGGGCTTGCACGCAAGGCGGCCGAAGGTGGCTACGGCTCCGATGCGGAAACCCGTCGGGGCGGCTTCGCGCGCCCGGTCCGCAGGCGTCAGACCTGCAGCGAAGCGCGGGCGATTTTCTCCATGGCATCCGTCGTGAGGTAGCTCATGATCCAGTCTCGGATCCGCTCCCGCAGGTGGCGGTCTTCGGGCAGCCGGGCGGGGGGCGTCTCGCTTAGGGCCAGCGGGGCATCCTTCAGGAAGGTGTCGTTGATCCAGTCCACGTCCCGCCGGACGCCGCGACAGAGCGCGCCGACCAGCAGGGGGTCCTCCAGCTTCAGCCGCGGCAGGTCGGCAAGCGCTTCGGACCGGCGCAGGCGGTTCAGCACCCTCAGGCGTTCGGCGCCAAGCGGCCCGCGATCCCATGTCTCGTTCACCGTGAGCAGCCAGGCGACCGCCGCGCCGCAGATTGCCTCGTTGGCCGACCTCAGCGGGACGGTGAGATCATGGCCGAACCCGGAGACCACGTTGAGAAAATCGGTGACCACGTCGCCGCCGACCAGGTGCGACCTCGTGAAGTTGCGCACGACGAGAGCTTCCGTCCCGACACAGGCGCCGTATTTCATGACCTGTCGCGGAAGAAGATAGGTGAAGGTACGGGGGGTTCTGATGGCCTTCAGGCGCCACCCTCCCTGGATGTTCTGCTGCAGCCCCGAGAGGTAGAGCGAGACCGGATCCCGCGCATAGGCGACGACCTTGATGTCGGAGAACATGCCGCGGAGGCGCCCGATCATCTCCGCCACCCGTTCGCCGGGAAGCGAGGCGAACTGCTCGCTGGAAAGGATGCACACGCGGGCGGGGCTGGATGCGACGCTGGTCTCCAGGTCGGCCCAGGCATCCGTGGTCCACTTCATCACCTCTGCATGGGTCCGGAAGTGCCTGCGATCGCCGGGCATGTCGCGCAACTGAGCGTCGGCATAGTAGGTCGACAGGGAAAGTGCCGGCAACGGCGGTGCCGCGAAATAGAGCGCGCCCTGGTCCAGAAGGGTCTCCCGCGCCGCAGTAAGGCACGCCTGTATCGATGAGCTCCCGGTCTTGTGTGGCCCGATGTGCAGGATGAGTTTCATGAGGTGCGCCCGATGAAGGATATTCGGAAAGGCTAGAGCAGGGGCGCTCAGGTCTCCAACAGGAAAATGCCCTGAATGTGCCGAGGGGGAGAGGGCCTTCCGCGCACGGCGGTGGGGCAGGGCTTCATCGGCAGGAGTGATATCGGGCAGGGGAGTGCTGTGCGGTGTTGTCCTGTTGACCCTGCTGCCTTCAGGGGGCGGAGCCGGGGCCCCGTCGCCCGAAAGCGCTCTCGCAGTCAGGTTCCGGCCGGAGCGGCGGTGACGGGGGAAGGGGGATCGGCGGGAAGCCTGCAAGCGGCGCCCCGGGGCGTGTTCGGCTTGCGTGAGCGGCGCCGGCGGCTGGTGCCGGGCGTCGGGGCTCTTGCCCGATGGGCTGGCCGTGAGGCGCGCTGTCCGGCGGGGGCCGGCCCTGCGCGGCTGTCAGCGGCTGCGGGTGGCCGCCGCGCAGCAGAAAGGGCGGCCCCTGGGGACCGCCCTTCCGGACCGGCTCGGCATGATCTGCCTGTGCGGCTGCGTCCTTACTCGGCTGCGGCCTCGGCAGGGGCCTTGTAGTTGGTCTTCTCGACGATGCGGGCCGACTTGCCGCGACGCGAGCGCAGGTAGTAGAGCTTCGCGCGACGCACGCGGCCGCGGCGCACCACGGTGATGGAGTCGATGTTCGGCGAGTGGAGCGGGAAAACACGCTCGACACCTTCGCCGAAGGAGATCTTGCGGACGGTGAAGGCCGCGCCGATGCCCGAGCCGCCCTTGCGCGCGATGCAGACACCTTCGTAGTTCTGCACGCGGGAGCGGGTGCCCTCGACGACCTTGTAGCCGACGCGGATGGTATCGCCTGCGGAGAAGTCCGGGATGTCTTTCCCGAGCGCGGCGATCTGTTCTTTCTCGATCGTCTGAAGAAGGTTCATGACCCTCATCCTTTCTGGTGCCCGCTGTGTGCAGCGGAGTTGGTTGCCGCGTCCGAGAGCTCTGCTTCTCCTGCCGGGCTGCCAGAGCTGGACTGTGCCAGATGGGCCCGCCAGAGGTCGGGACGTCGTTCCTGTGTCAGGCGTTCGGACTGCGCTTTGCGCCATTCGGCGATCTTCGCGTGATGTCCGGAAAGGAGAACCTCCGGTATCGCGCGGCCTTCCCAGTCCTGCGGCCTCGTGTAGTGCGGGTGTTCCAAGAGCCCGGAGGAAAAGGATTCCTCCACCACCGACTCGGCATTCCCAAGGACGCGGGGTATAAGCCGAACCGTGGCATCTATCAAGACCTGAGCGGCCAGTTCGCCGCCGGTCAGCACGAAATCGCCCAGCGACACCTCTTCCACCTGCCGGGCCTCGAGCAGGCGCTCGTCCACGCCCTCGAACCGGCCGCACAGCAGGGTGACGCCCTCGGCCCGCGACAGGCGCCGGGCCATCGCCTGGTCGAAGGGCTTCCCGCGTGGCGAGAGGTAGATGAGCGGCCAGCGCGCCCGGTCCACCGCCGGCTGGGCGAAGTCGATGGCGCGGGAGACGACGTCGGGCCGCATCACCATGCCGGGGCCGCCGCCGGCGGGCGTGTCGTCCACCGTGCGGTGCCGGTCCCGGGCGAACATGCGGATGTCGATCGGTTCCAGCGCCCAGAGCCCGTGGTCCAGCGCACGGCCGGTGAGCGACTGGCCGAGGATGCCGGGGAACATGCCGGGGTAGAGCGTGAGCACCTTGGCACGCCACACGCCCTTCACCTCCGGCGTCGGGCCCATCAGCTCGCGCGGGGCGGCGGAGGGTCGGATCGCGAGGCGCCCGTGGCTGCGGCCCGGGGTCTCCGGCGCGCCGGTGTCATCGTCGCTGCCGGGAGTGTCGGTCATTCGGTGTCGTCCTCCTCGCCGCCACGCCCCTCGCCCAGCACCTCGACGGGCGGGTCGACGATGATGCGGCGGGCCGCGAGGTCGACGGTGGGCACGGCCTCGAGGGTGAAGGGGATGAGCAGCGGGGTCTTCAGTCCGGGCCCGGTGATCTCCAGGAAATCTCCGGCGCCGTGGTCATGGATGGCGTGCAGCCGGCCGAGCCGGGCGCCGCCGGTGTCCAGCACGTCGAGGCCGATCAGGTCGGCATGGTAGAATTCGTCGTCCGGCAGGGCCGGAAGCCGGTCCCGCGGCGCGAAGAGCCGGACGCCGCGCAGGGCCTCCGCCTGCTCGCGGGTCTTCACACCGCCCAGCCAGCAGGCGAGCCCGCCCTTCACGGCGCGGGTGATCTTCAGGGTGTAGCTGTGGGCCCCGTCCTCGGTGGAGAGGGGGGCGTAGCCGGCGATGTCCTCGGGCTCGGAGCAGAAGCTCTTCACCCGCACCTCGCCGCGCACGCCGAAGGCGCCGGCAATGGCGCCGACGCAGATCATGCTGTCACGATCGGGTCCCGACATGAGACCGCACTCCCCTCAAGCCCTGAACCGGCCGCCCCGTGGCGGGCCGGGAGGCCCCGGCGCGCGGGCCGGGGCGGAATGGCGCGGGGCGCGGCCGGGGGCGTGCTTGCTCCACCCGACCCGAGGTCGCGCCCCGAGACCGGGCCGATCACTCGGCGGCGGTGTCCTCGGCGGGAGCCGCGGCGGCGGCGGCCTTCTCGGCGCGCTCCTTCGCACGGTCCTGGGCGGCCTTGTGCGGTGCGCCCTTCTTCAGGTTGGCGCGCTCCTTCTTCTCGACGGCACCGGCGGCTTCCAGGAAGCGGCTCACGCGGTCGGTCGGCTGCGCGCCCTTGCTGATCCAGTACTGCGCGCGCTCGACGTCGAGCTTCACGCGGTCTTTGCTGTCCTTGGCGAGGAGCGGGTTGTAGGTGCCCAGCTTCTCCAGGAAGCGGCCGTCGCGCGGCATGCGGCTGTCGGCGGCAACGATGGAGTAATGCGGGCGCTTCTTGGAACCGCCGCGGGCGAGCCGGATTTTCATGGCCATGTATAGTCTCCTTGACAGGTGGGGGAAGGGGCTGTGCCCCTATTTCTGGAATTGCTCGTGGTGGCGGATGACTTCCGCGATCACGAAGTTCAGGAATTTCTCTGCGAAGACCGGGTCGAGCCCGGCCTCCACGGCCTTGGCGCGCAGACGCGCGATCTGCGCCTCCTCGCGGGTCTTGTCCGAGGGCGGCAGGTCATATTCCGCCTTCAGCTGCCCCACCGCCTGCGTTTCCTTGAAACGCTCGGCCAGGGTGTGGATCAGGATGGCATCGAGGTTGTCGATGCTGGCGCGGTGGCGGGCCAGGAGGGCGGCCGCGCGCTCCGCGTTGGTCTGTCCGGTAATGGTCTCGGTCATCGGGGGGCCTCCTCCGGGCCGGGGTGCCGCCAGATGGTGAAATCGCCGAACTCGGCGTGGCGGAACGTGCCGTCGGGCGTGGCGCCGAGACGGCGGGCCAGCGCCTGCGAGCGGGTGTTCTCCGCCACGATCATGCTGATGGCGGTTTTCCAGCCGAGGGTCTGGTAGGCAAAGCTGCGTGCGGCCAGCGCCGCCTCATGGGCGACGCCCCGCCCTTCGGCCCCGTCGAACACCGTCCAGGCGATCTCCGGCTCCGGCCAGCCGTAGGGCATGAACGGACCGACGACGCCGAGCGGCGCGTCGCTCGTCCGGTCGGCGACCATCCAGCGGCCGAAGCCGCGCAGGGCCCAGTGGCCGATCATCGCCGAGAAATCCGAGAAGCTGGACCATTCCGAATAGGGCCCGCCCACGATCCGCGACCGCTCCGAGGCCCGGAACGCCGCATAGGCGCCGAAATCCGACAGCATCGGCGCGCGCAGGCGCAGGTGCTCGGTCTCCAGCACCGGGATGGAGGGGAGGGCGGTCATCCCGCTCATTTCTTCTTGCCGAAGCCCGAGAGGCCGGGGGGGAGCTGCAGCCCGCCGCCGCCCATGCCGGGGAAGCCCGGGGGCAGGCCGCCGGGCGCGCCGGCGCCGGGGGCCTGGCCGCCCTGCGGGCCGGTCAGCGCCGCGGGGTCGAGCCCGCCCTTGCCGAACATCTGGGAGAGGGCGCCGCGCATCATGCCCTTCTTCCCCATCTTGCCCATCTTCTTCATCATGTCCGCCATCTGGCGGTGCATCTTCAGCAGCTTGTTGACCTCGGAGACCTCGACGCCCGCGCCGGCGGCCACGCGCTTCTTGCGGCTGGCCTGCATCAGGTCGGGCAGCTTGCGCTCCTTCTTGGTCATCGAGTTGATGATGGCGATCTGGCGCTTGATCACCCGGTCGTCGAAGCCGGAGGCCTCCATCTGCTTGGAGAGCTTGCCCATGCCCGGCATCATGCCCATGATGCCCTGCATGCCGCCGAGCTTCAGCATCTGGTTGAGCTGGCCCGCAAGGTCGTTCATGTCGAAACGGCCCTTCTGGAACCGCTTCATCATGCGCTCGGCCTCTTCGGCCTCGATGGTCTCGCGCGCCTTCTCCACGAGGGAGACGATGTCGCCCATCCCGAGGATGCGGCCGGCCACGCGCTCGGGGTGGAATTCCTCCAGCGCGTCCATCTTCTCGCCGAGCCCGACGAACTTGATCGGCTTGCCGGTGACCGCGCGCATGGAAAGCGCCGCGCCGCCGCGGCCGTCGCCGTCCATCCGGGTGAGCACCACGCCGGAGATGCCGATGCGGCCGTCGAACTGCTCGGCCACGTTCACCGCGTCCTGGCCGGTGAGGCCGTCGACCACGAGGATGGTCTCGTGCGGCTTGGCGATGTCGCGCACCGCCTCGACCTCGGCCATCAGCTCGTCGTTCACGTGCAGGCGGCCGGCGGTGTCGAGCAGGTAGACGTCATAGCCGCCGAGGGCGGCCTGGCTCTTCGCGCGCTTCGCGATGGCGACGGGGTCCTGGCCCACGACGATGGGCAGCGTGTCCACGCCGATCTGCCGGCCCAGCACGGCGAGCTGTTCCATGGCGGCCGGGCGCGAGGTGTCGAGCGAGGCCATCAGCACCTTCTTGCCCTCGCGCTCGCTGAGGCGCTTGGCAAGCTTGGCGGTGGTGGTGGTCTTGCCCGAGCCCTGGAGGCCGACCATCATGATCGGCGCGGGCGGGCTGTCGATGCGCAGGCGGCCCGGCTCCGGGTTGTCGCCCGCCAGCACGGCGACCAGCTCGTCATGGACGATCTTGACCACCTGCTGGCCCGGGGTGACGGATTTCGTCACCGCCTGGCCGGTGGCCTTCTGCTGCACCGCGGTCACGAAGTTGCGCGCGACGGCCAGGGAAACATCGGCCTCCAGCAGCGCCACGCGAACCTCGCGCAGGGCGGTGGAGACGTCGGCCTCGCTCAGCGCACCCTGTTTGGTGAGCTTGTCGAGGACGCCGGACAACCGGCTCGACAGGTTCTCGAACATTGGCGGCTCCTTGCCGTCGGGTTTCGTCCTGCCCCCCGCGGGGCGGTGTCTCGGGCGCGGCAGGGCCGCGGATGTCTCGGTGCGCCGGGGCGCGGTCTTTTCGCCGCGCCGGTGGGCGCCGGTGTTTCCGCTTTGCGCCTCCGGCACAAAGCAGTAGTGCGCCGGTGGGCGCTGGTGTTTCCGCTTTGCGCCTGCGGCACAAAGCAGTAGTGCGCCGGTGGGCGCTGGTGTTTCCGCTTTGCGCCTGCGGCACAAAGCAGTAGTGCGCCGGTGGGCGCAACGCGCTGACCGACGGCGATCCCGGGCTGCGCCCGGGACCGGAAGTGCTGGCGACTCCCGGAATTGGGCAGGATCTAGCCCAAAAGGCCCGAAGGGTCAAGTTCGGGGCCGGACGGGGCCGGGCATGGCTCCGGGACTGGATTTTTCCACCGCCGCGCAGTAGGCGATGCTCCATGTCCGGATATGTCGTTGCCGCCCTCTACCAGTTCACCCGCTTCGAGCGGCCCGAGGCCCTGCGCCCGGGGCTGGAGGAGTGCGCGGCGCGCACCGGCACCCGCGGCACGCTGCTGCTGGCACGCGAGGGCATCAACGGCACCATCGCCGGCACGCGCGGGGGCATCGACACGATGCTCGCTCATATCCGCGCCCTGCCGGGCTGCGCGCAGATCGAGGTGAAGGAGAGCCACGCCGCGGAGCGTCCCTTCGGCCGCATGAAGGTGCGGCTGAAGCGCGAGATCGTCACCCTCGGCGCCGAGGCGGACCCGACACAGCGCGTGGGCACCTATGTGGCGCCGGAGGAGTGGAACGCCCTCATCGCCGCCGAGGACGTGGTGACCATCGACACCCGTAACGGCTACGAGGTGGCCATCGGCAGCTTCGAAGGCGCGCTGGACCCCGGCACGAAGAGCTTTCGCGACTTTCCCGCCTGGTGGGATGCGAACCGCGAACGGATCGGCAACCGCCGGGTGGCGATGTTCTGCACCGGGGGCATCCGCTGCGAGAAGGCGTCGAGCTGGCTGCTGGGGCAGGGGGTCCGGGACGTGTTCCACCTCAAGGGCGGCATCCTGAAATACCTTGAGACCGTGCCGGAGGCGGAGAGCCGCTGGCAGGGCGAGTGCTTCGTGTTCGACGGGCGCGTGGCCGTGGGCCATGGGCTGGCCGAGGGCAGCCACAGCCTGTGCCACGCCTGCCGGCGCCCGCTCTCGGCCGCCGACCGGGCCTCGGAGCAGTATGCGGAAGGCATCTCCTGCCCGCAGTGCATCGATGAGTACACCGACGCGGACCGCGCCCGCTTCGCCGAGCGCCAGCGCCAGGTGCGCCTCGCCGCCTGCCGGGGGGCCCGCCACCTGGGCGGCGGAGACGGGACCGGCGCGGGAGAGACGGACGGCGACGGCTAGGCTGCCCGCGGCCCTCCCGGCACCGGGAGGCTCAGGCGGCGGCGGGCGCGAGCAGCGGCCGCTCGCGGACCGGCAGGTGCACGATGGCCGAGAAGGCGCCCACGCCGATGCCCACCCACCAGACCACGTCGTAGCTGCCGTACCGGTCATAGAGCGTGCCGCCCAGCCAGACGCCGAGGAACCCGCCGATCTGGTGCGACAGGAAGATCACCCCGTAGAGCGTGGCCATGTAGCGCAGCCCGTAGAGATGTGCGACCAGCCCGGAGGTGAGCGGCACCGTGGCCAGCCACAGCAGCCCCATGCCGGCGGAGAAGGCGAGCACGGTGAAGGGTGTCATCGGCAGCAGGATGAAGGCGATGGCGATGAGGGTGCGCAGCACGTAGATGATGGCCAGCAGGTACTTGCGGGGGTAGTAGCGCCCCAGCCAGCCCGCCACCAGGGTGCCCACCACGTTGCATGCCCCGATGACCGCGATGGAGAAGGCGCCGAGCGCGGAGGTGGAGGAGATTCCGATCCCGTCCAGCAGCCCGCCGGCGGCGATGGGGCCGCACATCTCCGTCACGAAGGCGGGGAAATGCGCGGTGATGAAGGCCAGCTGGAACCCGCAGGAGAAGAAGCCGAGGAAGATCAGCGTGTAGGACGGGTCGCGGAAGGAGCGGGCGAGGATGGTGCCCATGCTCTCGGCCAGCTCCGCCTTGCCAGGGCGCTCGGGCACCTTCATCAGCGGCAGGGCCAGCATCACCACCGCCACCGCGAGGGCGAAGACGAGGAAGACGCCGCGCCAGTCCATCAGCCCGAGCAACAGCTGCGCCGAGGGCGGACCGAACATCTGCCCCGCGGAGCCTGCCGCGGTGACGATGGCAAGCGACATGGAGCGGTGCTCGTCGGAGGAGGCACGGCCGACCACGGCCAGGATCACCCCCAGCCCGGTGCCGGCGATGCCCATGCCCACCAGGAATTCCAGCCCCTGGTGCGCCAGCGGGCTGGAGGCCATGGTCGAGAACAGCAGCCCCAGGATGTAGACCAGCGCGCCCAGCAGGATGGCCTTGCGGTCCCCCACCCGCTCGGCCATGGCGCCGAAGATCGGCGAGCCGATGCCCCAGGCGAGGTTCTGGATGGCGATGGCGAGGGAGAAATCCGCCCGCGGCCAGCCGAACTCGGTGGCGATCGGAATCTGGAACACGCCGAAGCTGGCGCGGATGCCGAAGGTCACCACGATGATCAGCGTTCCGCCGAGAAGCACCGGGGTGAAGAGCGAGGCGCGGCGGTCGGTCATGGTGTGTCTCCAGCGGACGGGGCAGGGAAATGTGACGCCGCCGCCGCCTGCGGTCAACGCAGTTCCCGTGACGGGGCGCATCAGCATCCCTGATGGTGCTGCGCTTTCTCTCACCGGGGAAGGTTGGTATGAGACTGTGCCCGCACACGGAGTTTCGCATGACCCAAGGCCCGCAGACCCGCTATCGCGCCCTCGTGGCGGAGGGAAAGATCCGCAGTGACGCCGCGCAGCGCCACGCGGCCGAGAAGCTGCAGATCCTGCATGACCGGCTGGCCGGCTACGACCCGGTGAAGCCGAAGAAGGTCGGCATCGGCCTGTTCGGCTGGGGGCGGGACAAGCTGAAGGAAACCCCGATTCCGGGGCTCTACCTCTACGGCGGCGTGGGGCGGGGCAAGTCCATGCTGATGGACCTGTTCTTCGACAGCGCGCCGGTGGAGCGCAAGCGCCGGGTGCATTTCCACGCCTTCATGCAGGAGATCCACGCCGGCATCAACGCCTCGCGCGCCCGGGGCGAGCGCGACCCCGTGGGGCATGTGGCCGAGACGGTGGCCGACAGCGCCACGCTCTTGTGCTTCGACGAGCTGCAGATCACCGACATCACCGACGCGATGATCGTGGGGCGGCTGTTCGAGAAGCTGTTCGAGCGCGGCGTGGTGATCGTGATCACCTCGAACCGCCACCCGGACGACCTCTACAAAAGCGGGCTGAACCGCCAGCTCTTCGTGCCCTTCATCGCGCTGATCAAGGACAGGCTGGAGGTCCACCACCTCGAGAGCGAGAACGACTACCGCCAGTCCCGCCTCGCGGGGATGACCGTGTGGCACGCGCCGCTGGGGCCGGAGGCGACAGCCGCGATGGACGCGCAGTGGGAGATGCTGGCCGGCGGCGAGGGCACGGCGCTGCACATCGGGGTCTCGGGCCGCGACGTGGTGCTGCCGCGCTTCCGCAACGGCACGGCGCGGGCCGGTTTCGCCGACCTCTGCGCGAAGCCGCTGGGCCCGGCGGATTACCTCGCCATCACCGCGAAGGTGCGCACGCTGATGATCGACGACATCCCCCGCCTCTCGCGCGCCAACAACAACGAGGCCAAACGCTTCGTCACCCTGATCGACGCGCTTTACGAGGGGCGCCGGCGCATCGTGTGCTCGGCCGCCGCGGGGCCGGACTCGCTCTACCTCGAAGGCGAGGGCGCGTTCGAATTCGAGCGCACGGCCTCGCGGCTGGCGGAAATGCAGTCCGCAGACTGGATCGAGGCGGCGGACTGAGCCGGCCGGGGGGGGCCGGGCCGGCCTCGGCCGCCAGGCCCGGCGGCCGTTCCGCAGTCAGGCAGCCGACGCGGGCGCCGGGCCGGAACTCACGTGGCGGCCGATGTGGCGCCCGTCGGAATACTCCAGCCGCACCACCTCGCCCGGCTCCGGGATCAGGGGCAGCGTGTAGGAAAAGCCGATGTTGCCGTCACGCGGAAGGGCGAAGGCCTTCCAGCGCTCGACCGGCTCGGACGCAGGGAACAGCGGCGAGCGGAAGCGCTTGCCGACCACCAGCCTCACCTGCGCCGGTTCCGGGCTGTCATGGTTCAGCGCCAGCCCCTCGACCTGCGTGCCCGAATGCACCTTCATCCGGCCCACCACATGCGGCTGGCCGTTGGCCAGTGCCTTCAGGCGGGCGTCGAACAGCCAGGTCGCGCGCTTGTAGAGCAGGGTATCCTGCTTGCGCGTGCGTGCGATCAGCCCGCGCAGGCCGGCGTTCATCTGCGGGCGGGCGCCGGGCTTCTGCTTCGCCTCGTTGCGGCGCAGGCGGCGCGGCGAGATGCCGTAGCGGTGCTCGAACAGGGCGCAGGATTCGTCGAAGCGCTCGGCCAGGCCGATGAAGCCCAGCAACTCGACGGGAAAGTCGCCGAACAGCCGGGCCTGGGTGTTCGCATAGTCCTCGAGCTCAAGGAACTCCTCGAAACTGCCGTCGAAACTGCCCATCCGGCTGCGGTGCAGGAACTGCGAAACCGCATGGGCCTCCGGCGCGCGCAGCATGGTGAACATCCGGGTGGGCGGCACCAGGGAGGCATAGCGCACCAGGGTGAAATGGCCGGAAATCACCGCGGGGCGAAGCCGCTCCATCACCTCGCGGCGCTCATCCGGCCCGGGCTGGTCGCGCAGGGCCGGATGGGTGATCGCGCTGTCGCTGCCGTAATCGCAGACGACGCTGTCCGGCGGAAGAACTTCCGCCAGACCGTCACGCAGGCTCGTTCCGGCCGTTTTCGGAACGTGGACGAAGACGAGGGGCTGCTCCGCCATGGCCGGTCTCAGGCGCGCCGTTCGACCATGAGCATCTTGATCTCCGCGATCGCCTTCGCCGGGTTCAGGCCCTTGGGGCAGGTCTTCGCGCAGTTCATGATGGTGTGGCAGCGGTAGAGCTTGAACGGATCCTCGAGCTCGTCGAGACGCTCGCCGGTGGCCTCGTCACGGCTGTCGATGATCCAGCGGTAGGCGTGCAGCAGCGCGGCGGGGCCGAGGTAGCGGTCGCCGTTCCACCAGTAGCTCGGGCAGGAGGTGGAGCAGCAGGCGCACATCACGCATTCATAGAGGCCGTCGAGCTTCTTGCGGTCGCCGATCGACTGGCGCCATTCCTGCGCCGGGCTGTTGGTCTTGGTTTCCAGCCAGGGCATGATCGAGGCGTGCTGGGCATAGAAATGCGTGAGGTCGGGGATCAGGTCCTTGACCACCGGCATGTGCGGCAGCGGGTAGATCTTCACGTCGCCCTGAACCTCGTCGAGGCCGTAGATGCAGGCGAGGGTGTTGATCCCGTCGATGTTCATCGCGCAGGAGCCGCAGATGCCCTCACGGCAGGAGCGGCGGAAGGTCAGCGTCGGGTCGATCTCGTTCTTGATCTTGATCAGCGCGTCCAGGATCATCGGGCCGCAGCTGTCCATGTCGAGGTAATAGGTGTCGATCCTCGGATTTTCGCCGGTATCCGGGTTCCAGCGGTAGATCTTGAACGCGCGCACGTTCTTGGCATCGGCCGGCCGCGGCCAGGTCTTGCCCACCAGCACCCGCGAATTTTTCGGCAGCGAGAATTCAGCCATGGTCCGTCTCCTTCACGCGGGCTTGCGCCCGACAAAGATTTTCTCGCCCCTCTGCAGGGCGTGTCTGCTTACATCCGGTTCCAGCGCCGCGTAGGCGCTCACCTCGAACCCCGCTGCGGCCACCCGGTCCGGGAAATCCCGCCCGTAGAGACGCAGGTGAGTGCGGTCGGTGAAGTGGATCAGCCGGTCCTCGGGATCGGTGATCGTGGGGTCTTCGTAGGTCACGTCCCAGCCCTCGACGAGCGGGACGGAGAGGATCACCATGCCGCCGGGCGCCAGCACCCGCCACAGCTCGGCCAGCGCCTTGCGGTCATCCAGGTGCTCCAGGACGTGGTTGGCCATGATGATGTCGAAGCGGGCGTCCGGCAGGTCGATCGCGGTCATGTCCAGCGTGATGTCGAACTTGGTGTTGATGTCGGCGGTCACGTATTCGGCCAGGCGCGGCGCGAACCAGGCGCCGATCCAGGGCTCGGCGGCGAAATGCAGCATCCGGGCCTTCGGCGGCACGCTCAGCTCGCGGTCCATCCACAGCTTCATCAGCCGGTGGCGGGGGCGGCTGTCGCAGGCCGGGCACCAGAGGTCGGGTTTCTGGCGCACCGGGGAGAAGCGGCCCTCGTAGCCGCAGACCGGGCAAGCGTAGCTGCGGCCTCCATCGATCATGTCCATGAAGGCGCGCAGGCCGCGGAAGGCGCGCAGTTTCAGTTTCCGTTCACGCTCGTAGTCGGAGCGCTGCGGGGCGAGGTCGGGGTATTTTCCGTGGGCATTCATGGCGTCACCGGGGGGCGGCCCGGGCTCACGACGCGCGGCACGCCGGCGTCATCCAGGCGGCGCAGCAGGGTGTAGCCTCCCGCACGCCGGGCCAGGGCCAGCTCGTTGTCGTGAATCGGGATCACCCGGTAGAAGGAAAGGGGCGTGCCGCCGACCTCGGCGTCGAGGGCAGGGCCCTCGAGCGGGCGCAGGATCACGGCGGACATCGGAAGGGCGCTCATCCCGGGCATGTCGCGGCCCAGATCCACCGTCTGCGGCGGGGCCAGCGGCGCACCGGACAGGTGCGGTGCCTGCGCGAGGCGCCGGAGCAGCGCCAGGGGGTCCAGGTCATCCGGGCTGCCGGCCCGGGTGCCGGGGCCGGAGTAGCGGTCCTCGGGCACGGAGATCACCAGCTCGGCGCGCGCGCCGTCCGCCATGGGCAGGCTGCTCATGCCGGCGGTCACGAAGGTCCAGTCCGGGCGGCCGGGGGCCGGCGCGAAGATCAGCACTTCGATCGCCGGATCGGAGGGGACGAGCTGGGCAAACTGTGCCGCGACAGGCCCGAAGCGGGCCGTCGCGGCGGAAAGCACGATGTCACGCGTATCGACCCGCGCCGGCGGCGCCTCGAGGGAGCAGGACGCGAGAACGGCCGCCGCGCCAAGCGCGGCGGCAGATCCGGTCAGGCTGGGCCGAAGGGCAGACATCAGTAGACGCGGGCCTTCGGCGCGATCTTCTTCAGCGAGATGCCGCCTTCACCCTCGGTGGTCAGCGGGTCGAGATGCACGCCGCGATAGGTGAGCGTGACGGAATTGTCATCGCCGATCACCGCGAGCGTGTGCTTGCGCCAGGTCTCGTCGTCACGGTTCGGGAAGTCCTCGTGCGCATGCGCGCCGCGGCTCTCCTGCCGGGCCTCGGCGCCGACCACGGTGGCCAGCGCGTTGGGCAGCAGGTTGGCAAGCTCGAGGGTTTCCATCAGGTCCGAGTTCCAGATCAGCGACCGGTCGGTCACCTTCACGTCGGCGAACTCGTTCGCGATCTCGCCCATGCGCACGCAGCCGGACTTCAGGCTCTCGGACGAGCGGAACACCGCCGCGTCTTCCTGCATGGTCTTCTGCATCTTCAGGCGCAGGTCCGCGGTGGGGAGCGCGCCGTCGGCGTGGCGCAGGCCGTCGAACCGGGCCATCGCCTTGTCCACGGAGGCCATGTTCAGCGGCTCGTTGCGGGTCTTGGGATCGACGACCTGGCCGGCCTTGATGGCGGCGGCGCGGCCGAAGACCACGAGGTCGATCAGCGAGTTGGAGCCGAGGCGGTTCGCCCCGTGCACGCTGGCGCAGCCCGCCTCGCCCACGGCCATCAGGCCGGGGATGATGGCGTCCGGGTTCTCGGCCGTCGGCACGAGCACCTCGCCCCAGTAGTTCGTGGGGATGCCGCCCATGTTGTAATGGACCGTCGGCAGAACCGGGATCGGCTCCTTCGTGAGGTCCACGCCGGCGAAGATGCGCGCGCTCTCGGTGATGCCGGGCAGGCGCTCGGCCAGCGCCTCGGGGGGCAGGTGGTCGAGGTGCAGGAAGATGTGGTCCTTGTTCGGGCCCACGCCGCGGCCTTCGCGGATCTCGATGGTCATGCAGCGCGAGACCACGTCGCGCGAGGCGAGGTCCTTGTAGGTGGGCGCGTAGCGCTCCATGAAGCGCTCGCCCTCGGAGTTGGTGAGGTAGCCGCCCTCGCCGCGCGCGCCCTCGGTGATCAGGCAGCCCGAGCCGTAGATGCCGGTGGGGTGGAACTGAACGAACTCCATGTCCTGCAGCGGCAGGCCCTGGCGGGCCGCCATGCCGCCGCCGTCGCCGGTGCAGGTGTGCGCGGAGGTGGCGGAGAAGAAGGCGCGGCCGTAGCCGCCGGTGGCGAGCACCACGGTCTTGGCGTTGAACCGGTGGATGGTGCCGTCATCGAGCTTCCAGGCCACGACGCCCTGGCAGCGGCCGTCCTCGGTCATGATCAGGTCGATCGCGAAATACTCGATGTAGAACATCGCGTTGTTCTTGAGCGACTGGCCGTAGAGCGTGTGCAGGATGGCGTGGCCGGTGCGGTCCGCGGCGGCACAGGTGCGCTGCACCGGGGGGCCTTCGCCGAATTCGGTGGTGTGGCCGCCGAAGGGGCGCTGGTAGATCTTGCCGTCCTCGCGGCGCGAGAAGGGCACGCCGTAATGCTCCAGCTCGTAGACCGCGGCGGGGGCTTCGCGTGCAAGGTATTCCATCGCGTCGGTGTCGCCCAGCCAGTCCGAGCCCTTCACGGTGTCGTACATGTGCCACTGCCAGCTGTCCGGGCCCATGTTGCCCAGCGAGGCGGCGATGCCGCCCTGGGCGGCCACGGTGTGGGAGCGGGTGGGGAACACCTTGGTGATGCAGGCGGTCTTCAGCCCCTGTTCGGCCATGCCGAGGGTCGCGCGCAGGCCGGCGCCGCCGGCGCCGACGACCACGACGTCATAGGTGTGGTCGATATACTCGTAGGATGACATGAGATTCTCCGATCAGGCGCCGAGGGCGATCTTCACGACGGCAAAGATGCCGGCGATGCCGAAGAAGGCGCAGAGCAGGGTGTTGGCCAGCAGCAGGGCGGTGCGCATGGCCTTGCCGTGCACGTAATCCTCGATGACGACCTGAAGACCCAGCTTGAGGTGGAAGAAGGCGGTGCCGAACATCAGGATGGCGACGATGGCGTTGAACGGGTTCCGGTAGGTTTCCAGAACCTCCTCGTGGCTTTCGCCGAGCGCGGCGCCCAGCGGCCAGATGAACAGGAGCACGAGCACTGCGAGGGCGACGGCGCTCACGCGCTGGTTCCACCAGTGGCTCACGCCTTCCTTGGCGGCGCCGAGGCCGGTGGCACGCTGCCGATCGGTACGAAACTGCATGGCGCGGGCTCCCTTACATGACCACGATGATGGTGAAGACGGTGAGCACCAGCGAGGCGACCACGGTCACGATGCCGGACATGGTCACCTGGTCGAGCTCGAAGCCCCGGCCCATGTCCCACCAAAGGTGGCGCAGGCCGTTGCAGAAGTGGTACCACAGGGCCCAGAGCGAGCCGAGCATGACCAGCGTTCCGATCCAGGAGGTGAGAATGCCGTCGGCGAACTCGAAATAGTCTTCGCCCGTCGCGGCGGCGATGAACCACCAGACGATCAGCGCGCCGGACACTGCCATGGCAACGCCGGTGGCGCGGTGGATGATCGAGAGGACGGACGTGATCTGCGGGCGATAGACCTGCCCGATCATGAAGGGCGAGAGGGGTCGGTTCCCCCGGTTGACATCGGCCATGTGCTTCCCCTGGCTTGTCCGCTTGGGCACGCTGTATCCGCGCGCGGGTCTTGTTCCTGTTCCTTGCACCGAAACCTTAACGCTGTGTGCAGGACAACCGCGATGCGGCGGGCCGGAGCAGCGAAAGGACAACGGCAGGGCCACAGGCCGGAACGACCCGAAGCCCGGATGATGCGCCGCAAGCTAGGCCAAACGGGGCGTCGCTTACAAAGGGAAAATCGCCGATCCGGGGGATTTTCCGATTTTGCGCGGCTTTTGTGATCACGCAATTCGCGAGTGTGATCACGGGATGTGCGTCACTCCCGGGATTGTGATCACAATTACCCCGACTCAACCGCGCCGCGGCATCAGCGCCCAGATATCGAGGTCGAGCAGCACCTCCGGCAGATAGCGCCCGTCGGTGTCGCGCAGGGCGAAACCGGCGCTCTGCGCGCGGGTGGCCACCAGCCGCAGCCGAAGGGCGCCGACCCCGGGCGCCGCGGTCTCCGCCTTGTCCAGCACCTCCGACCAGGCCCGGACGGTGGTGCCGGCGAAGCACGGGTTCGCATGGCTGCCGGCGTTGATGGCGGCGATGATCTGGGCGTTGCCGAGCCCGTTGTAGCTGAGCGCGCGGGCGAGGGATATCACGTGTCCGCCATAGATCAGCCGGCGGCCGTCCTCCCGGAAGGTGGCGTTGAAATGCACCTTGGCGGTGTTCTGCCACAGGCGCGTGGCCATCATGTGCTCGGCTTCCTCGACGGTCACGCCGTCGACATGGTCGATGCGCTCGCCGATCGCGTAATCCTCCCAGGCATGGGGGGAGCCGGCAGCGGCGAAATCGTAGCCGGTGAAATCCAGGCCCGGCGGCAGCACGAGATCCTCCGCCGCCACGGCGCCGGCGAGCTCCGGCACCACGGTCTCCGGGGCGGGGGCGTCGGGCGCGCGCTTGCGCACCATCACCCAGCGCACGTAGCTCATCACCGCGGCACCGTGCTGGTTCACGCCGGTCGAGCGCACCCAGACCACGCCGGACTTTCCGTTGGAATTCTGCTTCAGGCCGATCACCTCGGAGGAGGTGGCCAGCGTATCCCCCGGCCAGACCGGGGCGAGGAAGCGGCCCTCCGCGTAGCCGAGGTTCGCCACCGCGTTCAGCGACACGTCCGGCACCGACTTGCCGAACACCACGTGGAAGGCGGCGAGATCTTCCAGCGGGCTGGCGGGCAGGCCGCAGGCGCGGGCGAAGACGTCGGAGGAGTAGAGCGCGAAGCGGCTGGGGTAGAGCGCGGTGTAGAGCGCGCGTTCGCCGGGCCCCACGGTGCGCGGCACGGCGTGGACCATCTTCTGGCCCAGTCGGTAATCCTCGAAGAAATGCCCGGCGCTGGTTTTCGTCTCTGTCGCCAAAGCCTCGTCTCCCTGCGGGCCGCGCTCAGAGCTGGCCGAGTTTCACGTCCGGGGAATAGGGTCCCTCGACTTCCTTGGTGACCGCCTGCCCGCAGCGCATTACGCCGCGACCCGCGTCATAGGCGTAGCTGGGCGCGCCGTAGAGCACCCAGCCCTTCGAGAGCGCCTCCGTGACCTTGTGGCAGAAAGCGGAGGTGTCGTCCTCGGTGAGAAAGCGGTACGCGATCATGGTGTTATCCCGGAAAGGGCTTCACGCCGAACACGCCCCAGTGGACGGCGACGATCAGCACGAAGGCGGCGATGGTGATGAGGGCGAGGCGCAGGTCGCCCTTCGCGGGGCCCGGCTCGGGGCGCACCCAGGCGGGCGAGGTGGCATTGATGACCAGCATCTCCACCACGGCCCAGGCCAGCATGCCGCCGAACAGCACGACGGAGGCGAGATCGCCGTTCACCGCGAGGTGCGCCACACCCCAGGTGGCCACGGCCATCAGCATCGGGTGGCGGAACCAGCTCCGGGTGCGCCCCTTCGAATGGCCCATGCCCAGCAGGGCGATGGCGATGAGCATCAGCAGGTTGTTGAGGTGCCAGGCCCAGAGCGGCGGGAACCAGACATCGGTGATCTCCGCCTGCCGGTAGCCGGCGATCATGAGGACCAGTGCGAGGAGCAGCACCGCGGCGACGATGCCCTTCCCCGGTGTCTCCCCCAGGGCGCCGCGCAGGCCCGGCGCCAGCCGCTTCAGAAGATGCGCGCCCCACCACAGAACGAGGCCGATGATCAGCAATGCCATGGGTACTTCCCTGTCGTTTCCCTGCAGGCACCCTAGGCCTCAGGACCCCGCCGCTTCAAGCTCGCGGATGGCCGCAGCCTGGGCCAGCAGGCGGCGGGCGTTCGCCACATGCAGGTTCTCGACGATGCGCCCGTCGACCACGGCCACCCCGGCGCCCTCCGCCATCGCGGCCTCGAAGGCGCTCACATAGACCTCCGCCTGCGCAAGATCCTCCGGCGTGGGGGCGAAGACCTCGTTGGCGACGGCAAGCTGGGCCGGGTGGATGAGGGTCTTGCCGTCGAAGCCCATCTCCAGCCCCTGCAGGCAGGCGGCGCGCAGGCCGTCCTCGTCCCGGAAGGCGTTGTAGACCCCGTCGACGATGGCGAGCCCATGCGCCCGGGCGGCCAGCAGGCACAGGCCGAGGGCGGTCATCACCGGCAGCCGGTCGGGCGTGTGGCGGGCCTGCAGGTCCTTCACCAGGTCGTTCGTTCCCATGACGAAGCAGGCGAGGCGGGGCGAGGCGGCGGCGATCGCGGCGGCGTTGAGCATGCCGAGCGGCGTCTCCATCATCGCCCAGATGCGCGTGCCGGCGGGGGCGGCGGCCATCTTCGCCTCCAGCCCGGTGATGTCCTCCGGCCGGCTGACCTTGGGCAGCAGGATGGCGTCCGGCCCCGCGGCGCAGGCCGCGGCGAGGTCGGCCTCTCCCCATTCCGTGTCCAGACCGTTGATGCGGATGATGAGCTCGCGCGGCCCGTACCCGCCCTCGCGCACCGCGGCGCACACGAGATCGCGCGCGGCCGGCTTCTCCTCCGGTGTCACCGCGTCCTCGAGATCGAGAATCAGCGAATCGGCGGCGAGGCTGCGTGCCTTCTCCAGCGCCCGGGCCTTGGAGCCGGGCATGTAGAGCACGGAACGACGCGGGCGGGTCTGGTCGGTCATCGTCTGGGTCCTCGGGTCAGCGTGGTGCAGCGCCGCATATTGCATGGGTGCGCCGGGGTTGTCGACGGAAAGTGTCGCGCCGGCGCCTGCGCCGAGAAGAATGTTGCGCGTTGCGTCCTGCTGCGGCGCAGCGCGCGCTGCCGGCGTGTTTACCTGATGTTCGTGTGTTTGCGGCCAACTGACTCGCATGTTCCCGCCCGGCTCGCGGGGAAGCATCGGCTCCTGGAAGCGGGTCGGTTCGCGCCGGACGGTCGGTTCTGTAGAGACTCAATGGCACGCCTGCGAGCGCGCGGCAAAGCCGCGGCCAGCCCCTGCACGCCTGCCGGAAAGGTGAAGCACAATGCGCATCGGACATGTTCTCGGCGCGGTCGGCGCCCTTCTCGCGGCTCAGGTCGCGCTCAGCCCTGCGGCGCTTGCCGGGGGCAGGGCCTGCGGCAACCGCACCGTCATCATCCAGCGACTGGCCGAAAAATACGGCGAGACCCGGCAGAGCATGGGTCTCCAGCGCGACCAGGGCGTGATCGAGATCTTCGCCAGCCAGGAGAGCGGTACCTGGACCATCCTGATGACCATGCCCAACGGGATGGCCTGCCTCGTGGCCGCGGGCGAGGCCTGGGATGGCCAGGCCGAACTGGCGGTGAACACCGGCAAGCCGACCTGACACGAAACGCCGGGCCGCCGCGGCCCGGCACGCCTTCCCGGGCTCAGGTGAGCCCGTCGAAGATCAGTTTTCCCCCGGTGATGATGAGACAGACATAGACCGCGGCGAAGTAGGGTTTCTCGGGGATATGCGTGTGCGCCCAGGCGCCGATCAGCGTGGCGATGATGGCCACCGGGGCGAGGATGAGGTCCGCCAGCAGCGAACGCGCGGTGATGATGTCGAGCGCGAGGAACGGCGGCAGCTTGATGAGGTTGATCCACCAGAAGATGATCACCGTGGTCGCCTGGTAGGTGCGCTTGTCGAGCTGCTGTCCCAGCAGGTGGATGGCCGCGGGAGGGCCGCCGGCATGGCTCACGAAGCTGGTGAAGCCGCTGGCCATGCCCCAGAACCCGGCGGAGAGAAGGCTGAAGGGCCGTGGTTCGGAGCTGATCCAGCCCCGCGCCCGGGCGAGCCGGAAGGCGACGAAACCCACCGCGGTGAGGCCGATCACCAGGCGGATGACATCCGGATCGGCCCAGTTGAACAGCAGCATGCCGAGCAGCACGCCCGGCACGCTGGCCGCCATGATCGCGCACGCATTGCGCCAGTCCCATTTCCGCCAGTAGAGGCGCACCGAGGTCACGTCCATCACCATGAGCAGCGGCAGCATCAGCCCCACCGCCACGTGCGGCGGGAGAATCAATGCCAGGAACGGCGTGGCCGCGAAGCCGGCGCCGGCGCCGAATCCCCCTTTCGACACCCCCGCGAACAACACGGCGGGAATGGTCATCGCAAAGAAAAGCCAGTCTAACTGCATTGAAATCCCCGGGGTTCGCGCCGCCAGACTCTTGCCCCCCGAGGGGCCGCCGATCAATGGGCAACTGCGACGATGATGGTGTTGCACTTGCGAAATTCATGATTTCGGGCTACTCCGCACCCGTTTTGACCAAACACCTGGGAGAACTCAGCCATGGCGAGAGCCAAGATCGCACTGATCGGCGCCGGACAGATCGGCGGCACGCTCGCCCACCTCGTGGGCCTCAAGGAACTCGGTGACGTAGTCCTTTTCGACATCTCCGAGGGCGTGCCGCAGGGCAAGGCGCTCGACCTCGCGGAATCGAGCCCGGTTGACGGGTTCGACGCGGCGTTGAGCGGTGCCAACGACTACGCGCAGATCGAAGGTGCGGATGTGTGCATCGTCACCGCCGGTGTGCCCCGCAAGCCGGGCATGAGCCGCGATGACCTGCTGGGCATCAACCTCAAGGTGATGAAATCCGTCGGCGAAGGCATCAAGCAGTATGCCCCGAACGCCTTCGTGATCTGCATCACCAACCCGCTCGACGCGATGGTCTGGGCGCTCCGCGAATTCTCCGGCCTTCCGAAGGAGAAGGTCGTGGGCATGGCGGGCGTGCTCGACAGCGCGCGCTTCCGCTACTTCCTGGCCGAGGAATTCAATGTCTCGGTGAAGGACGTCTCGGCCTTCGTGCTCGGGGGCCACGGCGACACCATGGTGCCGCTCGTCCGCTACTCGACCGTCGGCGGCATTCCGCTGCCCGACCTGGTGTCCATGGGCTGGACCTCCCAGGAGAAGCTCGACGCGATCGTCCAGCGCACCCGTGACGGCGGCGCCGAGATCGTCGGCCTGCTGAAGACCGGCTCGGCCTTCTATGCCCCGGCCGCCTCGGCCGTGCAGATGGCCGAAGCCTACCTGAAGGACCAGAAGCGCCTGCTGCCCTGCGCGGCATGGGTCGATGGCCCCTACGGCCTGAAGGGCATGTATGTCGGCGTGCCGACCGTGATCGGTGCCGGCGGCATCGAGCGCATCGTCGACATCAAGCTCAACAAGGACGAGCAGGCGATGCTCGACAAGTCCGTCGCCGCCGTCCAGGGCCTCGTGGAGGCCTGCAAGGGCATCGACTCGACGCTGGCGTGAGGCCGGAACGGACGTGAAATGACCAGGGGGCCCGGCGCAAAGCCGGGCCCTTCGTGTTTTCCGGGGCGTGGACGAACGGGGCGATGAGTCGCGGCCGAAGCCTCCGGAACCTGATTCGGCGCCGGCCGGCGCTGTTGTGATCACAAGAAAAAATCATGTGATCACAAAAGCCGTTTTCTTTTCCGCAACACGCGGCAGTTAGCGGTTGGGCGGTTGTCAAAGCAATGAATCTTGCTAAGGCTCCCCCCTAATCGCGGTGACCCCCGGCGGGTCCGCAGATGCAGATGAATCGGAGCGAGTGCGATGAACATCCACGAATACCAGGCAAAGCAGCTTCTGAAGGCCTACGGGGCCCCCGTATCGGACGGACGTATCGTCCTGCGGGCCGAGGAGGCCAAGACTGCGGCCGGCGAGATTGACGGCCCGATCTGGGTCGTGAAGGCCCAGATCCACGCGGGTGGCCGCGGCAAGGGGTCCTTCAAGGAGCCGGAAGCGGGACCGAAAGGCGGCGTGCGCATCTGCAAGTCCGTCGAGGAAGCCGCCGAGGAAACCCAGAAGATGCTGGGCCGCACCCTCGTGACCGCGCAGACCGGGGAGGCCGGCAAGCAGGTCAACCGCGTCTACATCGAGGACGGTTCGGACATCGAGAAGGAGTTCTACCTCTCCCTGCTCGTCGACCGGCAGACCGCCCGCGTCTCCTTCGTGGTCTCCACCGAGGGCGGCATGGACATCGAGGAAGTGGCCGCGTCCACCCCCGAGAAGATCCTGTCCTTCTCCGTCGATCCGGCCTCCGGCCTCTCCAGCTTCCACGGCCGCAAGGTGGCCTTCGAGCTGGGCCTCACCGGCCAGGCCTTCAAGCAGTGCGTGAAGCTGGTGGACAATCTCTACCGCCTCTTCATCGAAAAGGATCTCGAGATGCTCGAGATCAACCCGCTCATCCTGACCACCGACGGCAACGTGAAGTGCCTCGACTGCAAGATGGGCTTCGACGGCAACGCGATGTACCGCCATCAGGACATCATGAGCCTGCGTGACGAGACCGAGGAAGACCCCAAGGAACTCGCCGCCTCCAAGTTCGACCTGAACTACATCGCGCTCGACGGCGAGATCGGCTGCATGGTCAACGGCGCCGGCCTCGCGATGGCGACGATGGACATCATCAAGCTCTACGGGTCCGAGCCGGCCAACTTCCTCGACGTGGGCGGCGGGGCGACCAAGGAGAAGGTGACGGAAGCCTTCAAGATCATCACCTCCGACCCGCAGGTGAAGGGCATCCTCGTGAACATCTTCGGCGGCATCATGCGCTGCGATGTGATCGCCGAGGGCGTGCTCGTCGCGGTGAAGGAAGTCGGTCTGCAGGTTCCGCTGGTCGTGCGCCTCGAGGGCACGAACGTGGAGCTGGGCAAGAAGATCATCAACGAGAGCGGCCTGGCCGTGATCGCTGCCGACAACCTCGCCGACGCCGCCGAGAAGATCGTCAAAG
Source organism: Paroceanicella profunda (assembly GCF_005887635.2). Taxonomy (GTDB): domain Bacteria; phylum Pseudomonadota; class Alphaproteobacteria; order Rhodobacterales; family Rhodobacteraceae; genus Paroceanicella; species Paroceanicella profunda. The sequence goes on along the minus strand of NZ_CP040818.1, from coordinate 811,702 downwards.
CGGTCAAGGGCTGACCCGATGCGCAGCCTCGCCCTCATCGCAACCTTCCTGCTCACCGGTGCCTCGGCGGCCGGCGCGGCGGATCTGAGCACGACCGAGCCGGGGCCCAGCCTCGGCGCGGCCTTCGAGACCTGCCTTGCCAATGCCGACGACCTGCAGGGCGCGGTGGACGCGTTCGAGGCCGCCGGCTGGAAACATGCGGAGCTGACCTATGAAGGCCAGCCCACGCATGAGTTCGCGCAGGGCGGCGTGGGCGGCATGGTGAGCCCCGATGGCGGCAGCTGCCGCTTCGAGGCGAAGTCCGTGTCGCTCGACGAGGCGAAGGCGCTCGCCGGCCAGGCGGTTTCCGCCGCCGGGTTCGAGAGCACGCCCGGAGAGGGTGAGTGCGCGGGCCCCGTGGTCGAGACCGGCGAAGGCCAGGTCACGGTCACCTTCGGCTCCTCGGGGCGCGAAGAGGCCTGCGGCGGGCAGGGCAGCTCGATCGGATTTACCGCCGACTGACGGCGGCCTGACAGGATCCAGCGCGGGAAACCCCCGCGCGACAGTACATGCACGGCGCGGTGGCGCCACTACGAAGGGAGGCCCTCATGGCCGTACTCGTAAACGAAAACACCAAGGTGATCTGCCAGGGCTTCACCGGCTCGCAGGGCACGTTCCACTCCGAGCAGGCGATCGCCTACGGCACCAAGATGGTCGGCGGCGTGACCCCGGGCAAGGGAGGCCAGACCCACCTGAACCTGCCGGTGTTCGACACCGTGGCCGAGGCGCGCCACGTGACCGGCGCGAACGCGACCGCGATCTACGTGCCGCCCCCGTTCGCGGCGGATTCGATCCTCGAGGCCATCGACGCCGGCCTGGAGCTGATCGTGTGCATCACCGAGGGCATCCCGGTGCTGGACATGATGCGGGTGAAGCGCGCCCTGCAGGGCTCGTCCTCCATCCTCATCGGGCCGAACTGCCCGGGCGTGATCACGCCGGATGCGTGCAAGATCGGCATCATGCCGGGGCATATTCACAAGCGCGGGAGCGTGGGTGTGGTTTCCCGCTCCGGGACGCTTACGTATGAGGCGGTGGCGCAGACCACCGCGGCCGGCCTGGGCCAGTCGACCTGCATCGGCATCGGCGGCGACCCGATCAAGGGCACCGAGCACATCGATGCGCTGGAATGGCTGCTTGCCGATGATGAGACCCAGTCCATCATCATGATCGGCGAGATCGGCGGCTCCGCCGAGGAAGAGGCCGCGCAGTTCCTCGCCGACGAGGCGAAGAAGGGCCGCAAGAAGCCGGTTGCCGGGTTCATCGCGGGCCGCACGGCGCCGAAGGGCCGCCGCATGGGCCATGCCGGGGCGATCATCGCCGGCGGCAAGGGCGGCGCGGAAGACAAGATCGAGGCCATGAAGATGGCCGGCATCGTGGTTGCCGACAGCCCGGCAAGCCTCGGTGAGGCCGTTCTCAAGGCCATTGGCTAAATCGTAACCGGTGGCGCGCCATGGTGCGCCACCGATCTCCGACGGCCCCGCGCGGGGCAGCAACGCAAAACGCCCTCCGGGGCAGCAGAGGGAGCGGGCCAGAGGCCGGCCCGGACCGCCATGACAGAGCAGTCGCCGAACACGCTCTTCCACTCCTCGTCCTTTCTTCAGGGGCAGAACGCCGATTTCATCGAGCAGCTCTACGCGAAGTACACCGCAGATCCTGCTTCGGTGGACGAGAGCTGGCAGGAGTTCTTCCGCGCCCTCGGCGATGCCCCGGCTGACGTGACCCGCGAAGCCTCGGGCCCGAGTTGGCTGCGCGCCGACTGGCCGCCGGTTGCCGGCGGCGATCTCGTTTCCGCGCTGGACGGCGACTGGGGCCCCGAGACCGAGGCGAAGGTCGGCGAAAAGCTCAAGGCGAAGGCCGAGGCCAAGGGCGTCTCGCTCTCCGATGCCGACGTGCGCAAGGCCACGATCGACTCGATGCGCGCCCTGATGCTGATCCGCGCCTACCGCATCCGCGGCCATCTCGCCGCCGATCTGGACCCGCTGCGCCTCACCCCCGAGGAGGCCCATCCCGAGCTGGACCCGAAATCCTACGGCTTCACCGATGCCGACATGGACCGGCCGATCTTCCTCGACAACGTGCTCGGCCTGCAGACCGGCTCGCTGCGCGAGATCCTCGCGCTGGTCAAGCGCACCTATTGCGGCACCTTCGCGCTGCAGTACATGCACATCTCGAACGCCGAGGAAGCCGCCTGGCTGAAGGAGCGCATCGAGGGCTACGGCAAGGAGATCGCCTTCACCCGCGAGGGGCGCCGCGCCATCCTCAACAAGCTGGTCGAGGCCGAGGGCTACGAGAAATTCCTCCATGTGAAATACATGGGCACCAAGCGGTTCGGGCTGGACGGCGCCGAGGCGCTGATCCCGGCCATGGAGCAGATCCTGAAGCGTGGCGGCGCGCTCGGGGTGAAGGAAGTCGTGGTCGGCATGCCGCACCGCGGCCGCCTCAACGTGCTCGCCAACGTGCTGATGAAGCCCTACCGCGCCATCTTCAACGAGTTCCAGGGCGGGTCGTTCAAGCCCGATGACGTGGACGGCTCTGGCGACGTGAAGTACCACCTCGGCGCGTCTTCGGACCGCGAGTTCGACGGCAATTCCGTGCACCTGTCGCTCACCGCGAACCCCTCGCATCTCGAGGCGGTGAACCCGGTGGTGCTGGGCAAGGTGCGCGCCAAGCAGCAGCAGCTCAACGATGCCGAGCGCCGCGCGGTGCTCCCCATCCTGCTGCACGGCGACGCGGCCTTCGCCGGCCAGGGCGTGGTGGCGGAGTGCTTCGGCCTCTCCGGCCTGAAGGGCCACCGCACCGGCGGCACCATCCACATCGTGGTGAACAACCAGATCGGCTTCACCACCGCCCCGCACAACTCGCGCTCCAGCCCGTATCCGACGGATATCGCGCTCATGGTGGAGGCCCCGATCTTCCACGTGAACGGCGACGATCCGGAGGCCGTGGTGCATGCCGCGAAGGTGGCCACCGAGTTCCGCCAGAAGTTCGGCAAGGACGTGGTCATCGACATGTTCTGCTACCGCCGCTTCGGCCACAACGAGGGTGACGAGCCGATGTTCACCCAGCCGCTGATGTACAAGAGCATCAAGCGGCACAAGACCACGCTGCAGCTCTACACCGACCGGCTGGTGGCCGACGGTCTCATGCCCGAGGGCGAGATCGAAGACATGAAGGCGTCTTTCCAGGCCAGGCTGAACGAGGAGTTCGAGGCCGGCAAGGAATACCGCCCGAACAAGGCTGACTGGCTTGACGGACGCTGGTCCGGCCTGTCCCGCGAGGGCGGCGAATACCAGCGCGGCGAGACGGCCGTGCCGGAGGAGATCCTGCGCGAGGTCGGCCTGCGGCTGAGCACGCTGCCGGAGAAGTTCCAGCCGCACCGCACGGTGGAGCGCCTGCTCGAGACCAAGCGCACGATGATCGAGGAAGGCACGGCGATCGACTGGGCCACCGCCGAGGCGCTCGCCTTCGGTACCCTGCTCACCGAGGGCTACCCGGTGCGCCTTTCCGGCCAGGACGCCACGCGCGGCACTTTCTCGCAGCGCCACTCGGGCATCATCGACCAGGAGACGGAGGAGCGCTACCTGCCGCTCAACCATCTCAAGGAAGGCCAGGCGCAGTACGAGGTCGTCGATTCGATGCTCTCGGAATACGCGGTGCTCGGCTATGAATACGGCTACACGCTGGCGGAGCCGAACGCGCTCACGCTCTGGGAGGCCCAGTTCGGCGATTTCGCCAACGGCGCCCAGATCATGATCGACCAGTTCATCTCCTCCGGTGAGTCGAAATGGCTGCGCATGTCCGGCCTGGTGATGCTGCTGCCGCATGGCTACGAGGGCCAGGGGCCGGAGCATTCCTCCGCCCGGCTGGAGCGCTTCCTGCAGCTCTCCGCCGAGGACAACTGGATCGTGGCGAACTGCTCGACCCCGGCGAACTATTTCCACATCCTGCGCCGGCAGCTGCACCGCAGCTTCCGCAAGCCGCTGGTGCTGGTCACGCCGAAGTCGCTGCTGCGCCACAAGCTCTGCGTGTCGCCGCTGGCGGATCTTGCCACCGGTTCGTCCTTCCACCGCGTGCTGTGGGACGATGCCCAGAAGGGCCATTCGGAGCTGGAGCTGGTTCCGGACGAGGAGATCAAGCGCGTCGTGATCTGCTCCGGCAAGGTCTACTACGACCTTCTGGAGGCGCGCGACGCCGCCGGTGCCGACAATGTCTATCTGCTGCGGCTGGAGCAGTTCTATCCGTTCCCGGCGCTGTCGCTCACCAAGGAGCTGTCGCGCTTCAAGGAAGCGGAGGTGATCTGGTGCCAGGAAGAGCCGAAGAACCAGGGGGCCTGGACCTTCGTCGAGCCGAACATCGAATGGGTGCTGAGCCGCATCGGCGCCACGCATGCGCGTCCGCGCTACGTCGGGCGCCGGGCTTCGGCCTCGCCGGCAACGGGCCTTGCGACGAAACATAAACAGGAACAGCAGGCGCTCGTGACCGAAGCGCTGACGCTCTGAGAGGTATGTGATGAGCACTGAAGTACGGGTCCCGACCCTTGGCGAGAGCGTGACGGAGGCGACGGTTGCCACCTGGTTCAAGAAACCCGGTGACGCCGTAGCGGTTGACGAAATGCTCTGCGAGCTGGAGACCGACAAGGTGACCGTCGAAGTGCCGAGCCCCGTGGCCGGCACCCTCGGCGAGATCGTTGCGGCGGAAGGCGAGACCGTGGGAGTCGATGCGCTGCTGGCCACCGTCTCCGCCGGTGGTGAAGCCGCCGCGGCACCGGCGAAGCCCGCGGCCGATGCGAAACCCGCCGCCGCGCCTGCCGCCTCCGGTGGCGACGCGATCGACGTGATGGTGCCCTCCCTCGGCGAAAGCGTCACCGAGGCCACGGTTTCGAGCTGGTTCAAGAAGCCGGGCGACACCGTCGCGCAGGACGAGATGCTCTGCGAACTGGAGACCGACAAGGTGTCGGTCGAGGTGCCCAGCCCCTCGGCGGGCGTGCTCTCGGAGATCCTGGTTGCCGAGGGCGCCACGGTCGAGGCCGGCGGCAAGCTGGCCGTGCTCTCCGCCTCGGGCGCCGCTCCGGCGGCTCAGCCCGCGGCCGAGGCCCCGGCATCCGCGCCCGCCTCCGGCAAGGACGTGGAGGATGCCCCCTCCGCCAAGAAGCTGATGGCCGAGAAGGGGCTCAGCTCCGACCAGGTCCAGGGCTCGGGCCGCGACGGCCGGGTGATGAAGGAAGACGTGATGAAGGCGGTCACTGCCGCCTCCGCCGCGCCGGCCCCCGCGCCTGCCCCGGCACAGACCCCGCGCGCGCCGGTGTCGGCCACGGACGCGGGCCGCGAGGAGCGGGTGCGCATGACGCGCCTGCGCCAGACGATCGCCCGTCGCCTGAAGGACGCCCAGAACGCGGCCGCGATGCTGACCACCTACAACGAGGTGGACATGACCGGCATCATGGAGCTGCGCAACGAGTACAAGACGCTGTTCGAGAAGAAGCACGGCACCAAGCTCGGCTTCATGTCGTTCTTCGTGAAGGCCTGCTGCCACGCCCTGCTCGAAGTGCCGGACGTGAACGCCGAGATCGACGGCCAGGACGTGGTCTACAAGAACTACTACCACATCGGTGTCGCCGTCGGCACGCCGGCGGGGCTGGTGGTGCCCGTGGTGCGTGACGCGGACCAGATGTCCTTCGCGGAGATCGAGAAGAAGATCGCCGAGCTGGGCAAGCGCGGCCGCGACGGCAAGCTCTCCATGGCCGAGATGCAGGGCGGCACCTTCACCATCTCGAACGGCGGCGTCTACGGTTCGCTGATGTCCTCGCCGATCCTGAACCCTCCGCAGTCCGGCATCCTGGGCATGCACAAGATCCAGGAGCGGCCGATGGTGATCGGCGGCAAGATCGAGATCCGCCCGATGATGTACCTGGCGCTGAGCTACGATCACCGCATCGTCGACGGCAAGGGCGCGGTGACCTTCCTCGTGCGGGTGAAGGAAGCCCTCGAGGATCCGCGCCGCCTGCTGATGGACCTCTGAACCGTTCCGGGCGGCGGCACGGCGCCGCCGCCCGACCGATACCGGCCGGGGAGGCCAGGCAATGACCGGTGGGAGCGAAATCACCGTACTGGCGCTCGGCGGCCTGCTGGTCGTGGCCCAGTACGTGCTGATGGCCGTCCCCGCCAATCTCCAGCTCGGCCCGGCGGTGACGACGGGCCCGCGTGACACCCCGCTCGCCCTCACCGGCGTCGCGGGACGGCTGCACCGGGCCCTCGGGAACATGCACGAGGCGCTGCTGCTCTACGCGGTGGCCGCTGTCTCGGTCACCCTGCTTGACGCCACGTCCGGCCTGACCGCGGTCTGCGCCTGGGTGTGGTTCGGCGCCCGGGTGGCCTATGTACCCTGCTACGCCCTGGGGCTGAGCCCTTGGCGGAGCATCGCCTTCGTCATAGGCTTCGGAGCCGCGACGCTGATGCTGATTGCCGCCCTCGTCTGAGGCGGTTGCGACGAAAACGCCCGGCCCTGCGGGATCGCCGGCACAAGATGAACTTCGAGGAGACTTCCATGGCCAGCTATGACGTGATCATCATCGGAGGCGGCCCGGGGGGCTATGTCTGTGCGATCCGCTGTGCCCAGCTGGGGCTCAAGACCGCCTGTGTCGAGGGCCGCGAAACCCTCGGCGGCACCTGCCTCAACGTGGGCTGCATCCCCTCCAAGGCGTTGCTGCACGCCTCCGAGATGGTGCACGAGACCGCGCATAACTTCGAGACCATGGGCATCGCCACCGGCGGCGTGACCGTGGACTGGGAGAAGATGCTCGGCCACAAGAGCGCGGTGATCGAGAGCAACGTGAAGGGGATCGAGTTCCTCTTCAAGAAGAACAAGGTCGACTGGCTGAAGGGCTGGGGCAAGATCACGGCGAAGGGCGAAGTCACCGTGGGTGACGAGACCCACAGCGCGAAGAACATCGTCATCGCCACCGGCTCCGAGGTCTCCCCGCTCAAGGGAGTCGAGGTGGACGAGGAGCGCGTGGTCTCCTCCACCGGCGCGCTGGCGCTCAAGGAGATTCCGAAGAGCATGGTGGTGATCGGCGCCGGCGTGATCGGGCTGGAGCTGGGCTCGGTCTACAAGCGCCTCGGGACCGATGTGACCGTGGTCGAGTTCCTCGACGCCATCACCCCGGGCATGGACGCCGAGGTGCAGCGCCAGTTCAGGAAGCTGCTGGAGAAGCAGGGCATCAAGTTCGTGATGGGTGCCGCGGTGCAGGGCGTGGAGAAGGGCGACAGCCTGAAGGTCTCCTACAAGCTGCGCAAGGATGACAGCGAGGCCAGCATCGACACCGATGTGGTGCTGCTCGCCACCGGCCGCCGCCCCTACACCGAGGGCCTCGGGCTCGACGGCGTGGGCGTGGAGATGACCGAGCGCGGCCAGGTGAAGGGCAGCCACGGCAAGACCAACGTGGACGGCATCTGGGTGATCGGCGACGTGACCACCGGCCCGATGCTCGCCCACAAGGCCGAGGACGAGGGCATCGCCGTCGCCGAGAGCATCGCCGGCCAGAAGGGCCACGTGAACTACGATGTCATCCCCGGCGTGATCTACACCGCGCCCGAGGTGGCATCCGTGGGCCTCACCGAGGAGCAGCTGAAGGAGCAGGGCCGCAAGTACAAGGCCGGCAAGTTCCAGTTCATGGCCAACGGCCGCGCCAAGGCGAACCTGGTGACGGACGGTTTCGTGAAGCTGCTCGCCGACGCGGAAACCGACCGGCTGCTGGGCGCGCATATCATCGGCCCCGCGGCCGGCGAGCTGATCCACGAGATCTGCGTGGCGATGGAATTCGGCGCCTCCGCCGAGGACGTGGCGCGCACCTGCCATGCGCATCCCACCTTCTCCGAGGCGGTGCGCGAGGCGGCGCTCGCCTGTGGTGACGGCGCGATTCATTCCTGATAGGAAATCGGGCGGCCGGGGTGTTCCGGCCGCCCATTTCCCGGAGTTCTCCCGCGTTGCCCGGTTTTGGCCACATCCCCCGCGACTATGCCCAGGCCGTCGAGGCCTATGACCCCGACATTCCGGAATTCTTCAATTTCGGCCGCGATGTCGTGGACCGCCACCCCCCTGAGAAGATCGCCATCACCGCCGTGTCGGAAGACATGGAGACCGTGCGGGACATCAGTTTCGGCGCGCTTTCGGCGCTGACAAACCGTTTCGCCGATGCGCTGGCGCGTCTGGGCCTCGCGCCCGGCGCGCATGTGATGGTGGTGATGGACCGGGTGCCGGACTGGTTCACCGTGATGCTGGGCGCGAACAAGGCCGGGGTGGTCACCGTGCCCGGCACCACGCTGCTCACCGGGCGCGACATCGCCTGGCGGGTTCAGGCCACCGGGGCACAGGCGGTGATCGTGACCGGGCGGCATTGCGGCAAGGTCGAGACCATCGCCGCCGAATGCCCCAGCCTGCGCCATCTCATCGTCTCGGGAGGCACGCGCGACGGCTGGCTTGCGCTCGACGACCTGCTGGCCGGCGCCTCCGAGACACCACCGGTGGTGCGCACGCGGGCAACCGACCTCATGATGGTGTATTTCACCTCCGGCACCACCTCGGCGCCGAAGCTGGTGCCGCGCGACCATTCCTATGCCCTCGCGCATGCGGCCACCGGCCTGTTCTGGATGGACCTGCGGGAGAGCGACCTGCACTGGACGCTGACGGACACCGGCTGGGCCAAGGCGGCCTGGGGCAAGCTTTACCCGCCGCTCCTGCTGGGCGCGCGCGTGTTGCTCTACGACGCGGCGGAGCGCTTCGACCCGGCGGCCCACCTCGCGGTGATCGAGCGTTTCCGCGTGACCAGTTTCTGCGCCCCGCCAACGGTTTACCGGATGCTTGCGCAGCATGATCTCGGGGCATACGACCTCAGCTCCATTCGCCGCTCGCTCGGCTCCGGCGAGCCGCTGAACCCGGAGGCGATCCGCGTCTGGCATGCCGCGACCGGCCATTTCATCGCCGATGGCTATGGCCAGACCGAGGCGATCAACCTGATCGGCAATTGCGTGGGCATCGAGATCCGCCCCGGCGCCATGGGCAAGCCGGTGCCGGGCTTCGACATCGACGTGATCGACGATGACGGCAACCGCCTGCCGCCCGGCGAGATCGGCCATATCGGCGTGCACCTCTCCGACCCCTGGCCGCCGGGCCTGTTCGACGGCTACATCACCCCCGAGGGCCGGGATCGCCGCGCCTTCCGCAACGGCTGGTATTACACCGGAGACACCGCCCGGCGCGACGCGGACGGCTATTTCTGGTTCATCGGCCGGGCCGATGACCTGATTCTCTCCGCCGGCTACCGCATCAGCCCGTTCGAGGTGGAGAGCGCCCTGCTCGAACATCCCGCCGTGGCGGAGAGTGCCGTTGTCGCCGCGCCGGACCCGACGCGCGGGCACGTGGTGCGCGCCTTCGTGGTGCTCGCTTCGGGCTGGGAGGCGGACGCGGCCCTGGTCGCCGAATTGCAGGCCTTCTGCAAGGCCCAGACCGCCCCCTACAAGTATCCGCGGGAGATCGAGTTCGTCTCGGACTTACCCAAGACCGTGTCCGGCAAGATCCGCCGCGTGGCGCTGCGCGCGCGGGGTTGACACCCGCCCGACGGGCCGGGGGGCGCGCGGGAGGGAGAGGCGGCATGTGCCCGACCCGCTGACCGGCAGGCGCGGTTCCGTGGCCCGGAATGGGATGGCAGGGCAGGGCCTCTCTCCGGGGCGGCCTGGCCGCCCGACGCAGCGTTCTGCCCCCGATGACGCAGATGTTCGTTGCCTTTGCTCAGTTCGGGCTAGATGCATGCAGCGACGGAGAGGTGCGGATGCGTCGTAGTACCTTCCGCTCCGACAGGTCGGAAAAAAAGTCGAAGAGGAAAGCGTAATGAAACATCTTCTCGCCGGAACATGTGTGGCTGCGATGCTGGTGGCAAGCGGCTGTACGGAAGACGGCAGCGCGAGCCGCAACATCATCGGGGGCGCCGCGATCGGCTCCGCCGCGGGTGCGCTCGGCGGCCTTCTGGTGGGCGGCGATGACCGCCGGAACGCGCTGGTCGGTGCGGGCATCGGCCTGCTCGTCGGCGCCGGCGTGGGCAATTACCTCGATCAGCAGGAGAAGGACCTGCGCCAGGACATGGCCAACACCGGTGCCACCGTCACGCGCGAGAACGACCGCCTGCTCGTGAGCCTGCCGGACGGCATCACGTTCGACACCGACAGTGTCGCGCTGAAGCCGGAGAGCCGTGGCGCCATCAACCAGCTGGCGCAGAGCCTCAACGAGTATCCGTCGAGCTACATCGACGTGATCGGCCATACCGACAGCACCGGCGCGGACGATTACAACCAGCGCCTGTCCGAGCGCCGGGCGCGGGCCGTGGCCAATGCCCTCGTGCGCCGCAACGTGAACTCCGCGCGCATCGAGAGCGCCGGCATGGGCGAGACCGACCCGATTGCCAGCAACGACACGCCGTCGGGCCGCGCGCGCAACCGCCGGGTCGAGGTCTACATCATCCCCGCGACGCAGTGAGCCGTGTTCCGGGCGGCGGCATCGTCGCCCGGGAACGCCCCGCTCAGCCCGTGCCGGGCAGCGGCTCGCAGGCCAGCCCCTCGGCCTCCAGTGCCGCGCGCAGGGCGGGGGAGGAGGGCTCCCCCACCGGCAGCAACAGCACGATGCGTGCATGGTCCGCGCAGGCGGCGCGCACCTGGTCCACCACCCTGTCCACGCCATCTGTCGCCAGCGTGGCGCGTTCCGCGTCGCGCCGGGCGAGTTCCAGTGCCTCCGCGCCCAGCCCCGGCGGGTGCAGCACGATCCCGGCCGATTGCAGGCGCTGCACGGCGCGCAGCGGCAGCAGGTCCACCTCCTCCGGCAGCGCGATGAGCGAGACGAGCGTGGCCGCGCCGCCGGCCCCGCCCTCGGCCGCGCGCGCGCGGATTGCCGCCTCGGCCTCCGCCGCCAGGCCCTCCTGCCACAGGCGCCGCGGCGGCCCGTCGAACACCCACTCCCAGAAGGCGCGCCGGCCCAGGAGCGGCACGCTCTCCGCCACCGTCTCGCGCAGCCGGCCGGCCAGCGCGACCAGCCCGCCGAGCTCGGGTTCCAGCATGGTCTCGAGCCGGGTCTTCACCTCGCGCGCCATGACCGGGGCGGCGCCCTCCGTGCCGATGGCGACGATGAGCGGGTCGCGGTCCACCAGCGCCGGGGTGATGGCGTCGCAAAGCGCCGGGCGGTCCACCACGTTCACCAGCGCGCCGGTCTCGCGCCCCCGGGCGGCGATCATCGCGTCGATTCCGCAGCAGCCGGAGGCCGCGAAGAGCAGGGCCGCCCGGTCGATGGCCGGCTCGTCATAGACCTTCTCCACCCGGCTGGCGCGGCCCGAGGCCACGTGCGCGGCGAGTTCGGCGTCGATCCCGGGCGCCATGATCTCGATGCGCGCCTCGGTGCGGGTGAGCAGCCGCGCCTTCTGGGCCATCTGCTCACCGCCGCCGGCCAGCAGCACGGTGCGGCCGCGCGTATCGAGAAACATCGGGAAATAGCGCATCGGGGGACCTCCGGGTTCGCCGCGACTTTAGGGCCGGGGGCGGTGAATTCAATGCATCGCGGGGCCGGTGGCCCCGAAGATCCGCTGGGACGGGGCCCGTTCGGCGGGCAGCATGGCCGGCCGTGTGCTCCGGACCGCGGGTGGTCCGGGCCGAAGCGCCGTGCAATCGCCGCCGCTGCGCTTGCGGGCCGGGCCGGGGATGCGCACGGGGCGCGCCTCCTCCGCGCCCGGTGGAATGCGGTCTTGCCGCCGGGCCGCCGCTCGTCCATTTTCCGGGGCGAAGAAGGAGGGCAGGATGCCGTTTCGCAAGATCGTGCCGGAGAAGGTGTCCGAGGCCGTGCGCCGCCAGATCGAGGAGCTGATCCTGCGCGGCATCCTGCGCCCCGGCGCGCGCCTGCCGGCGGAGCGGGAGCTTTCCGAGCAGCTTGCCGTGTCCCGCCCCTCGCTGCGTGCCGCGCTGGCGGAGCTGGAGGGCCGGGGGCTTGTGGTCACCCGCCCGGGCTCCGGGGTGTTCGTGGCCGAGGTGCTGGGCTCGGCCTTCGCGCCGCCGCTGATCGAGCTCTTCGCCACCCATGACGCGGCGCTGTTCGACTATCTCTCCTTCCGGCGCGACCTGGAGGGGCTGGCCGCCGACCGTGCCGCCCGCCACGGATCGGAGGCCGATCACGCGGTGATCTCGGCCATCTTCGCGCGCATGGAAGCCGCGCATGACAAGCGCAACCCGGAGGAGGAGGCGGCCCTGGACGCCGATTTCCACATGTCCATCGTGGAGGCGGCCCATAACGTGGTGATGCTGCACATGATGCGCTCGATGTTCGACCTGCTGCGCCGGGGCGTCTTCTACAACCGGCAGGTGTTGTTTTCCGTGCGCGCCACGCGCGACGAGCTGCTGGGCCAGCACCGCGCCATCCTCACCGCCGTCCTGGCGCGCGACCCCACCGCCGCCCGGGCCGCGGTGGAGGCACATCTGGGCTACATCGAGCAGGCGATGCATGCGCTGGAGCGCTCGCGCTCGCGCGAGGAGATCGCGCAGATGCGCCTGTCGCTGGAGCGCAGCCGCACGTCCGGGCGAAAGGGCGGCGCATGAGCATCGTGGGGCGCTTCCACCTCGGCACCGAACGGCTGATCCTGCGCATGTGGCGGGTGGAGGACCATGCCCCCTTCGCCGCGCTGAACGCGGACCCGGAGGTGATGCGCCACTTCCCCGCCCCCCTCACCCGCGACCAGAGCGATGCCGCCATCGCCCGCCAGCACGTGCGCATGGAGCGCGACGGCATGTGCTTCATGCCGGTGATCCGCCGCGAGGACAACGCCTTCCTCGGCATGGCGGGGCTGGCGGTGGGCGCCTTCGCGCCGCTCGGGCCCTTCGTGGAGGTGGGCTGGCGCTTCGCCCGGGCCGCCTGGGGGCAGGGCTATGCCACGGAGGCGGCGCGCGCCATGCTGGGCTGGGGCTTCCGGGTGCGCGAGCTGGCGGAGATCGTGGCCTTCACCGCCCTGCCCAACCGCCCCTCCGAGCGGGTGATGCAGCGGCTGGGCATGCGGCGCGACCCGGGCGAGGATTTCGACCACCCGGCCGTGGCCTCCGGCCCGCTGCGCCGGCACATGCTCTACCGCATCCGGGCGGAGCAGTTCGGATGATCGTGGCCTGCCTGCACACGGCACAGAGCAACGTGGCGCTCTACGAGGCTGCCGCGCCGGGGGCGTTCCGCCTGCGCCACACCGTCCGGCCGGACCTGCTGGCCCGCGCGGGGCAGGGGTCGGACGCGGGCCTGCTGGCGGAGGTGCAGGCGCTTCTGGGCGGGCTGGCGGAGGGGGCGGACGCGGTGCTGCTCACCTGCTCCAGCCTCGCCGCGGCGGCCCGGCCCCCGGCGCTGGCGGCAGACCATGCCCTGGCCCGCGCGGCGCTGGCCCGGGGCGGCACGCTGGACGTGATCCTCGCCGCGCCCTCCACCATGGCGGCGGCGCGCGCGCTCTACGGCCCCCGGCCCGGCCTGCGGCTGGTGGCCCTGCCGGAGGCCTGGGCGCGGTTCCTGGCCGGAGACGTGGACGGCTATCTCGCCGAGGTCTCGGCGGCAACCGGAGCAAGCGGCGCGCACACCGTGGCACTGGGGCAGAGCTCCATGGCGCCGGTGGCGGCGATGGTCTCGCGCCCGGTGCTCACCGTGCCATCCGCCGCCTTCGCGGCACTGGAGGCGACATGCGGCTGATCCTCGTGCCCGGGCACCTGTGCGGCGCCTGGCTCTACGCCCCGCAGGTGGCAGCGCTCGGCGGGGACATCGCCATCGCCGACATCACCCGCGATGACAGCACCGCCGCCATGGCGGAGCGGTTGCTGGCCGGGGCGCCGGAACGTTTCGCGCTGGCCGGCCTCTCGCTCGGCGGCATGGTGGCGCTGGAGGTGCTGGCCCGCGCGCCGGAGCGTCTGGCGGGCGTCTGTGTGATGGACACGGACCCTTTCGCCGCCCGGCCCGTGGAGCAGGCGTGGCGCGCCGGCCAGCAGGCGCTGGTGCGCGACCGGGGGACGGAGGCCTTCGTGCGGCCCTTCGTGGCGAAGTTCTTCGCCCATGACGCGGAGGCCGCCGTCCGGCTGGGGCCGCAGATGGCCGCGGCCATGTCCGCGGTGCCGGAGCCGGTCTACCACGCCCAGTCCCGGGCGCTGGACGGACGGGCCGACATGCTGCCGCGGCTCTCGGGGCGGGCGGAGGTGGCGCGGGTTCCGCTGCGGGTGCTGGTGGGGGCGGAGGACCGGATCTGCCCGCCGCGCCTGCACGCGGGGCTGGCGGCGCTGCCGGGGGCGGTGTTCGCCGAGCTGCCGGGCTGCGGGCACATCGCCTCGCTGGAGCGCCCGGAGGCAGTGACCGCGCAGCTCGCCGCGCTGCTCAGAGCTCCGGGGACGTGAGGTCCAGCTGCGGCGTGGGGGCCGGCAGGTCCTCGATGCCCAGCGGCCCGGACGGGCGCGCCAGCATGTAGCGCGTCACCCAGTGCAGCCGCTCCTCGGCGCGGGTGATGGCCACGTAGGCGAGGCGCTTCCACAGCGGGATGCCGGCCTCCGCGCGGCCCGATTGCGCGGCGGCGAAGAGATCGGGCGCGAACACCTGCACGTCGCGCCACTGCGAGCCTTGCGCCTTGTGGATGGTCACCGCCGCGCCGTGCAGGAAGGTGGCGCCCATGCGCGCGGCGAAGGGAATGAAGGGCTCCTCCTCCCCCGGTTTCTCGATCTGGACGATGCAGGCGGCGTTCACCCGCGGGTCCTCCGCGCCCACCACGTGGAGGCGCGAGAACCCCGGCTTGCGCCCGGCGCCGAGGTAGATCACCTGCGCGCCCTTGATCAGGCCGCGGGCCTCCAGGTCGATGCGCTTCTTGCGGTGTTTCAGCGGCAGCTCGATCCCGTCGCAGATCAGCGGCTCGCCGGGCAGCAGCGCGTCCTCCGGGGCCTCATAGGCGCCGCGGAAGGCGTTGATGAGCCGGATGCGCGTGGCGTTGCGCCACACCAGCACGGGAGAGCGCGACATGAGGGCCGCGTCCACCCGCGGGCTCACCCGCACCCGGTCGTCGCGGGCGGCGGCGTCCTCGATCATGCGCTCGAACTGGTCGAAGCGCAGGCTGTCGTCGGCCAGCGCATGGGCGAGGTCGAGGATCGGGTTGTCCGCCGCCTGACGGTGGACGCGCGACAGGATGAGCTGGCGGCCGGCGGGCAGGCTGTCGAAGGCCATGGAGCCGGACTGGCCCACCGGCGCAAGCTGCGCCGGGTCGCCGAACAGCAGCAGGGTGGAGAAGATCTCGCCGAGGTCCTCCATCTGCCGGTCGTCGAGCATGGAGCTCTCGTCGATCAGCCCGATGTCCAGCGGGTCCTCCCGGCGCTTCCAGCCGGTGATGAAATCCGAGCCGCGCAGGCCGGCGGTGGCCAGCGCCCCGGGGATGGAGGGGTTGAGCTGGTAGAAGGCGTGCGCGCGGTCCAGCGCCTCGTCCGTCAGCCCCTCGATCACCGGGCGTTCGCCCTCGCCGGCCAGCCATTCGGCGATGCGTTCGTACTCCGGGTCATAGACCGGGGTGTAGAGGATGCGGTGGATGGTGGTGGCCGGAACGCCGCGGTTGCGCAGCACGGAGGCGGCCTTGTTGGTGGGGGCGAGCACGGCGAAGGTGCGCCGGTCCTGCTTGCGCCGGCCCTCCCAGTCCGCGGAGACGGCCTGCACGCCGGCGCCGATCAGCTCCTTCACCAGTTCGGCGAGCAGCAGCGTCTTGCCGGAGCCCGCCTTGCCGAGCACGGCCAGAACCCCGCGCGCCGCGTCCTCGCGGGCCGGAGTGGTCGTGCCGTTGGCGAGGTCGACCCCCGCTGCGGCGAGGCGCTCGGCGATGGCGTCATAGGCGGCCGCCTGGTCGGGGGAAAACTGCATCTGGGCTCCGGGGAATTGCGCGCCCCGGCAGTATTAGCCGGGGCGGCGCGGTTCGGCCAGCCCCGGAGGGGAATTCCGCCGCGCGCCCGGCCCGGGACATCCGCCGGGCCGGGCGCGGGCCGCCGTCATTCCGCCGCGATGGAGGCAGCCGAAAGCTGCGGAAAGGACAGGCCGAACCATTCCGCCGCCAGGCATTCCGGCAGGCCCGAGCGGGCGGAGATGGCCGCGCGGCTCCGCCGGTCGATGGGCCAGAGCCCGACGGCGACCGAGGCGGGCCCGCTGCCCTCGCGCCCCAGGATCTCCGGCGACCAGCCGAGGCTGCGGTAGATGCGGATCATCCGCGCGTCGAACACCCCCACCGCCCGGGCGAGGCCGAAGCGCAGGCCCAGTTCGCAGCCCGCCAGCATCAGGGCCGCCGGGATCAGCGCGGCCTCGCGCGGGCGGCGCATCGCGGAAGGGGAGAGGCAGAAGCGGGTGCATTCCCAGACCTGCGGGTCGCTGATCCGCACCCCGCCGTTCAGGTGCAGGAAGTGGTCGTTGATCATGGTGCGCCCGGTGGTGGGCAGGATGCGCATCGAGCCGCCGTGGCTGCCGTCAGGCCGCTGCCATATGGCGTAGATCGGGTTCTGCGCATCATAGGCGTCGCGCTCCGCCCCGAGATCGTCGATCGAGACATCCCAGCCCAGCCGGTGGCGGAACTGGATGGCCCGGTCGCGGAACATCGTCTCGGCGAGACGCGGGAAACGGGGCAGGTCATCGGCACGGACATATCGGATCATCGGGGCGCCCTCGGCAGGTTGCGACTGCCGAACGCTGGCTGAAACAGGGTTAAGGCCGCGCGACCGCGCGCTCCGCCGCCGCCCGGGCAACGCGCGCTGCGCGGGCGTGCCGCGCACCGTTTCGCGATGGGGTCAGGGGAAGATGATCCCGGCGGAGACCGCCACGGCCACCGCCTGCGTGGCGTTCAGCGCGCCGAGCTTGACGCGCGCGCTGTCCACGTAAACGCGCAGCGTGTGCTCGGAGATGCCCAGCCGCTCGGCGATCTGCGCGCGCGCATACCCCAGGGCGAGGAAGTGCAGCGTGTCGCGTTCCCGGGGGGAGAGGTCGCGGCCCGGGGCCTTGTCATCCACCGCCTCGATCTCCAGCACCTTCTGGTGGATGAAATGCGAGATCAGCAGCAGGTCCTGGCCGAAATCGGCGGTGAACTGGTCCCATGTGCGGTCACCGGCGGCGGCGTTCACGGTGAACAGCGCGAACTGGCCGCGGGGCCCGCGGACCGGCAGGGTGTAGCCCTGGTTGCCCAGCCCGTTGGCGATGCCGTCGGCCAGCATGGCCCGGGCGCCCGGGGCGCTCCAGTCCAGGCGCTTCCAGTCCAGCGGGTGAAACCGGCGCGTGGCGGTCTGGATCACCGGGTCGACGCGCGCCAGGTCCTCCTCGACATAGCGGTCCACCCAGTCATTGCGATAGGTGAGCGCGGCATAGGGAGACCCGGCGATGTTCAGGGCATGGTAGACGACATGTTCGACATCGTAGACCCCGCGCAGGTCCTCCACGAAGGCCTGCAGGCCCTCAGGGCAGTGAATGGCCTTCAATGTCTCCAGTACGGTTTCCAGCTTGCGCGTCATCCGCCCCACCTGTGCCCGACGCGGCTCTCCGCTGCCGGAACTCGGCGGCGGCTATGAAAATGGCATCATCCAATACTTCCCCGAGCGCGGAGTAATTGTTCTCCCGTGCGCACTGGCTGAGGTCCAGAAGTACGTCGATCATCCATTTCTGCGTCATGGTGGAGTCTCTTTAACAAAAGTTAATGTGTGATTAATTTAAAACTATCACGAAACGGGATTTTCGGGAACGCGCCGTCTGCACTCCCCCGGATCTGCGAGGCGGGCCGGGCGCAAGGGACTGGTCTGCCTTGCGAGGGGAAACGGGCCGGCCTGCCGCCGGCCCGTGGAGGGATGATTCGCACCGCGACTCAGGCCGGAGCGAGGCTGAGTTCCACCGCGTCCTCGAAGGTGCGCAACCCCGGGGCGGGGGAGGAGACGAGCACCGCCATGTTGCCCGGCTTGTGCTCGTTGCGTCGCATCTTCATGTGCGCGGCGGGGATCTGGTCCCAGGGGAAGACCTCGGACATGCAGGGGTCCAGCCGGCGTTCGCACATCAGGTTGTTGGCCGCGGAGGCCTGCTTGAGATTGGCGAAATGGCTGCCCTGGATGCGCTTCTGGTGCATCCAGATGTAGCGCGCGTCCATGGTGAGGTTGAAGCCGGTGGTGCCGGCGCAGATCACCACCATGCCGCCGCGCTTGACCACGAAGGTGGAGACCGGGAAGGTCGACTCCCCGGGATGCTCGAACACCATGTCCACGTTCACGCCCTTGCCGGTGACGTCCCAGATCGCCTTGCCGAACTTGCGCACCTCGCCGAACCAGGCCTTGTACTCCTCCGTGTTCACGGTGGGGAGCTGCCCCCAGCACTTGAAGTCCTTGCGGTTGATCACGCCCTTGGCGCCGAGGGAGAGCACGAACTCGCGCTTGTCCTCCTCCGAGATCACGCCGATGGCGTTCGCGCCCGCGGTGGCGATGAGCTGCACGGCGTAGGAGCCCAGGCCCCCCGACGCGCCCCAGACCAGCACGTTGTCTCCCGGCTGGAGGATGTGCGGCTTGTGGCCGAACAGCATGCGGTAGGCGGTGGCGAGGGTGAGCGTGTAGCACGCGCTCTCCTCCCAGGTGAGGTGGGCGGGACGGCGCATGAGCTGGCGCGACTGCACGCAGGTGAACTGGGCGAAGGAGCCGTCCGGCGTCTCGTAGCCCCAGATGCGCTGGGAGGGGGAGAACATCGGATCGCCGCCGTTGCACTCCTCGTCGTCGCCGTCATCCTGGTTGCAGTGGATGACCACCTCGTCGCCCACCTTCCAGCGGGTGACCTTGTCGCCCACGGCCCAGACCACGCCGGCCGCGTCGGACCCGGCGATGTGATAGGGCGCCTTGTGGCCGTCGAACGGGCTGATGGGGATGCCGAGCGCGGCCCAGACGCCGTTGTAGTTCACCCCGGCGGCCATCACGAACACCAGCACCTCGCTGGCGTCGGGGGTGGGGGTGTCCACCACTTCGAGCTGCATCGCGGTGTCGGGCTCGCCGTGGCGATCCTGCCGGATGGCCCAGGCGTGCATCCGGGCCGGCACGTGGCCCAGAGGCGGGATCTCGCCCACCCGGTACAGGTCCTTGTGCGGTGCGGTGCCGGTGGGCCGGGACATGGCGTCTTGCATCGGGGGCATGCGTCTTTCCTCCTGCCGTTCTCTGGGGCAGCCGGCGATGGCTGCGCAACAATCAGTCGTACAATAGCGCAAATGGGTCATTACATTTCAAGACTTGTCGCGCAAGCCGAATTCCGCGCTCCGAAAGAAAGATCGTTGCGCAAGGAAAGTTCCAAAGTTATATCAATCAGGACAGATTATTTCCGGTAGCCTGCGCTGCGCTGCGGAATATCCGGATGCCAGCGCATGCAGCATGGACCCGAATCAGCCAAACGCACAGGCTGTTCGTGACGGTATGGGAGAGGATCCGACGATGGCGACTGACAGACCCTGGCTGTTCCGCACCTATGCCGGCCATTCCACGGCCGAGGCCTCGAACGCGCTCTACCGCGCCAATCTCGCGAAGGGGCAGACCGGGCTCTCCGTGGCCTTCGACCTGCCCACCCAGACCGGGTATGACAGCGACGACCTGCTGGCGCGCGGCGAGGTGGGCAAGGTGGGCGTGCCGGTGAGCCACATCGGCGACATGCGCACGCTCTTCGCGGACATCCCGCTCGACCAGATGAACACCTCGATGACCATCAACGCCACCGCCGCCTGGCTGCTGGCGCTCTACATCGCCGTGGCCGAGGAGCAGGGCGCCGACCTGGCCGCCCTCCAGGGCACGGTGCAGAACGACATCATCAAGGAATACCTCTCGCGCGGCACCTACGTGTTCCCGCCCGCGCCCTCGCTGAAGCTGATCGGCGACATCGCGCGCTACTGCTACACCGAGGTGCCGAAGTGGAACCCGATGAACGTGTGCTCCTACCACCTGCAGGAGGCGGGCGCGACGCCGGAGCAGGAGCTGGCCTTCGCGCTCGCCACCGCTTGCGCCGTGCTCGACGAAGTGCGCGGCCAGGTGCCGGAGGAGGATTTCCCGAAGGTGGTGCAGCGCATCTCCTTCTTCGTGAATGCCGGCATCCGCTTCGTGACCGAGATGTGCAAGATGCGCGCCTTCGTCGACCTGTGGGACGAGATCTGCGCCACCCGCTACGGCGTGGAGGACCCGAAGGCCCGGCGCTTCCGCTACGGCGTGCAGGTGAACTCCCTCGGCCTCACCGAGCAGCAGCCGGAGAACAACGTCTACCGCATCCTGCTGGAGATGCTGGCCGTCACCCTGTCGAAGAACGCGCGCGCCCGGGCGGTGCAGCTTCCGGCCTGGAACGAGGCGCTGGGCCTGCCGCGCCCCTGGGACCAGCAATGGTCGCTCCGGATGCAGCAGATCCTCGCCTACGAGACCGACCTGCTGGAGTACGGCGACCTGTTTGACGGGAACCCGGCCGTGGAGGCCCGGGTGGAGGCGCTGAAGCAGGGCGCGCGCGCCGAGCTGGCCCGGATCGACGAGATGGGCGGCGCGGTATCGGCGATCGACTACATGAAGGCCGCGCTGGTGGAGGCGAACTCCGCCCGGCTGGGGCGGATCGAGGCGGGGGAAACCGTCGTCGTCGGGGTGAACCGCTACGTGGGCACCGAGCCTTCGCCGCTCACCGCCGGGGAGGGCGGCATCCTCGTGGTCGACCCGGAGCAGGAGGCGGGCCAGGTGGCGCGGCTGCAGGCCTGGCGGGCGGAGCGCGACGCCGCCGCGGTGGCGGCCGCGCTCTCGGCGCTGAAGGCGGCGGCCCGGGCGGGCGAGAACATCATGCCGCCCTCCATCGCCGCGGCGAAGGCCGGGGTGACCACCGGGGAATGGGGGGCCGCGATGCGCGAGGTCTTCGGCGAATACCGCGCGCCCACCGGCGTGGGCAAGGCGGCGAACACCGGCGGCGACAGTCTCGCGGAACTGCGCGGGCTGGTGGAGACCGCGTCGCGGCGGCTGGGCCGGCGCATCAAGTTCGTGGTCGGCAAGCCCGGCCTGGACGGGCATTCCAACGGGGCGGAGCAGATCGCCGTGCGTGCGCGCGACTGCGGCATGGAGGTGGTCTACGAGGGTATCCGCCTCACCCCGGCGCAGATCGTGAACACCGCGCTGGAGGAAGGCGCGCATGTGGTGGGCCTGTCGATCCTCTCCGGCTCGCACCTGCCGCTGATCCGCGACGTGATGGAGCGCATGCGGGCCGCCGGGCTCGACGATGTGCCCGTGGTGGCCGGCGGGATCATCCCGGAGGCCGACGCGGCGGAGCTGCGCGCCTGCGGCGTGGCGCGGATCTACACCCCGAAGGATTTCGAACTCAACCGCATCATGACCGACATTGTGGAGCTGGTTCTGGCCGAGGCGACCGCCGCGGCCTGACGCGCGGGCTTCCCACCGTCCGACGCGGAATGCCGCCCGCACGCACGCGGGCGGCCGCGAAGCGCTGCGCCAGGCGCAGCGTTCGCGGCCGTGTCGTGCGTGTGCCGCGGGTCAGAATCGCGGAAGCGGCATCGACAATGGAGGCTTGCCGGGGGAAGAGCCCCTCAACTCTCCCGCACCCGAATGCTTGGGTCCCCATCCCCACGCGCAATCGTTAACCAAAACATGGCGCAACCCGGGCCGAATTGCGGCACAAATAAGGCCATTACTGTTTCTGTGGAAACAGACTGTTGAGCATGCCGTCAATCCGCTCCGGAGACCGGAATGCGAGCGAGATCGGCAGCGGCAGCGCCTTGCCGCGGAACTCCGCCGGCAGGCGCACGGCGTCCTTGTCGGTGGTCACCAGCATCGCCTCCAGCTGCCGCGCCTCGCGTTCCAGCCGGGTGAGGGCGGCGGAGGTGTAGGGCGCATGGTCCGGAAAGCCGTGCGTGGCCACGAGATCGGCGCCCAGCCCGCGCAGGGTGGCGAAGAACTTCTCGGGGTGGCCGATGCCGGCGAAGGCCACCACGCGCTGCCCCGTCCAGCTCGTGCCGGTGGCGCGGGGCTGGATGCGCCCGGTGATCAGCGGCGTGCCGTCCAGCTCCGGCCAGGCGGCCAGCAGGCTGTCGCAGGCACGCGGCGAGCCGATGGCCAGCACCAGGTCGGCCCGGGCCAGCCCGGTCGCCACCGGCTCGCGCAGCGGCCCGGCAGGAATGCACAGCCCGTTGCCGAAACCGGCCACCGCGTCGACAACCACGATGCTGAGGTCCTTGGCGACGGCTGGGTTCTGGAACCCGTCGTCGAGCAGGATCACCCCCGCACCGGCGGAGACCGCGGCCCGGGCGCCGGCGGCGCGGTCCCGCGCCACCCAGGTCGGCGCGAAGGCGGCGATGAGCAGCGGCTCATCGCCCACGTCCTCGGCCGCATGCCGGGTGAAATCCACCTGCACCGGCCCCGCGACGCGCCCGCCATGCCCGCGCGAGACCACGTGCGGCCGGTGCCCGGCGGCGCTCAGCCGCTCCGCCAGCGCGATCACGGTGGGGGTCTTTCCGGTGCCCCCGGCATTGATGTTGCCCACGCAGATCACCGGCACGGCCATGCGCTGGCCGGGCCGGCGCAGCCGTCGGGCGGTGGCCGCGGCGTAGATCGCGCCGAGGGGGGCGAGCAGGGAGGCCAGCAGGCCGCGCGGCCCGTACCAGAAGGACGGCGTTCTCATGGCGCCGGGGCCGGCAGGTAGGGGCGCAGCTCCGCCACCACACGGTCCGTCACCTCGGCGCCGGCGCTGAACAGGTCCCAGGCGGCCGCGGCCATGCGCGCGGCCTCGGCCGGCTCCAGCGCCTCGCACACCGCCTCGGCCAGCGTGTCCGCGTCCTGCACCGCGATGGCGGCATGGACGGCGCGCAGCCGGTCGAACCCGTCTCCGAAATTCCGCACATGCGGGCCGTGGATGATGGCGGAGCCCAGGGCGGCGGGTTCGAACGGGTTGTGCCCGCCCACCGGCACCAGCGATCCGCCGATGAAGGAGACGCTGGAGAGCCGGTACCACAGGCCCAGTTCGCCCAGCGTGTCGGCGAGGTAGATCTGGGTGTCATGGTCCGGCGTTTCGCCCGCGCCGCGCCGGACCACCTGCCAGCCGGCCGCGCGCAGTGCCTCGGCGATGGCCGGGCCGCGCTCCGGATGGCGGGGCACCAGGATGAGGATGGCGCGCGGGTTCTGCCGTCGCACGGCGCGATGCGCCTCGGCGACGATCTCCTCCTCACCCTCGTGGGTGGAGGCGGCGACCCAGAGCTGCCGGCCCTCGAACTGCGCGGCCATGCGCTGGCGTTCGGCATCGTCATGCGGCAGGGGGGCGGAGCCCTCCTTCAGCGTGCCGGTCACCTTCACGTCACGCGCGCCGAGGGCGGTGAGGTTGCGGGCGGTGGTCTTGTCCTGCGCGTAGATGGCGCTGAACAGGCCGAGCAGCCGGCCGATCATCAGCGGCGCGCGGCGCCAGCCCCGGGCCGAGCGCTCCGACATGCGGGCGTTCACCAGCAGCAGCGGCACCCGGGCGCGGTTGGTCTCGATGATCGCGGCGGGCCAGATCTCGCTCTCGATCCAGATCGCGAGGTCAGGCCGCCAGTGGCCGAGGAAGCTGCGCAGGCCGGGCACCAGGTCGATCGGGGCATACTGGTGCACCGCCCCGGGCGGCAGGCGCCGGGTCATCAGCTGCGCGGAGGTGACGGTGCCCGTGGTGACGAGAAAGCGCAGGTCCGGCCGGGCGGCGCGGATGCGCGACACCAGTTCGAGGATCGACAGCGATTCGCCCACGCTGGCGGCATGGAACCACACCAGCCGCCCGTCGGGGCGCGGCGCGGAGGGGATGCCCAGCCGCTCGCCCATGCGCGCCGGATCCTCCTTGCCGCGGCGGGCCCGCCGCTTCAGCCACAGCCGGGCCACGGGCCCGAGCCGGCCGGACAGGAACAGGTAGAGCGACAGCAGCGGCGGTGTCATTTCGGCGCGGGCCCCGGTACGGGTGTCACCCGGCCGACCTGCGCGTCGGCGGCCCGGGTGAGAGCGGTGATCTCGGCCTCGATGCGCAGCCGGTGCGCCTCGATGGCCTCGGCCGTGCGGTCGGCCGGCGGCGGAATGGGCGCACCGAAGGCGATCACCCCGCGCGAGAAGGGCAGCACCAGCATGAACCGGTCCCAGCTGCGCAGGAAGCGCCCGCGGCTGGCCGAGAAGGACCAGGGCACCACCGGCACGCCGGACATCACGGACAGGGTCGCCACCCCGTTCTGGCAGCGCATGCGCGGGCCGCGCGGGCCGTCCGGGGTGAGGACGAGGATCACGTCCTGCTCCTCCTTCAGGGCATGGAGCCCGGCCAGGAACGCGGCGCGGCCTCCCTTGTCCAGCCCCGGCTTGCGGCGGTCGCGCGTGGAACCGCGGATGGTGCGGATGCCGTAGCGGTCGACCAGCCCGGAGATGAACTCCCCGTCAGTGTTGCGCGAGATGATGGCGCGGACAATGACATTGTCGCGCATTTCGGTGGGCAGCATCATGAGGCGCCCGTGCCAGAGGGCCAGCACGAAACGGCCGCGGCCGGAACTGAGCAGCTCCCGCGTGTCCTCTCCGATGATCTCCCACCGGCCGGTGCGGCGGCACAGCGAGATGTATCCCACCGCCAACGCCGCTCCGAACCTTCGTGCCGAAGCGGAGCCCCGCATCGCGCGCAGCGCTGCGGCGAGCACGGATCAGCCCAGTTTCGCGGTCGGGCTGGACGCGGTTTCCTCGTCGCGCAGCCGGTGCAGATGCGCGATGAAATAGCGCGTCTGCGCGCTGTCCACGGTGGCCTGGGCCTTGGCTTTCCAGGCGTTGTAGGCCGCAGCGTAGTTGGGGAAGATCCCGACGACATCGATCTCGTCGACATTGGCGAACTGGGTGGACTGGGGATCGACGAGCTCGCCCCCGAAGACCAGATGCAGGCGCTGAACCATTGGACGTCCTTTCTGACTATCGCGGTGCACAATACCTCCGCATGCGCGGAGGTCAATTGAAGGTCAGCCATTGCAGCCCCCCTGAACAGGAAGCCGCGCACAACGCAAGTCCGGTCCGCCGCCACGGCCGGGGAGGGGCGGTGGACCGGGGCAGTCTACCACGGCGCGGCGGACCCGGCGGAGAGGATTCAGGAGGGGCCCGCCCCCGGTGCGCCGCCGATCCGGCACACGCGCGCCGCCCAGGGTGCCACGCAAGGGTAAACGCCCCGCAACCATGCTCGGAGCGGTGGCGGCGGAAGCGGGAGAATCTGCGTCAAAGGCGTGCCATCAGCCCCGGCATCAGCCCCGGGCCGGCGGCCACCATTCCCGGCAGCAGGGGGCGGGGGTTGTTGTAGCGCGCGCGCTGGTGGCGGGCGGTCTCGACCAGGGCGCCGGCCTCGCGGGCGATGAGGTCGCCCGCGGCCACGTCCCATTCCCAGGCGTCGCGCAGGGTCAGCATCGCGTCGAACCGGCCCTGGGCCACGAGGCAGAGCCGGTAGGCCAGCGAGGAGCGGAAGTGCCGGTCCACCACCGGCGGGGTGTCGTCGCGCCAGAGCGGTGGCGCCATGCTGGCGGAAGTGCACAGCACCCGCGCGCCCTCCACCTCCACCCGTGAGGAGGGGGCGATGGCCGCGCCGTTGAGCGTGGCGCCGCCGCCCCGGGTGGCCGCGAAGGTGCGGCTTTTCATCGGCAGGTGCACGACGCCGGCCACCACCTCGCCCTCCTCGGCGATGGCGATGGAATGCGAGAAGGTCGGCTGGCCGGCGATGAAGGCCCGGGTGCCGTCGATCGGGTCGACGATGAACACCCGGCGGCGCGACAGGCGGGTGGGCTCGTCCTCCGTCTCCTCGCTGAGCCAGCCATAGTCCGGCCGGCGCTCCAGCAGCATGCTGCGCAGGAAGGCGTCGATCTCCAGGTCGGCTTCCGACACCGGGCCCTGGCCACCGCCCTTGTCCCAGGTCTCGATGTCGGAGCGGAAATGCCGGGCCGCAATCTCGCCGGCGGCCAGCGCCGCCTCGGTTATGAGCGCGAGATCCTCATCCTCCGGCAATCGTGAGCCCCTCCACCAGCAGGCTGGGGATCACCCGCGAGAGGTGCTGGCGCGCGTCGTTCGCCGGCACCAGCGTGGCGAGCATGCGGCGCAGGTTCCCCGCCACGGTGCATTCGTTCACCGGGCGCACGATCTCGCCGTTCTCCACCCAGAAGCCGGAGGCGCCGCGCGAGTAATCGCCCGTGGTGGGGTTGATCGATGCGCCGATCATCGAGGTGACGAGCAGCCCGGTGCCCATCTCGCGGAGGAGCTCCGCCCGGCTGCGGGTTCCGGGGGTGAGCACGAGATTCCCGGTGCTCGGCGACGGCGCGCTGCCCACGCCGCGCGCGGCGCTTGCCGTGCTGGGCATGCCGAGCTGTCGGCCGGTGGCAAGGTCCAGCGTCCAGCCGGTCAGCACCCCGTCGCGCACCATGAAGCGCGGGCGCGCGCTCAGCCCCTCGGCGTCGAAGGGGCGCGAGCCGGAGGTGCGCGTGCGCAGGGGATCCTCGATCAGGTCCATGCCCTCGGGCAGGATCCGGGTGTCGATCCCGTCCGCCAGCCAGCTTGATCCGCGCGCCACGGAAGCCCCGTTCACCGCGGCGACGAGATGGCCGATGAGGCTGCCGGCGATGCGCTCGTCGAACAGCACCGGATAGGCGCCGGTGGGCGGTTTCGTGGCGCCCAGGTTGGCGACGGCGCGCTCCCCCGCGAGGCGCCCGATGCCGGCGGCATCGGGCATGTCGGCGGCGAACACCCGGGATTCCGCGGCGTAATCGCGCTCCATGCCCAGCCCTTCGCCGGCGATGGCGGTGCAGTGCAGCGAGGTGGAGCTGCGCGAATATCCGCCGGAAAATCCGTTGGTGGCGGCCAGGTGCACATGGGTGCGGCCCCAGCCGGCGCCCGCGCCCTGAACCTGGGTCACGCCGGGCACCTGGAAGGCCGCGGCCTCGAGCTGCCGGCCCTGGTCCTCCAGCCACTCGGGGCCGGGGCCCTCGGCGCCGTCATCCATCTCCAGCGCGGCCAGGTCCCAGCCGGTGGCGAGTTCCCCGGGTTCGGCGAGGCCGATCCAGGGGTCCTCCGGGGCCTCGCGGGCCATGGCCACGGCCCGCTCCGCAAGGGCGGCGATGGTCTCGGCCCGGGTGTCGGAGGAGGAGACGCAAGCCTGCCTCCGCCCGATCAGCACTCTCAGGCCGATGTCGATGCCCTCGGCCCGCTCGGCATGGTCGAGGGCGGCTTTGTGAAGGTCAACGGAGAGGGTTTCTCCGGAAAGGGCGATGGCGTCCGCAGCCTCCGCGCCGGCCTTTCGGGCCGCGTCGAGAAGCTGGGCGCAGAGGGGTTCGAGCGCTGCTGTCATGCCCGCAGGAGGCATGGAATTGACGGAAGGGTCAAGGCCTCGCTGCACCGCACGGGCCGCAGGCATGGAGACTTTCGGGCGGGCTGCAGGGCGAGGGCGCGCGCCGGAAGCCGGCGCCGCCGGGGGCACGCACGCATCCGGCCCGCGGGCCGGACCGCGTGACGCGGCAAGCGGACATCGCCGGGGCCGGATGGCCCGGCCGCGGCCGGATGGCTGGCGCCGGCAGGCGCGCGGGCCGGGCGGGGGAGCGCGGCAGGCGGGGCGCGCGTTCCCGTCCTCGAGAGGCGCAGCCGCAGGCGTGGGGGATGCCCTGTACCGGGGTCAGCGCGGTCTCAGGTCATCATGCCCAGCCAGGTGCCCAGCAGCAACAGGGACGCGGCGAGCGTTGCCAGGAGGCTGAGCGAGGAGCCGACCGAGCGCTGCCAGCCCGGTGCCTCGGCGCGGGTGAAGTGCAGCGCGTGCAGCAGCCGCCCCAGCACCAGCAGCGCGCCGATGGCGTAGAGCAGCAGCCCGGACCAGCCGGTGAGCGCCAGCAGCACCATCAGCACGAGGGTGAGCGGCACGGTCTCGACGAAATTCGCCTGACGGCGCATGGCGCGGATCATCGCCGGGTTGCCGCCATCGCCGATGGAGATGGACAGCTTGCCCCGCATCGCTCCGACATGGAGCATCAGCCAGATGGCGATCAGCCCGCAGAGCCCGGCTGCGAGGACGACGGCGGCAAGCGAGGGCAGGTGGGTCATGCCGGTCTCCTCCCGGGCCGGGGACGGCCCGGGGCGATGGGGTCAGGTGTTCTCGAATTCCGCCGCCACGGCGGGGTGGGGCACGCCCCCGGTCTCGCCGAACACCGAACGGGTGGCGGCGTTGATGCGCGGGATCGCCTCGGCCTCGCGCGCGGCGAGGGTTGCCGCGGCGCCGGCCACGTAATCCCGGTGCAGCGGCATGGCCGCCCTGTCGCGGCCGAGCTGGAACTGGAACACGTGGCTGTCGCCATAGCGGAACGCGCATTCGCAGGCCGCGAGATAGAACTCCCACATGCGCGCAAACCGCTCGTCATACCGTGCCACCGCCTCGTCCCGCCTGGCCATGAAGCGCTGCCGCCAGTGCATCAGGGTCGGGGCATAATGCACGCGCCAGATCTCCGAGTCGAGCAGCCAGAGCCCGGATTCCTCGACACTGCGCATGGCCTCGGACACCGAGGGCGCATAGCCGCCGGGGAAGATGTACTTGCGCAGGAACGGCCCGGTGACGCTCGGCGGAGTGCGGCTGGAGATCGAATGGATCAGCGCCACGCCATCGGGCTTCAGCACATCCTGCACCTTGCGGAAATACTCGCCGAGGTGCGTCACCCCGACATGTTCCAGCATGCCGACCGACACCACCCGGTCATAGGTCTCCGTGATGTTGCGGTAATCGCGCAGCTCGAATGTCACCCGGTCCTCGAGGCCGGCGGCCTTCGCGCGGGCCTGGGCGATCTTCAGCTGCTCCTCGGCGAGGGTGACACCGGTTACCTCCACATCGGCCACGGCGGCGAGATAGAGCGCCATGCCGCCCCAGCCGCAGCCGATGTCGAGCACCTTCTGCCCGGGGGCGAGGCCCAGCTTGGCGGCAATGTGGCGCTTCTTGAGCACCTGCGCCTGCTCCAGCGTCTCCTGCCCGGTGGGGAAGTAGGCGCAGGAATACTGCATGTCCTCGTCCAGCCACATCCGGTAGAAATCATTGCCGGTATTGTAGTGGTGGCCTGCGTTCTTCTTGGCCTTCGACAGCGGATTGTATTGCAGGTAGCGGCGGAACGCGAGGCCGATGGCGTACCAGAAGCGCTGGCCGGGCGAATTGTCGAAGTCGCCCTTGTTGAGAAAGATAAGCTGAAGCAGGGAGTAGGCGTCGCCATCCTCCACGATCAGCGTGCCGTCCATATAGGCCTCGGCACCGGCAAGCTCGGGGCTGAAGAAGATCTTCCAGTCCAGAGACGGGTCAGTGATCCGCAGCTTCACATGCGGCCCGGGGGCGGAGCCCCGGAATTCGTGCACCCTTCCATTCGGTGTGGTAAGGGTGAGCGTGCCCGCACGGATGATGCGGCTCAGCAAACGTGGCAAAAACTTCATGTGCCCCCCAGCGAGTTTCATATCCCGGAACAAGGTTAACCAGATCATCCGGGGTGAATAAAGAGGGCATACGAATGTGTGCCATGCGTCTCAAACATGGCTTGTGGCCGGTTTCTGTCGGCGCAGGGCGGGCTCAGCCCACTTCTGGCAGGATGAAATGCTCGGGCGTGAGGTCGTCGGCGGTCACGCCGGCCAGGCGCAAGGTGCCGTGAAGCCCGTGCAGGATCACGCCGCCGGCGTTCTCGGTGATCTCGAGATCCTCCAGGGTGGCACCGTCCACGCGCAGGTCGATATGGTCCAGCGTGGGGTCGAAATCGCGCACGAGGTCGATGCCGTCGCCGGTGCCGAGCACGAAAGTGTCCGCGCCGTCGCCGCCGATGAGAAGGTCGCCGTCCGAGCCGCCGATCAGCCGGTCATTGCCGGCATCGCCGGACATGCGGTCGCGCCCCTCGCCGCCGGTGATGATGTCGTTGCCATCGCCGCCGAACAGCCGGTCCCAGTCCGCGCCGCCGTCGATGCGGTCCCGGCCCTCGTCACCGGCCACGAGATCGCGGCCGTCGTTGCCGCTGAGGGAATCGTCATCGGCGCCGCCGAACACGAGGTCGTCGCCGGAGCCGCCGACGATGTCGTCCTCGCCGCTGCCGCCCAGCAGCAGGTCCCGCTCGGCGCCGCCCTCCAGCACGTCGTCGCCGGCATCGCCGCGGATGCGATCCTTGCCCGCGCCGCCGAACACCCGGTCCGCGTCGTCGCCCGCGATGATGAGGTCGTTGCCGTCGCCGCCGGTGATGTAGTCCCGGCCCTGACCGCCATAGAGGCGGTCCGCGCCGGTCATCCCGGTGAGATCGTCGTTGCCGGCGCCGCCGTAGAGCCCGTCATTGCCTTCGCCGCCGTGCAGGATGTCGCGATCGCTGCCGCCGATCAGGCGGTCGTTTCCGGCGCCGCCGAACAGCGAGTCGCGGCCGGCCATGCCGTTGAGGATGTTGGCGGCCTCGTTGCCCCAGACCTGGTCGTTCCCCCGGCCGCCGATGGCGTTCTCGATCAGGCCGCGGCCGTCTCCGCCGATGTCGAGCGCGTTGAACACGTGGCCGCGGGCGTAATGGCCGTCGCCGAGATAGGCGCGTTGCGCGGAGCCGCCCCGGTCAAGGTCGGCATACTGGCCGGGGCTGAGGTCCACCGCGAGATCGGTGCTGTAGCCGGAGAAATCGTAGGTGTCCCTGCCGCCGCCGTCCCAGACGGTGCGGAAGATCCGGTTCGCGCCGGGCATGCCCTGGCCCTCGCCGTCGATGAACATCTCGCCGGTGGCCTGGTTGAACCGGTAGTGGGTGTTGCCGGCGTTGGTGGTGTAATCGGCGCCATACATGGTCTGCAGCGCGGCGATGTCATAGATCATGAGGGACTGGGCGTAGCCCCAGGTCTCGTTCGAATAGCCGCCCTGCAGCGGGTCGTTCTGGTAGGACCGGTAGGTCATCACCGAGTATTCCATGGAATCCCAGGTGGCGAGCATGGTGGTGCTGTTTCCCGCCCCGCCGCTGTGGCCGTGCTTCAGGCCGATGGCATGGCCGATCTCGTGGATGAAGGTGTGATAGGCGTAGTTTCCGGATTGCGGTGCGGCGTAGACATCGGTGTCCGCCCAGTCCGGCACGCCGTTGTGCACCCAGACATCGCCGCCTTCCTCCGCCGCGGAGGGGTAGTAGGCATAGGCGGTGGTCGGGTCGTCGCTCAGGGCGAAGCGCATGTCGGCCGAGCCCGCCGAGGCGCCGGTGCTTTCCACGAAACTCAGCCCGCAGACGGCGTCATACTGGTCGAGAATGGCGCGGACGACGGCGCTCTGCTGCGTTCCGAACGCGGCGAAGTCGAGGGCTTGCGGGCTGCCGGAGTAGCTGGCCGAATAGGCGTCCGCCGAGTCCGGAAACGAGAAGGTCAGCTGTGTCCCGGCCCATTTCAGCCCGGAGAGCAACCCGTCGATGTTGTTTCCGGAGAGGCCGACCACCTGATAGTCCGCCGTGCCCTGCTGCGCGTCGCGCGCGGGGGAGCCGGCATCTCCGGCATCCGCCGACCAGTCCCGGACCGTTGCGCCATCGCCGCCGTCATCCAGCGCCTGCTCGGCGCACCCCGGACAGTGACACGAAAAATATCCTGACAGATGAGATACATCCTGCGAAGGACTCGCCATCCCCACACCCCTTCATTCGCATGGCGGCCCCCCGCCATGGCAAAACCCAAGCTTCCCGTCTCCAAGGTAGGGGGAAGGGGATTAAGGCAGCGTGAAGAGCCGCGGCCGCCCGCGCAGCAGGCGGCACATCCGGGATTGCCTTTGCCCCTGCGTGGGTTACCTAGAGTGGAAGTCCCTTTCCGAAAGGAATGCCCCCCTTGATGACCACACAGTCGGAGCAGATCACCGAGCAGTTGCGTCAGATGCTGTTCGAAGGGGCGTTCGAGCCGGGAAGCCGCTTGCAGGAAATCGCGCTGGCAAGCCGGCTGGAGGTATCGCGCACCCCGGTGCGCCTCGCGCTCGCCGCACTCGCGCAGGAGGGGTTGCTGGTCTACAAGCCCCAGCGCGGCTTTCTCGTCCGGGCCTTCAGCCTGGAGGAGATCGTCGATGCCATCCGGGTGCGGGGCGAGCTGGAGGCCATGGCCTGCCGGCTGCTGGCCGAGCGCGCGGAACCGGCGGTGGCGGTGTTCGAGAGCCTCGCGGCCAACGTGGAGGCCATGGCGGGGCTGCTGAACGGCGGGCGGATTTCCTCGGCGGACCGGATGCGCTTCCTCGACCTCAACACCGCCTTCCACGACGCGATCCTGGAGGCGAGCGGCAACGAGACCCTCGTCA
This sequence comes from Paroceanicella profunda, assembly GCF_005887635.2. Classification (GTDB taxonomy): domain Bacteria; phylum Pseudomonadota; class Alphaproteobacteria; order Rhodobacterales; family Rhodobacteraceae; genus Paroceanicella; species Paroceanicella profunda. The sequence continues at coordinate 779,347 of NZ_CP040818.1, read as the reverse complement.
CCCTGTCACGGCAGATTGCGCGGATGCCGATGGCCGGGCCGGCCGGCATGGGGCCGGTGGTGCAGCGGCTGGAGGGGGTGGAAGCGGTGTTCGAGGCTTCGGTGCGCGAGCATGGCGGCATCCTGGACGCGCTGGTCGCCCGGCAATCCTCGCGCGCGCAGGCGCAGATGCGCGAGCATCTCTACGGGCTGAGCGAATCCGTGCGGCTCTACCTCGACCGCCTGCGCGACACCCGGGGCCACAGCGCACGGCCGTTCCTGCGACTGATCTCCGGCTTCTGAGGCCGCAACGGCGCGCGGAAGGGCCCCGGGCGGGGCCCTTCCGGCAGGCTTACGGCAGGATGCGCACGGCCCCCTTCGCAGCGGAACTGGCGAAGGCGGCGTAGGCGCGCAGCGCCTTGCTCACCTGCCGGGTGCGCTGCTCTTGCGGGGTCCAGGGCAGCGGGCCCTTGGCGGCGCGGCGCGCGTCGAGCACCTCCTCGCTCACCGCGAGGCGGATGCTGCGGCCGGGAATGTCGATCTCGATCCGGTCCCCGGTCTCGACGAGGCCGATGATGCCGCCCTCCGCCGCTTCCGGCGAGACGTGGCCGATGGAGAGGCCCGAGGTGCCGCCCGAGAAGCGCCCGTCCGTCAGCAGGGCGCAGGCCTTGCCCAACCCCTTCGACTTCAGGTAGCTCGTGGGGTAGAGCATCTCCTGCATGCCCGGGCCGCCCTGCGGGCCCTCGTAGCGGATCACCACCACGTCTCCCGCCTTCACCTTGCCGGTGAGGATGCCGCTCACGGCGCTGTCCTGGCTCTCGAACACGATGGCCGGGCCGGCGAACTGCAGGATGCTCGCATCCACGCCCGCGGTCTTCACGATGCAGCCCTCGAGCGCGATGTTGCCCGAAAGCACGGCCAGGCCGCCGTCCTTCGAATAGGCGTTGTCGGCGGAGCGCACGGTGCCGGACTTGCGGTCCAGATCGAGCTCCTTGTAGCGATTCGACTGTGAAAACGCGACCTTGGTGCGCACGCCGCCGGGGGCGGCGCGGTAGAAGTCCTGCACGTCCGGGGTGTTGGTCACGGTCACGTCCCAGCGCGCCAGCGCCTCGCCGAGGCTGGGCGCGTGCACGGTGGCGCAATCGTCGTGGATCAGCCCGGCGCGGTTCAGCTCTCCCAAGATGGCCATGATGCCGCCGGCGCGGTGGACGTCCTCCATGTGGACGTTGGCCACCGAGGGGGCCACCTTGCACAGCACCGGCACCCCGCGCGACAGCCGGTCGATGTCCTCCATCGTGAAGGGCACTTCGCCCTCATGGGCGGCGGCGAGCAGGTGGAGCACGGTGTTGGTGGACCCGCCCATCGAGATGTCGAGGGTCATCGCGTTCTCGAAGGCGTTGAAATTCGCGATCTCGCGCGGCAGCAGGCCCGGCTCGTCGATCTCGTAATGGCGGCGGGTGATGTCCACGATCAGCCGGCCGGCCTCCTCGAACAGGCGCTGGCGGTCCGAATGGGTGGCGAGCACCGAGCCGTTGCCGGGCAGCGCGAGGCCGAGCGCCTCGGTCAAACAGTTCATCGAGTTGGCGGTGAACATGCCGGAGCAGGAGCCGCAGGTGGGGCAGGCGGAGCGCTCGATCGCATCGACCTCGGCATCCGAGCGGGCGTCATCCGCGGCGGCGACCATGGCGTCCACCAGATCGACCTTCATCTCTAGGTCGTCGATGGTGACCTTGCCGGCCTCCATCGGCCCGCCGGACACGAAGACCACCGGGATGTTCAGCCGCATCGCGGCCATCAGCATGCCGGGGGTGATCTTGTCGCAGTTGGAGATGCACACCATCGCGTCGGCGCAATGGGCGTTGACCATGTATTCCACGCTGTCGGCGATGATCTCGCGCGAAGGCAGCGAGTAGAGCATGCCGTCATGGCCCATCGCGATGCCGTCATCCACGGCGATGGTGTTGAATTCCTTGGCCACACCGCCGGCCTTCTCGATCTCGCGGGCCACGAGCTGGCCGAGATCCTTCAGGTGGACGTGGCCGGGCACGAACTCGGTGAACGAGTTCACCACCGCGATGATCGGCTTGCCGAAATCCTCGTCGGTCATTCCGGTGGCGCGCCAGAGGCCACGCGCACCGGCCATGTTCCGCCCGTGGGTGGAACGGCGTGAACGGTACAGGGGCATGGGTCATCTCCTCAGGGCTTGTTTTGCCCGCTGATAGCATGGCCGTGCCGGCATGGCCAGCGCACAGCCGCATGGGGCGTGGCGGGCGAGGGCAAGTGACCGGTCGGTCGTATTCGGCTATCCTGATCCAGGTTCTTCAGAATGAGGGTTGGAATGGCGAAACATGTCGGTACGATCTTGTTGATCGTTGCTTCAATTGGTCTGGGCGCATGTCAGGCCCCCGGGACGGCGTCGGACGGGGCTGCCGCTGCGGTGACGGAGGCGCAGGTGCTCTCGCAGCAGTTCGACGCCTCCCTGCTGCCCTATGTCTCCGACAAGACGCGCGCGTCGCTCACGCAGAGCTGGGAGACGCTGGACGCGGACCAGCGCGCCCGATTCTTCATCGCCGTCTCGCCGAAGGGGCCGTTCGGGTCCTCCTGGGCCGGCGCGTCCTCCGCCTCGACCGATGCGGACCTGCAGCGCATCGCCCTGCAGAAATGCGAGCAGTATTCCAGGGGTGCCTGCGGGCTTGCGGTCTCGAAGGGGCGCAACATCGCTTACGCAGAGACGCCGCGCACGCTGTCCTATCCCACGACCCTCGATACGGCGGAGATCCCGTTTCTCAACACCAAGCAGCGCGGCCAGCTGGGGCTGGAATACACCGCACGGCCCTTCGCGGCTCTCGCGCTGAGCAGGACCGGCTTCTACGGCTATGTGACCGGGCGCAGCTCCGAAGCGGCGGCCCGGCGTGAGGCGATGAGCCTGTGCGAAGGCACGCCGAAGGAGCGCACCTGCTTCATCTACTCGGTCGGCACGAAAGTGGTCTTCGGCCCGGACACGAAGATCTACTGAAAGGGCCCGGGCGCTGCCCCCGGAACGAAATCGGCGGCGCCCCGGGGGGCGCCGCCGTTACACCGGTCAGGCCGTGACGGCTTATTCCGCGGTCAGAAGCGGCGGCTTGCCGGAGGCGAGCTTGCGCTTCTCGGGGCCGAGGATCTGCAGGTCCAGCTTGCCATCCTTCACGCCGATCTTCACGGTGCCGCCCTTGGCGAGCTGGCCGAACAGCAGTTCCTCGGCCAGCGGCTTCTTGATGTTCTCCTGGATCACCCGGGCCAGGGGCCGGGCGCCCATGCGGTCGTCATAGCCCTTGTCGGCCAGCCACTCGGCCGCCGGCCGGGTGAGCTCGATCATCACCGAGCGGTCGAGCAGCTGGGCTTCGAGCTGAAGCACGAACTTCTCCACCACCTGCAGGATGACCGACTTGGGCAGCGGCCCGAAGGAGATCACCGCGTCGAGCCGGTTGCGGAACTCGGGCGTGAAGGTCCGCTCGATGGCGGCCGTGTCCTCACCCTCGCGCCGGTCGCGGCCGAAGCCGATCGCGCTCTTGGCCTGCTCGGAGGCGCCCGCGTTCGAGGTCATGATCAGGACCACGTTGCGGAAGTCCACCTGCCGGCCGTTATGGTCCGTCAGCTTGCCGTGGTCCATCACCTGCAGCAGGATGTTGAACACGTCCGGATGGGCCTTCTCGATCTCGTCCAGCAGCAGCACGCAATGCGGATGCTGGTCGATACCGTCGGTCAGAAGCCCGCCCTGGTCGAAGCCGACATAGCCCGGAGGCGCGCCGATCAGCCGGCTCACCGCGTGCTTCTCCATGTACTCGGACATGTCGAAGCGGATGAGTTCCACACCCAGCGTATCCGCCAGCTGCTTTGCCACCTCGGTCTTGCCCACGCCGGTGGGGCCGGCGAAGAGGTAGTTGCCGATCGGCTTCTCCGGCTCGCGGAGCCCGGCGCGCGACAGCTTGATCGCGGAGCTGAGCGCCTCGATGGCGGCGTCCTGGCCGAAGACCACGCGTTTCAGCGAGCCCTCGAGATCGCGCAGCACCTCGGCATCGTCCTTGGAGACGGTCTTGGCCGGAATGCGGGCGATCTTGGCCACCACGTCCTCGATCTCCTTCGAGGTGATGGTCTTGCGCCGGCGGCTTTCAGGCAGCAGGTGCTGGGCCGCGCCCGCCTCGTCGATCACGTCGATCGCCTTGTCGGGCAGCTTGCGGTCATGGATGTAGCGCGACGAGAGATCCACCGCGGTGCGGATCGCGTCCGAGGTGTAGCGGATCTCGTGATGCTCCTCGAAATAGGGCTTGAGGCCCTTGAGGATCTTCACCGTGTCGTCGACCGAAGGCTCGTTCACATCGATCTTCTGGAACCGGCGGGAGAGCGCGCGATCCTTCTCGAAGTGCTGGCGATACTCCTTGTAGGTGGTCGAGCCCATGCAGCGCAGCCCGCCGTTCTGAAGCGCGGGCTTCAGCAGGTTGGAGGCGTCCATCGCCCCGCCGGAGGTGGCGCCGGCGCCGATAACCGTGTGGATCTCGTCGATGAAGAGCACCGCGTCCGGGTGGTCCTCGAGTTCCTTGACCACGGCCTTCAGCCGCTCCTCGAAGTCCCCGCGGTAGCGGGTTCCGGCGAGCAGGGCGCCCATGTCGAGCGAGTAGATGGTGGCGTTGGAGAGGATGGCGGGCGTGTCGCCCTCCACGATCTTGCGGGCCAGGCCTTCGGCGATGGCCGTCTTGCCGACGCCGGGGTCACCCACCAGCAGCGGGTTGTTCTTGCGCCTGCGGCAGAGAACCTGGATGCACCGCTCCACTTCGAGCGCACGGCCGATCAGGGGGTCTACGCCGCCCTTCTTCGACTTTTCATTCAGGTTCACGCAGTACTTGTCGAGCGCCTTCTCCCGTTTTTCCTCACCAGGGGGTGTTGCCACTTCCTCAACCTCCTCGTCGGTCCCGCGGACGGGGCGCTGTTCCCCGAAACCGGGGTTCTTGGCCACGCCGTGGGAAATGTAGTTGACGGCATCGTAGCGGGTCATGTCCTGCTCCTGCAGGAAATAAGCCGCGTGGCTCTCGCGTTCCGCGAAGATCGCGACGAGCACGTTGGCCCCGGTCACTTCCGTGCGACCGGAACTCTGCACATGGATGGCGGCGCGCTGGATCACGCGCTGGAACCCGGTGGTGGGCGCCGCCTCCGACTTGTCGAGCTCCGAGACGAGAGCATCCAGCTCCTCGTCCACGAAGCGGGTGAGTGTCCTTCGCAATTCATCGAGGTCCACGCCACAGGCCTTCATCACCCGGGCGGCATCCGGATCGTCGATGAGCGACAGGAGGAGGTGTTCGAGTGTAGCAAGTTCATGCCGGCGGCTGTTGGCGAGTGCCAGCGCGTTATGGATTGCGGCTTCGAGGGTTTTCGAGAATGACGGCATCAGATGCTCCCTTACCGAAGGCTATGCGCTGCCCGAACATGCCCCGTGAGCATCGAACGGTCCCGGCATCATAGGATTGCATCATTAAATCTTGGTTTTGTCAGCCCCCGTTCAAGGCTCATTCCTCGCAGTCGCGAAAAATGTGATCCGGTAATGACAAAACCCGCTGCCCCGAGGGGGCCGCGGCCGATGGCTGCCCAGTAAAGTGGCGGTCGTGCTGCCCCGGCGGGCAGTTATTCCTTTTCCATGGTGCACTGGAGCGGGTGCTGGTTGCGCCGCGCGTAGTCCATCACCTGAGTCACCTTGGTCTCGGCGATCTCGAACGAGAACACGCCGACGACCGCGACTCCCTTCCTGTGCACGGTCAGCATGAGGTCCACCGCATGCTGGTTCGTGATGCCGAAGAACCGCTCGAGCACATGCACGACGAATTCCATCGGCGTGTAGTCGTCGTTCAGCAGCATCACCTTGTAGAGCGGCGGCCGCTGCGACTTCGATTTCGCGCGCGGCGCCAGGACGGTGTCCGTCCCGCGGCCCGGCGGCGGGTCCTCGGCCATCGCCCTCGCGGAGGCCATCGTGAGAGAGGCCATGATGTGGGGCTCCATGATGTCGGTCAATCTTCCGGTCATGATCCTCACCATTCCGAATCTCGAACCGTGAATATATGCTGGAGTCACAAAGTGAAAAGGGGGCGCGTGCCCCCTTTTCGTGTCGAACTCGCAGGAATGGACGCCTTCAGGCCGAGAAGCCCTTGAACACCTCGGTCGCGGCGGTGAAGCGCGCGCCCACGGGCTCCATGGCCGACTTGGCGGCGGCCATGTACATCTCGTTCATCTTCACCGACTGCTTCATGAAGTCGTCGACGGAAGATTTCGCGAAATCGGCCTGCTTCTCGAACAGTTCGGAAACGGTCTTCGAAGAGGCGAAGTCCTTCGCGGCCGCAACGGTCGATTCGAAGGATTTCTTCGAGTAGCTCATGAACTCCGCGTTCAGGCCCTCGAAGGCCTTGGAGGCAATCTCGGTGGACTTCATCATCGCGTCGACGGTGTCCTGGTTGAAGGCGGTTGCAGTCTCGAAGCCCTTGGCGAGCTTCTCCATCTGCGCGGTCATGGCCTTCTGGCCGTCGGCCGCGAAGCTCTCCACCTTGCTGGTAGCTTCTTTCATCGCGTCAGTGGTATCCTTGATAACGTCAGGCTTGGCGGTTGCCATGGTCGCTTCTCCGGTTTCAGTCTGACGGCATGCGCGTGCCGCGGGTTTGTGGCGTAGGCTGAAAATAGACAATTTGCTGCGTTGCGTCAATGGCCCGTGTTGCAGTGCAACATAGGTATGCGCCCCGCTGGCATGAGCGGCGCTGTCAGGCCCTGTTGCGCTGCACGAAAGCGCCGGGACGGGCCTGCTCCACCAAACCGGATTGCATTGCACGTTCAATGTGGTACCGTGCGATTTAAACATAAAAAATGAATGAGAGCGGTCAAATCCGCCCGAGAGGCAGAAACGAGTAATCATCGGAGTTCGCCGATGTCACGTATCCTTACTCGCGGTCTCACGACCGTGATGCTCTTCCTTGCACTGACCGGCACCACCCTCGCCGCGCCTTTCGCCGCCATCGTCATCGATGCGCGGGACGGGCGAGTGCTGTACTCCGACAATGCCGATGCGCGGCTCCACCCCGCATCGCTCACGAAGATGATGACACTATATCTTGTGTTCGAGGCGGTGGCAAAAGGCCAGCTGTCGCTCGATCAGAAGGTGAAGGTCTCCAGCAACGCGGCCTCCGAGCCGCCGTCGCATCTCGGTCTGCGCACCGGCGAACGCATCTCGGTGCGCGACCTGATTCGCGCCGCGGCGGTGAAATCGGCGAATGACGCGGCCACCGCACTGGGCGAGGCCGTCGGCGGGTCCGAGGCCGAATTCGCCAAGATGATGACGGCGAAGGCCGCTACCTTCGGCATGCACAATACCAACTTCCGCAATGCCAACGGCCTCACGCAGACGAATCACTATTCCTCCGCGCGGGACATGGCGATCCTCGGCCGGCATCTTCTGTACGATTATCCGCAATATTATAATCTGTTCAGCCGCAAATCGACGGTGACGGACGGAAAGACCGTCTACAACACCAACCGCCGCCTGCTGTCGAGCTATCGCGGCGCGGACGGGATCAAGACCGGCTACACCAACGCGGCGGGCTACAACCTCGTCGCCTCGGCGGAGCGGGGCAACGAGCGGGTGATCGCGGTGGTCTTCGGCGGGCGCAGCTCGCGGGCGCGCAACGCCAAGGTGGCGGAACTGCTCGACCTCGGGTTCAGCAAGGCCCCGGCGATGGTCGCGGTGGTCAAGCCCGCCATCGGCCGGAACCCGGGCGTGCGCGAGACCGATGCTCCGCGGCCCCGCGGCGACGTGCCGGACGGTATTCTGACCGCCTCCCTCAAGGCGATCGAGGATGCCGTGGTGCCCAGTGCCGCCGCCTCCACCCCCGATCCGGCGATGATCCGCGTGTCGGCCTACGCGCCCAAGACCGTCTCCTCTCCCAGGGCGCGCCCGGGCAGCGCCCGGTCCCTGCCGGCCATGCAGTCGCGCTCCATCGCGGCCGTGGTCGAGGCCCGGCCGCCGCTGGCGCGGGACTCCGCGGCGGAAGCCTGGACAGTGCAGCTCGGGGCGTTCAAGGACCGTACCTATGCGGTGAACGTGCTCGCCAAGGCCACCCGGCAGGGCGCGCCGGCGCTGCAGGGCGCCAAGGGATCGGTCGAGAAGGCAACGGTGAAGGGGCTCACGCTCTACCGTGCCAGGCTCTCCGGCAACAGCCCGGTCTCGGCCGAGGAAGCCTGCGCGCACCTGCGTGCGATGAACCAGGTCTGCCGCCCGGTCTCCGACTGACCGGGCCTGCCAGGCCGCACAAGCGAAAACGCCGCCCGGACCCGGGCGGCGTTTTTCATTGGGGCCGGGCGGTGGCTGCCGGCGGGTGCGGCCCGCGCCGAACGCTCAGGCGATGACGGTCACGCCCGGCAGGTTCAGCGCGCGCATCAGCTCGCGCACTTCCTGGCGCGCGGCGATCTTGGACATGGAGAGGCCCTGTCCGCCGCCGGCCTCCTTCAGGTCCAGCAGGGTGAGGCCGGAGAGGAACAGCTCGCGGAACACCACGCGCTCCGAGAAGCCCGGCACGATGCGGAAGCCGATGCGCTTGGAGAGGTCTTCCATCGCGCTGCCCACCCGGCGCTTGTTCTTCGCCTCCAGCATGGAGACGCGGTTGCGCAGCACCACCCAGTCCACCGGCGTCAGTCCGGCGCGGGCGCGGAGCTGCCGGCTTTTCCACACCATCTCGGAATAGATGGAGGGGCCGAGCACGCGGCCGTCCGCCGGGTCCACCCGGGCGAGCAGGTCGAAGTCCACCAGGCTGTCGTTCATCGGGGTGATCAGCGTGTCGGCGGCGGCATGGGCCATCTGCGAGTAGCGGGTGTGGGCGCCGGGGCAATCGATGATGACGAAGTCGCAGGTGCGGTCCATCTCGTTGAGCGCCTCGGCGAAGCGCTCCTCCTCCTCGGCCTTCGCGGCGGCGACGCTGTCGAGCTTGGAGGCTTCCAACCGGATCTGATGCGGCATCACGAGATTGATCGCGCGCCGCTGCATGTAGGCGGCGCGGTTCTCGAGGTAGCGGAAGAAGCTGCGCTGGCGCAGGTCGAGGTCGATGGCGCCCACGCGCTGCCCGGAGCGCGCCAGCGCCACGAACATGTGCATCGAGGTCGTGGATTTCCCCGACCCGCCCTTCTCATTTCCCAGAACTATCAGATGCGCCAAGGCTTTCCCCGAGTTGCTGATTCGGTTGGATAGCGGATCGGGCGCGCGCTTTGAAGCGTGTTGATCACGGCACCGTTCTCCGGTGCGTGATCCGCCGCGCGCGCCTCTGCCCGCCCGCTCAGTCGACCACCCGCCAGTGCAGCGGGAAGCCCGGGTCGAAAACCGTCACCGGCCCTGCGCCGGTCTCGATGCGCGGAGGGAAGGCCACCGGCGTAGCGCCGCGGCGCAGCGTGATCCGCGCTTCGTTCGGCGCCAGACCGTAGAAGGCCGGGCCGTTGAGCGAGGCGAAGGCCTCCAGCCGGTCCAGCGCGCCGTCCTCTTCGAACACATGCGCGAGGCAGGACATGGTGTTGGTGGCCGAGAACACCCCGGCGCAGCCGCAGCCGCATTCCTTCGCCGGGTCCACGTGCGGCGCGCTGTCGGTGCCGAGGAAGAAGCGCGCGTCGCCGGAGGTGGCGGCGGCGCGCAGCGCCAGCCGGTGCCGCTCGCGCTTGACCACCGGCAGGCAGTAGTAATGCGGGCGGATGCCGCCCACCAGCAGGTGGTTGCGGTTCAGGATCAGGTGATGCGTGGTGATGGTGGCGGCGATGGTGCCGCCGGAGCCCGTCACGTAGTCGATGCCGTCCGATGTGGTGACATGCTCCATCACCACCTTCAGCTCCGGCAGGTCGCGGCGCAGCGGCGCGAGCACGCGCTCGATGAACACCGCCTCGCGGTCGAAGATGTCCACCTCCGGGTCCACCACCTCGCCATGCACGCAGAGCGGCAGGCCGATCTCCGCCATCGTCTCCAGCACGCCGCGCACGCGGGCGAAGTCCCGCACGCCGGCGTGGGAATTGGTGGTGGCGCCGGCGGGATAGAGCTTCACCGCGCGCACCAGGCCCGAGGCGGCGGCGGCGGCCACGTCCTGCGGCTCGGTATCCTCGGTGAGATAGAGGGTCATCAGCGGCTCGAAATCCTGGCCATCGGGCAGGGCGGCCAGGATGCGCTCGCGGTAGGCGGCGGCCTCGGCGCCGGTCACCACCGGCGGCACGAGGTTGGGCATGATGATGGCGCGGGCGAAGTCGCGGCTCTCGGGCAGCACGCCGCGCAGCATCTCGCCGTCGCGCAGGTGCAGGTGCCAGTCATCCGGGCGGCGGAGGGTGATGTCGGTCATCGGGAGGTCTTTCCGGGCTTTGTCGCGTCGCCCCATCCCTAGCGCAGCCCCCGCAGCGTGGGTAGCGCAAACCGCGCCGCGCGCGCCGGGAAGCACGATCCCTGTACGGCTGTGGCCGCGATGCCCTGTGGCCGGCGCCCGTCCATGCCCCCTCGGGAAGGGTCACACCGCCCCGAAGCGTGACCGCCCGGGCGAGAGGGCGCCATGCGTCGGCGCGGGCCGGCCTGCACGCCTGCCGCGCAGGGCCGGATGCCGAACGGGGCGCAACGCCCGTGCCCTTGGCTGCCCGGCTGCGTGGCAGGTGCGGCCGAAGGCGGGGAGGGAGACGGGAATTGCGCCCCGGGGAAATCCCCCTTGGCACAGGGCATTGGGGGCGATGCCGTCGGGTGCGCGACGGTACGGCGGGTGAGCGCGTGGGAAGGACCGCGCCGGAGACCGCGGCTGAGGCGGTCTCCTCCCGCCCGGCGGGGGGCGGGCCCGTGTCGGTGGGGCGTTGCACGGCTGGCGCGGCCGCCGGAGGGAGCGCGCCGGAGACTGCCGCCGCGGGCAATCTCCGGCGGCCCGGTCAGCGCGGCTGGCCGACGGCGCGGCCCACGCCCTCGGGAACCGGCAGCTCCGCGTGCTGCGCGGCGATCCGGCCGAGAAGCTCGGCCACATGGCTGCCCGGTTCGCTCGCCGAGCGCGTGCCGAGGTTCACGTGCAGCAGCATGTGCTCGCCGGTGGCGAGCAGGTGGCCGTCGCCGTGGCGGAACTGGTGGAACAGCCGCAGCTTCTTGCCCTTGCCCTCCAGCACCCGGGTCTCCACCCGCACCGGCTCCCCGGCGCGCACCTCGTCGAGGTGGCGCAGGTGGCTTTCCACGGTGAAGTAGCTGCCGCCGGCCTGCACGTAGGCGGCGTCCACCCCGATCAGGCGCAGGAAGGCGTCGGTGGCGTCGGCGAACACCTGCAGGTAGCGGGCCTCGTTCATGTGACCGTTGTAGTCGGTCCAGTCCGCGGCCACGCGGCCGGTGAAGGTCCGGATGGGGCGGCTCGTGTCCGGATCGGGATCACCGGTCTGCGCGCCGAGGTCGAACAGCCGCTTCTCGTGCTCGGCCAGGATGCGGCCCGCGCCCCAGTCCTGCGCCTTCAGGGCCTGCAGGATGGCGACGAGATTGTCGTCGCGAATCCGCTCCAGCGCGCGCACCGGATACGCGCCGGACTGGGCGTCGGACTGCTCGGCGATGCGGTTCACCAACTCGGGCGTGAGCTCGGGCACGTCGGTGAGCTTGGTCCAGGGCCAGGCGAGGCAGGGGCCGAACTGCTCGATGAAGTGCTTCATCCCCGCCTCGCCCCCGGCGATGCGGTAGGTCTCGAACAGGCCCATCTGCGCCCAGCGCAGCCCGAAGCCGTAGCGGATGGCGTCGTCCAGCTCCTCGGTGGTGCAGATCTCGTCGTTGATCAGCCACAGGCCCTCGCGCCATACCGCCTCCAGCAGGCGGTCGGCGATGAAGGCGGGGATCTCCTTCCTGATGTGCAGGGGCTTCATGCCCAGCCGCTCGTAGAAGGCGCAGGCGGCCGCGATCACGCCCGGCTCCGTCCGCGCGCCGCCCACGATTTCCACCAGCGGCAGCAGGTAGACCGGGTTGAACGGGTGCGCCACGATCAGCCGCCCGGGGTGCGCCATCTCCGCCTGCAGGTCGGTGGGCAGGATGCCGGAGGTGGAGGAGGCGATGGTCGCCGTGGTGTTCGCCGCCTCGATCTCGGCGTAGATGCGGCGCTTGAGGTCCATGCGCTCGGGCACGGCCTCCACGATGAAGGGCTTGCCGGCCACCGCCTCGGCCACCGTGGCCGCGTGGTGCACCTTGCCCTTCTTCGGGCGCGGCGCGAGGGTGAGCCGGCCATAGGCGTGGTCGGCATTCGCGAGGATCTCGCCCAGCTTGCGCGGCGTCTCCGGATCGGGGTCGTAGAGGCTGACGTTCACGCCGTTCTCCACCAGCCGGGCCACCCAGCCCGCGCCGATGACCCCGGCGCCGATCACCGCAACCTCGCTCAAAATCGTCATTCCGTTCTCCTCAGAGGATGTTCGCGGCGGCAAGGCCGGTGAGGCCGCCGGCGCAGATCAGAAAGATGCCGGCCTCGATCCACAGGGACCGGGGGCGGGGCTGGCCGGCCCGCTCGGCGGCCAGGCTCAGCAGGCGTGCCGAGGCCCCGGCCAGCGCCATGATCGCCGCGACGATGGCGAGCCCGGTGCTCATGCCGCGGCCCATCGCGTCCGTGGCCGTCACGGCGTCCCAGGCCATCATCCCCGCCGGCACCAGCGCCGCGAGGGTGAGGAACCCCAGCCCCCGCCAGGTGCGCGCCAGCGGCGGCAGCACGAAGATGAGGGCGAGGCAGAGCGCAATCACGGGCACCGGATCACCCCTCCGCCGGGGCGGCGCTGCCGGCGCCGTGCACGGCCTCGAAGGCGGCGCGGGCAGCCTCGAGCTCGGGGGTGTCGACGATCTTCTCCGTGCGCGTGGCCCGCTCCGCCGGGCGCGACAGGTCGAGCCCGGCGTGGCGGGAGATCGCGGCGAAGCAGGCCTCCGGCTCGGCCAGGTAGTCCTCGTAGACGATGTGAAGCGGGGCGATGCCGCAGCGCGCCACGGTCCGCGCGAAGAAGGCGTCATCGGCGGCGATGCGGCCCATCTCCTCGTGCAGCGTGGCCGGGGTGATCTCGGTGGTCACCGGCGGGCGCTGGCGCAGCGGGCCGCCGCTCTGCCGGTGGTGATACACCCCGGTGGCGCGGGCGCGGAGCCGGGAATAGGCCTGCGCGAACCGGTCCCGCCGCGAGATCCAAAGCCAGGTGACCGGGTCGAACCGGCGCTCGATCCCCGACAGGAAGTCCGCGGCCAGCCCGGCCCTGTCCCCCGCGTCCAGCAGGGAGAGCGCGCGCCTCGGCGCGTCGAGATAGGCGCCGAACCCCTCGAACTGCCCGATCATCACCTTGGCGCCGAAGCAATCGTCGCACATGCCCTGGGCGAAGAAATCCGGCAGGGGGGCGTCCGGCGCGGCGCGCAGCAGCGGCAGCAGGTGCTCGTCCGGCCGGCCCATGCGCCCGGTGGCGGCGATATCCTCGGTGATCAGCGTCGAGCCGCAGCGTTGCGAGGCGAGGATGATCACGGCCCGGACGCCCGGATAGGCGCCCGGAGGCCTGGCTCGCGCAAGGCGCCGGGCGGGGCTTTCGCCCCCGCTCGCCGTCGCCCGGCGCCTGAGCCAGCGGGGTATCACGCCGGCATCCGCTTCGTGAGGCCCAGCCGCTCGCGCACCGCCTCGGGCCCGATCACCTTCGCGCCGAGGCTCTCGATGATCAGCTTCGCCCGCTCCACGAGCTGGGCATTGGTGGCGAGCTGGCCGCGACCCAGCATCAGGTTGTCCTCCAGCCCCACGCGCACGTTGCCGCCCGCGAGCACCGAGGCTGCCACAAAGGGCATCTGGTTGCGCCCCAGGCTGAAGGCGGACCAGGTCCAGTCCGAGGGCACGTTGTTGACCATGGCCATGAAGGTGTTCAGGTCGTCCGGCGCGCCCCAGGGCACGCCCATGCACAGCTGCACGAGCGCCGGGCTCTTCAGCACACGCTCCTCCACAAGCTGCTTGGCAAACCACAGGTGGCCGGTGTCGAAGGCCTCGATCTCGGGCTTCACGCCCAGCTCGGTCATCATTGCGCCCATGGCGCGCAGCATGCCCGGCGTGTTGGTCATCACGTAATCGGCCTCGGCGAAGTTCATCGTGCCGCAGTCCAGCGTGCAGATCTCCGGCAGGCACTCGGCCACGTGGCGCACGCGCTCGGAGGCGCCGGCCATGTCGGTGGCGGCCTCGTTCACCGGCAGGGGCCGCTCGGTGGGGCCGAAGACGATGTCGCCGCCCATGCCGGCGGTGAGGTTCAGCACCACGTCGGTGGAGGAGGCGCGGATCAGCTCCGTCACCTTGCGAAACAGCGCCGGATCGCGCGAGGGGGCGCCGGTCTGAGGGTCGCGCACGTGGCAATGCACCACCGCGGCGCCGGCCTGGGCGGCGGCGATGGCGCTTTCGGCGATCTGCTCGGGGCTGCGCGGCACGTGCGGGCTGCGGTCCTGCGTGGCGCCGGAGCCGGTGACGGCACAGGTGATGAAGACCTCGCGGTTCATGGAGAGCGGCATTGGGTTTCCTTCAGCGGTGGTGGAGCACGCGCCCGATGGTGTTCATCAGGAGCTGTGCGGCGAGCGTAGTCGTCAGCCCGGCGTGGTCATGGTCGGGGGCGACCTCCACGAGGTCGATCCCGACCACATCGCAACGCTTCGCGATGCCGTCCAGCAGCTCCAGCCCCTCGTAATAGGTGAAGCCGCCGTGGCTGGGCGTGCCGGTGCCCGGGGCGATGGAGGGGTCGAACCCGTCGATGTCGATGGTGAGATACACGCGCCCCGCGGGGATGCGCTCCAGCACCGCCTCCACCCCGAGGCTGCGCACCTGGCGCACGGAGAGGATGTCGGAGCCGCGGGCGCGGGCGTCCTCGTAGCCCTCCTTCGCGGTGGAGGAGACATTGCGGATGCCGAGCTGGGTGAGCCCGCTCACCCAGGGCTTCTCCGCTGCGCGGCGCATCGGGTTGCCGTGGCCCCGGGTGACGCCGTGGCGGATGTCCACGAAGTCGAGATGCGCGTCGAGCTGCACGATGTGGAAGGGCTCGGCGCCCTCGAAGGCCTCGATGCAGGGGATGTTCACCGAGTGGTCGCCCCCCAGCACCACCGGCAGCGCGCCGGCGGCCAGGATGGCGCGCACCCCGGCGGCGATGGCCGCGTGGCTGCCGAGCGTGTCGGTGTGGATGATGTCGGCATCGCCGATGTCCACGATGCGCACCTTTCCCTGCTCGAGATAGGTGATGTCGTCCTCATGGTCATAGGCGCCGCCATGGCCGAAGGAGAACAGGGTGGAGGCCTCGCGGATGCCGCGCGGCCCCTGCCGGGCGCCGGCGCGCCACTGGGTGCCGGCATCGTAGGGCGCGCCGAGGATGGCGACATCTGCGTCGATGGTGCTCCAGTCCTCCACGTAGGGGTACTTCCCGAAGGTGCAGATGCCGGTGAAGGGCAGGTTCAGCCGGCCGGTCTCGTAGGCGTTGCTCATGGCTGTCCTCCTGCGCGGGCTTGCGGGCGGCCCGCCCCGGCCGGAGGGCCGGGGGAGCGTGCGCGCGGAGCATCTGCGGGCAGGAAGGCAGGGTCAAGCCCCTGTTGGCGCGGGGCCGCCGCTGCCGGCCTCAGGCCGCGGGCACGTTCGGGTAGAGCACCTGCAGCGCGCCGGGATGGATGCGGAACTCCGCCCGGGGCGACATCGGCACCAGCTCGCCGTCGATGACGAAATTCGCCCGCTCCGGCAGGGTGGGAAACTCCAGCGCCACGCGGTCGGTCAGCGTTTCCTCCAGGTCGCGGTTCGAGCGCCAGGTGCCGAACAGCATGTCCGCGGTGAGGCGGATCAGCGGGCCGGGCCGCAGGGGCCGCGTGGTGTAGACTCCGAGAACCCCGCCGTCGGCCCGCTCGGCGAAGGGCAGCGGGCTGTCGCCGTAGCGGTTGTTGGAGATGGAGACGGAGAGCAGGTTCATCTGCGTCGTCTCCCCGTCGAGCGTGATGCGGACGGGAAAGCGCGGCGGGTCGGCGATGGCGTGGAACAGCGCCCCCACCGAGGCGCGGATCTTGCCGAACTTGGACTGGAAGGGCCGCTCGTTGCGCACCCGCACGAAGCGCGGATGCAGGCCGACGGACACCTGGTGCACGAAGGTCCGGTCATCCACCGTGCCGATGTCCGCGGGGCCGACATGTCCCTGCGCCAGCGCGGCCACGGCGTCGTTCAGCTCCAGCGGGATCTTCAGCACCCGGGCGAACATGTTCATGGTGCCGGCGGGCAGGATGCCCAGCGGCTTGCCGTTGCGAAAGGCGATGGCGGCGGCGGCGGAGACCGTGCCGTCGCCGCCGCCGGCCAGCATCACGTCATGCCCGGAGGCGGAGGAGGCCTCGTCGAGGGCGCCGATCAGCTCCGGCCCGGAGACGATCCGCGCGTCCAGGTCATGGCCCGCGCGGGCGAACACCTCCCGCGTCGCCTCGGCGAAGGCGGGCATGTCCAGCGTACGGAAGGTGCCGCCGTCACGGTTCAGGATGGCGATGACTTTCAAGCGCGTTCTCCGGTCTCGCAAAGCGTTCCGCATACATAATCTGACCGCCGAGGATTTCGATAGATGGAGGATTGCAAAGGCAAAATCCCCGGCTAGGATGCTGCCCATGAAACGACTTCAGAACAAGATCTGCCTCACCACGGCTGCCGGGGCGGGGATCGGGAGGGCGACTGCCCTGCGCTTCCACGCGGAAGGCGCGAAGGTCATTGCGACCGACATCAACGAAGAGGCTCTCGCCAGCCTCGCCGCCGAGGCGCCCGGGATCGACACCCGCCGCCTCGACGTCATGGACGCCGACGCCATCGCCGCGCTCATCGCGGATATCGGCGCGGTGGACGTGCTGTTCAACTGTGCGGGCTTCGTTGACGGGGGCACCATCCTCGACTGCGACGACCGGGCGTGGGACTTCTCCTTCGAGCTCAACGTGCGCTCGCAGTACCGCATGATGAAGGCGGTGCTGCCGGGCATGCTGGCCAAGGGCAAGGGGAGCATCGTGAACATCTCCTCGGTCGCCGGCGCTGTCACCGGGCCGCCCAACCGCTTCGTGTACTCGGCCACCAAGGCCGCGGTGGCGGGGATGACGAAATCCGTCGCCGCCGATTTCGTGAAGCAGGGCATCCGCTGCAACGCCATTGCGCCCGGCACGGTCGAAAGCCCGTCGCTGGACGACCGCATGCGCGCCCAGGGCGACTATGACGCGGCCCGCGCCGCGTTCATCGCACGCCAGCCCATGGGGCGGCTGGGCCAGCCGGACGAGATCGCGGCGCTCGCGACCTATCTCGCCTCCGACGAGGCGGGCTTCACCACCGGCCAGGTCCATGTCATCGACGGCGGCTGGTGCACCTGAGCGCAGCGCCGTCGGCAACGACTCAAGATTGAAGGGAGACAACCCCATGAAATTCCTCCGCTATGGCGAGCAGGGCGAGGAGAAGCCCGGCCTTCTCGACTCCGAGGGCCACATCCGTGACCTCTCCGGCAAGGTGTCCGACCTCTCCGGCGCCGTGCTGGCCGACCTCGCCGCGCTGAAGGACATCGACGTGTCCAGCCTGCCGATCGTGTCGGGCAACCCGCGCCTGGGCCCCTGCGTCACCGGCACCGGCAAGTTCATGTGCATCGGCCTGAACTACTCCGACCATGCCGCCGAAACCGGCGCCACCGTGCCCTCCGAACCGGTGCTGTTCATGAAGGCCACCTCGGCCATCTGCGGGCCGAACGACCCGATCATCGTGCCGCGCGGCTCCGAGAAGACCGACTGGGAGGTCGAGCTGGGCGTGGTGATCGGCAAGGCCGGCAAGTACATCGCCGAGGATGACGCCATGTCCCATGTGGCGGGCTTCTGCACCATCAACGACGTGTCCGAGCGCGCCTTCCAGGCCGAGCGCGAGGGCCAGTGGACCAAGGGCAAGTCCTGCGACAACTTCGGCCAGACCGGCCCCTGGCTGGTCACCCCCGACGAGGCGGGCGACTACGACAACCTCAAGATGTGGTGCAAGGTCAACGGCAAGACCATGCAGGACGGCTCCACAGCCACCATGGTCTACAAGGTGCCGTTCCTCATCCATTACCTCAGCCAGTTCTTCACCCTGCACCCGGGCGACATCATCTCCACCGGCACTCCTCCGGGCGTCGGCCTCGGCATGAAGCCGCCGCAGTTCCTCAAGGCGGGCGACGTGGTGGAGCTTGGCATCGAGGGCCTCGGCGAGCAGCGCCAGGACGTGATCACCGACCCGGCCTGAGCCGGCCGGCAGCGAGACAAGGGGGCGCGCTCCGGCCGGAGCGCGCCCTTTTTCGTGGTCGGGGTCAGCATCGCGGCAGGGCGCTCCGTGGAATTGCTCAATAAACAGGCACGAAACTGTTTCGGCGGGTCTGATGCGCAGATATCGGGCATGAAGGCTTGACGTTCTGCTCGCGATTCGGTTAACAAGCTTTTACCGCAACGGTTTACCGAGCCGCGGCGGGTGCGAAGCCGGCAGCGTTGTCGGTGGCTGCAGGTCGGGGGCACGGGCCCCGGATCGTGATCGGTTTCCGAAAGTCCGACCGGGGAGGTCCCCCGGCGCCGACGTATACCCACCGGGGTCTGCGCCAGCGCCGGGATAACAACCGGCCGGGCCCGCGAGACCGACTGCCGGCGCAGCAGCGCCATCCCTTCAAGACAACGGACAACGGCGTCCCCCTTCCGAACAGCCCTCGAACCCGGGCCCGGAGGCGGACGCCTTTTTCATGACCCCACACCCCAGACACGGAGACGCCGCACATGTCCTACGTCACGCCCGCGAATTTCGTCGGAAAGATGGTCGATGCCGGGGAAGCCAAGCTGCAGATGGCCCCGCGCGACGCGCTGATCCGCGCCTACATGGCCGGGGCCATCCTGGCCCTCGCCGCGGTCTTCGCCGTCACCGTCACGGTGCAGACCGGGGTGCCCATCGTCGGCGCCATCCTGTTCCCGGTCGGCTTCTGCATGCTCTACCTGATGGGCTACGACCTGCTTACCGGCGTGTTCATGCTCACCCCGCTCGCGCTGATCGACGGCCGCCCGGGCGTCACCCTGCCGCGCATCCTGCGCCACTGGGGCATCGTGTTCCTGGGCAATTTCGCCGGGGCGCTCACCGTGGCGGTGATGATGGCGGTGGTGTTCACCTACGGCTTCTCGGCGGCGCCGGACGCGGTGGGCCAGAAGATCGCCGGCATCGGCGAGGCCCGCACCGTGGGCTACAAGGAATACGGTGCCGCCGGCATGCTCACCATCTTCATCCGCGGCGTGCTGTGCAACTGGATGGTCTCCACCGGCGTGGTGGGCGCGATGATGTCGAACTCGGTCTCCGGCAAGGTGATCGCGATGTGGATGCCGATCATGCTGTTCTTCGCCATGGCCTTCGAGCATTCGGTGGTGAACATGTTCCTGTTCCCCTCGGGCCTGATCATGGGCGGTGACTTCTCGATCATGGATTACCTGATCTGGAACGAGATCCCCACGGTTCTGGGCAACCTGGTGGGCGGGCTCGCCTTCACCGGCCTGATGCTCTACGCCACCCACGGCCGCACCGCCGAGGCCCGGCCCCTCGTGCCCGCCGCCCCGGCCGTGCCGGCCGAGTGACCCGGCGGTGTTCCTTTCCGGCGCCCCGGGCGATAGGCTTCGCCCGGGTCAACGGAGAGGGACAGGCCGATGGATGTGACAGCAAGCGGCAGATTCACCTGCGAGGCCGGCCACCGGGTGCATGTGCAGGTGCCGGCTTCGCGCGCCGAGGCGCTTCTGGCGGAGGTGCTGCGCCACGCTGACCTGAAATGGGGCGATTATGATCGCGTGCATTTCGCCAGCGCGCCGGGTGTGCAGGGCTTCCGCTCGCTGCCCGGCGGGCGCAACCCGGCCACGGCGGAGGGGATGACGGTGGCGTGCACCGAGCTCTCCTTCTTCCTGCCGGACAGGCCGGGGCTGCTTGAGGCGGTGCTGCACGGGCTCTACC
Organism: Paroceanicella profunda; assembly: GCF_005887635.2. Lineage (GTDB taxonomy): Bacteria > Pseudomonadota > Alphaproteobacteria > Rhodobacterales > Rhodobacteraceae > Paroceanicella > Paroceanicella profunda. Next base: position 759,387 of record NZ_CP040818.1, on the reverse strand, counting down.
ACGCCCATCCCTATGAGGAGCCGGTGATCTTCGTGACCCCGGCGACCCGGACCCTGCATGTCCGCGGACAGGACGAGGACAACCCGAACCGCTTCTGGAACCGCCCCACCGAGGATTGGGTGCCGCCCTTGGGCTGACCCTCAGGCCAGCGCGGCGGCGAGGCTGGGGGTCGCGGCCAGCAGCTCGCGGGTATAGGGGTGTTGCGGGTTGTGGAACAGCGCCTCCGTTTCGCCCGCCTCCACGATGCGCCCGGCGCGCATCACCATCACCCGGTCGGTGATGGCCCGCACCACTCCGAGGTCGTGCGAGATGAAGAGATAGCTCATCCCGAAGCGCCCGGAGAGGGCGGCCAGCAGGTCGAGCACCTGCGCGCGGATCGAGACATCGAGCGCCGAGACCGCCTCGTCGAGGATGATCAGGTCCGGCCGGATCACCAGCGCGCGGGCGATGGCGATGCGCTGGCGCTGGCCGCCGGAGAACTCGTGGATGTATTTCGAGGCGTCCGCCGCGCTCAGCCCCACGCTCTCCAGCGCCTCGGCCACCCGGGCGCGCCGCTCCCGGCCCCGGGGCGGGGCGTCGAGCAGGTGAAAGGGCTCGGCCACCAGCCGCTCCACCCGGTGGCGGGGGTTGAAGCTGCCGTAGGGGTCCTGGAAGACCACCTGCATGCGCTGGCGCACCGCGCGCGGCACGGGGGCGCCGGCGGGGATCTCGGCGCCGTCGAAGCGGATGGAGCCGCCCTGCGTGGCCTCCAGCCCCAGCAGGGCGCGGGTGAGGGTGGACTTGCCGCAGCCGCTCTCGCCCACCAGCCCGAGGTTCTCGCCGCGCCGCAGGGTGAAGCTCACCCCGTCCACCGCCCGCATGGCCGGCCGGCGCGGGCCGAGGCCGCGCGGCGCGGGATAGGCGCGCACCAGGTTGCGGATCTCCAGCAGCGGTGTTTCGGGGCCCTGCGCCCCATCCGCTTCTGCCCCGCGAAGCCGGGCGTCAGGAACCTGCGCGACAGTGGTCCGCACACCGGGACCAGGCGCGCCGTGAGCCCGCGTGTCGGGCTCCCGCGCGTCCTCGGCCTGAACGCCGGGGCCTTGCGGCCGGTCCGCCATCCCGCCGGGGCCCGGTGCCCCGCGTGCCCGCGCACCCCCGCCGGGCCGCGCCGGTACATGCACCGAGGCCTCGGCCAGCGCGCGGGTGTAGGGGTGGCGCATCTCGCGGAACAGCGGCCCGGTGGGCCCGCGCTCCACGATCTCGCCGCCGCGCATGATGCAGATATGGTCCGCCAGCCCCGCCACGAGGCCGAGGTCATGGGTGATGAAGATCATCCCCATGCCGTCCTCCGCCACCAGCCGGCGCAGCAGCGCCACGATGCGGGCCTGGGTGGTGACATCGAGCGCCGTGGTCGGCTCGTCGCAGATGAGCAGCTTCGGGCGCAGGGCGATGGCCATGGCAATGACCACGCGCTGGCGCTGGCCGCCCGAGAGCTCGTGCGGGTAGCGCGACAGGGGGAATGTCTCCTGCGGCAGGCCGACACGCGCCAGCACCTCCGCCGCGCGGGCGCGCGCCTCGGCCCGGGTGGCGCCGGTGTGCTGGCGCACGGTCTCGGCCACCTGGTCACCGATGCAGAGCACCGGGTTGAGCGCGGTCATCGGCTCCTGGAACACCATGGCGATGTCGCGGCCGCGCACACCGCACATCTGCCGCTCGGTGAGGGCGTTGAGCTCCGTGCCCTCCAGCCGCAGGCTGCCCGAGCGCCTTGCCCGCGGCGGCAGCAGGTCCATCAGGGCGAGGGCGGTCATCGACTTGCCGGAGCCGCTCTCCCCGATCAGCCCGAGGATCTCGCCCGGGGCGACATCGAAGGTGACATCGCGCAGCACCGGCAGCGCGCCGATCGACACGTTGAGCCCGCTCACCTGCACCAGCGCGCTCATCGCCGCTCCCTCAGCCGGGGGTCGAGCGCGTCGCGCAGCCCGTCGCCCATCAGGTTCAGCCCCAGCACGGTGAGCACGATGGCAAGCCCGGGAAACAGCGCCACATGGGGGGCGAGCGCGATGAGCGTCTGCGCATCGGCCAGCATCCGCCCCCAGGAGGGGGTGGGCGGCTGCGCGCCCAGCCCGACATAGGCCAGCCCCGCCTCGGCCAGGATGCCGAGCGAGAACTGGATGGTGCCCTGCACGATGAGCAGGGCGGCGATGTTGGGCAGGATGTGCTCGGCCGAGATGCGCAGCGGCCCCTTGCCCGCCACCCGTGCCGCCATCAGGAACTCCCGCTGCCACAGGCTCAGCGCCGCCCCGCGGGTGAGCCGGGCGAAGACGGGGATGTTGAAGATGCCGATGGCGAGGATGGCATTGAGCGCCCCAGGCCCGAACACCGCGGTGATGAGGATGGCCACCAGCAGGGCGGGGAAGGCGAAGACGAGGTCGTTGAACCGCATCACCAGCTCGTCCACCCATGTGCCGCGCCGGGCGGCCGCGAGCAGCCCCAGCGGCACGCCGAACACCATGCCCACCCCCACCGCCACCACGGCGACGGAGATGGAGATGCGCGCCCCCGCCATCACCATCGACAGGATGTCCCGCCCCAGCTGGTCGGTGCCGAACCAATGCGCGAGGCTGGGGCCCTGCAGCTTGTCGCGCACGGCAAGCGCCGTCACGTCCCAGGGTGTCCAGACCAGCGAGACCAGCGCCGCGGCCACGAAGATGCCGGCGAGCAGTGCGCCGAGCGGCAAGGCCATCGCCCTCATGCGCCTGCCTCCCGCGGCCCGGCGGCGCAAGGGCCGGCCACCGCTCGCGCGCCGGCGCCGGACAGGGGCCCGCGCGGCCGCCGCCCGAAGGTCCTGCCACCGTTGGCCGTGCCTCTCCGCCGCCCGAGCGGCTTTTGCCCGTCAGCTGCGCTCCGGTTGGCCGTGCCTGTGCGCCGTCCGCACGGTTTCCTCCCGCCGACTGAACCCCCGCTGGCCGTATCTGTGGCCCGCCCGAGCGGCTTTTGCCCGTCAGCCGCGCTCCGGTTGGCCGTCCCTGTGCTCCGTCCGCGCGGCTTCCGCCCGCCGGCTGCACCCCCGCTGGCCGTATCTGTCAGCCGCGCGGGCGGCTTCCGCCCGCCAGCCACGCACCGGTGGGGTGCTCCGGTCAGTAGCCCGCGCGACGGCGGCGCGCCTTCATGTGTTCCGCGCCGGGGCGCCGCTGCCATCGCGGCGCATCCCGGGGCCGTGGGAAGGGGGCGAGCCTCTGGCGCGACGAGGGGTCCGGCGCCGGGCACGGGAGGGCGTGGGGCGGTCATCGGGCCCTCAGGCGCGGGTCCACCGCGGCATAGGCGAGGTCGACGAGGAAGGTCACCAGGGTGACGGCGAAGACCAGCAGCAGCGCCACATTCTTCACCACCATCAGGTCGCGCTGGGTGATGCCCTGGAACACCAGCCGGCCGAGCCCGGGCAGGAAGAACACGTTCTCGATGATGATCGCCCCGGCGATGAGGAAGGAAAACTGCATGCCCAGGATGGTGAGCACCGGGATGAGCGCATTGCGCAACGCGTGGCGGCGCAGGGCCTGGCCGCGGGTGAGGCCCTTGGCCCGGGCGGTGCGGATGTAATCCTCGCCCAGGCACTCGATGAGTGCGGAGCGCATCACCCGTGCGAGGATGGAGGCCTGCGGCAGGGCCAGCGCCACCGCCGGCAGGGTGAGCGCCTTCAGGGCCGCCACGGGGTCCGCCCAGCCGGGAAAGCCGCCGGCGGAAAACCAGCGCAGCGAGATGGCGAAGAGCGCCACGAGCATCATCGCGAACCAGAAGTTCGGCACCGCGATGCCGAGCTGTGTCGCCCCCATCACCGCGATATCCGCCGGCCCGCCGCGCCGGGCGGCGGCGAGCACCCCCACCGGCAGCGCGATGGCGGTGGAGAGGGCGAGGGCGTAGAGCGTGAGCGGCAGCGACACCCAGAGCCGGTCGCCGATCAGCTCGGATACCGGCACCTTGTAGGTGTAGGACAGGCCGAAATCGCCCTGCAGCGCGCCGCCGATCCAGCCGAGGTAGCGCCAGAGCGCCGGCTGGTCGAGCCCGAGCTCGGCGCGCAGGGCGGCCACGGTGTCGGGCTGGGCGTTGAGCCCCAGCATGAAGGCCGCCGCATCGCCGGGGATCACCTCGAGCGCGAGGAAGATCACCACCGAGGCGGCGAGGAGCGTCCCCGCGAGGATGGCGAGGCGCAGGGCGAGGTAGCGGAGCATCTCAGCCCGCCGCCATCGCGGCTGTGGTGCCCGTCGCCTGCCGGACCGGCTTCGCGCTCCCCACCGTGGGGTCCCTGCGGGGCGTCAGCCGTCGCGGCGCCGCGCGCGTGGCGAACGAGGCGACGGGGCCCGGCGCGCCCCGCTCTACGGCAGGCGCGGGCCGGCGGCGTTGCATGGCCGCGGGCCCCGGGCGGAGCCGTGCCGCGCGGGCGTCTCGGGCCACCGGCGCCTGGCGCTCAGCGCCACGCCCCGGCCACCGAAGCCCGGAACGAGCGGCGCTCGCGGCCCTCTCCGGCGTGCCGGACGCCGGGGCCGCAGGCCGGCTGGCACCCCGTGCCGCAGGCGCCACGCCCCGCGCGCGGAGCGTCAGCGGCGGCCGTGCGCCGCCGCTGCGATGCGGCCTGTTCCCGTTCATTCGGCCCAGGAGAGGCCCGTGAGGTCGATCGCCGGGGTGGGGGCGTTTTCCCACAGCCCCTCCAGCCCGGCCCGCGACACGGTGAGCAGGGGCAGCTGGAACAGGTAGGCGTTCACGTAATCCTCGGCGATGCGGCGCTGGGCCCGGCCGAGGATCTCGCTGCGCGTGTCGGGGTTCGTGGTGCGGGTGAGTTCGGCCATCAGGTCCTTCATGGCCTGGGAGTGGTAGTCGAAGTAGTAGTCGTCACGCGCGTAGATGCCGATGTCCATCGGCTCCACGTGGCTGATGATGGTCATGCCGTAGTCGCGGCGCTTGAACACTTCGTCGAGCCACTGCGCCCACTCGATGTTGGAGATCTCCACCCGGATGCCCACCTCGGCGAGCTCGGCGGCGATGATCTCGCCCGAGCGGCGGGCGTAGGAGGTGGGCGGCAGCTTCAGCGTGGTGGTGAAGCCGTCGGAGAGCCCCGCCTCGGCCAGCAGGGCGCGGCTCTTCTCCGGGTCGTAGGCGGAGAGCTCGGTGAGGTCGACATAGGCCGGATTGTGCGGGGCGAAATGCGTGCCGATCGGCGTGCCGTATCCATACATCGCGCCGTCGATCACCGTCTCGCGGTCGATGGCATGGGCCACGGCCTCGCGCACGCGGATGTCGTCGAGCGGCGGCGCGCCGTTGTTCATCGCGAGGATGGTCTCGCCCTCGGTGGTGCCCACGGTGACCCGGAACTCCGGGTTGCCCTCGAACATGGCGAGGTTCTCCGGCGCCGGGAAGGCGGGGAACACGTCGAGATCGCCGGCCATCATGGCGGAGAAGGCGGCCGTGGGGTCGGCGATGATGCGCAGGGTCGCGGTGCGGATCGACACCGGGTCGCCCCAGTAATCGTCCCGCGCGGTGAGCACGATGCGGTCGCCCTTCACCCAGTCGGAGACCACGTAGGGGCCGGTGCCCACGGGATTGGTGGCGTTGGTGGCGGCGGTCTCGGGCGCCACGATCACCGCGTCGCCCCAGGCGAGGTTGAACAGGAAGCCGCCGTTGGGCTCGGACAGGATCACCTGCACGGTGAGCGGGTCGAGCACCTTCACCTCGGCGATGCCGGCGAAGAGGCCCTTCTGCGCGTTCACCGAGTCCGCCGCCCGGGCGCGGTCGAGGCTGAACTTCACGTCCTCCGCGTCCATCGCCGAGCCGTCGGAGAAGGTGACGCCCTTCACCAGGTGGAAGGTGTAGGTGAGCCCGTCGGAGGAGATGTTCCAGCGCTCCGCGAGATCGGGGACCACCGAGCCGTTCTGGTCGAACCGGGTGAGGCCCTGGAACACGTTGGCATAGGTCACCGAGTCGATGGCGCCCGCGGCGCCGGCCGTCGGGTCCAGCCCCGGCGGCTCGAGCTGCATGCCGATGGTCACGTCATCGCGCGCGGCGGCAGAGGCGGTGGTCGTGGCGGCGGCCGTCAGGCCGAGGATGGCGGCGGCCAGAAGGGCGGTCGATCGGTTGGCGGTCATGCTGTGTCTCCCCGTTCTCGGACCCGTCAGGCGGGTCCGTTCAGCAGATCGTGGAGGGCGAGGGCCATCACCTTGGCCGAGTCGAGCATGTCGTCCACCTCCACGTATTCGTCCGGCTGGTGCGCAAGTTCCAGCAAACCGGGCCCGTATGCCACACAATTCTTCAGCCGCCCGATGCGGTCGATGTGCTTCTGGTCATAGGTGCCGGGGGAGGCGACATATTCCGGCGCCCGGCCCAGAACGGTGCCGATCGCCTTCGTGAGCGCGGTGGAGACGGGGGAATCGGCCTCCGTCATGCTGGGCAGCACCTCGAAGAGGTCGCGCACGGAGTAGCGGAAATCCTCGCGGGAATGGGCCACGCGCTCCAGCAGGTCGGTGATCTCGGCCTTCACCTCGTCGAGGCTCTCCTCGATGATGAAGCGGCGGTCGATGATCATGCGCGCGCTGTCGGGCACGCAAGGGCTGGGCAGGCCGGTGGAGCCGGGCTCCGGCTCCGGCTGGCCGCCATGCACCGAGTTGATGTTGAGGGTGGACTGGCGCGCCGCCTCCGGCACCACGGGCATGGCGGTGGTCTTGTTGGACAGCGCGGGGATCAGCCGGTGCTCGATCTCGCCCATCACGGCACCCATGTGGCGCAGCGCGCAGGTGCCGAGGAAGGGCATCGAGCCGTGGGCGATGCGCCCCTTCGTCTCGATCTCGGCCCACCACACGCCGCGGTGGCCCAGGCACACCCGGTCCTTGTGCAGCGGCTCGGGGATGATGACGTGCTGCACGCGCCCGGGGCTGAAATACCCCCGCTCGGCCATCCAGGCCACGCCGCCGTAACCGCCCGATTCCTCGTCGACCGTGCCGGAGATCTCGATGGCGCCGTCATGGTCGGGGAAGGTGTCGATGAAGGCCTCGGCGGCGATAATGGAGGCGGCGAGCCCGCCCTTCATGTCGCAGGTGCCGCGGCCGTAGATGCGCCCGCCCACCAGCGCGCCGCCGAAGGGGTCATGCGTCCAGCCCCGGCCGGCCTCCACCACGTCGGTGTGGGAGTTGAAGTGCACGCATTGCCCGGGGCGCGCGCCCTCGCGGCGGGCGAGGATGTTCCAGCGCGGGTAGCGGGGGCTGTCTCCCGGCGTGCCCTCGGCGTGGAGCAGGCTGATCTCGAAGCGCGGGCCGAGGCGGCGGGCGAGATAGTCGCAGATGTCGCGGTAGTTTTCCCCCGGCGGGTTCACGGTGGGGATGCGGATCAGGTCCTGCGTGAGGGAGATCAGGTCGTCGCGCCGCGCGTCGATGGCGGCAAGAAGTCGTTCCATTGTCGGTCCTTTGGCAGTCGACGGCCCCCGGAGACAAGGGGGCCGCCCGGAAGGTCAGCGTCCGCGGCTGCGGGGGTCCAGCGCGTCGCGCAGCCCGTCGCCCATGAAGTTCACCGACAGCACCGTAAGCGAGATCGCGAGCCCCGGCCAGATCACCCGTGAGGGGGTGAGGGTCATGAAATTCGCGCCGTCGAACAGCAGCCGCCCCCAGGTGGGGAAGTCCGAGGGGAAGCCCAGCCCGAGGAAGGAGAGCGCGCTTTCGGTGATGATCGCGTTCGCGATGCCCAGCGTGGCCGAGACCATGATGGGTGAGAGCACGTTGGGCAGGATGTGGCGCAGCAGGATGCGGTAGTTGCGTGTGCCGATGGAGCGGGCGGCCAGCACGAACTCCCGCTCCTTCAGCGTCAGCACCTCACCGCGCACGATGCGGGCGGTGTTCATCCACGAGGTGATGCCGATGATGAACACGATGAGCAGGAAGATGCCCGATTCCGGCCCGATCAGCGCGCGCAGCGTGTCGCGAAACAGCATGATGATCACCAGCAGCAGCGGCAGCAGCGGCAGGGCGAGGAACAGGTCTGTGAGGCGCATCAGCGAGCCGTCCAGCCGGCGGAAGAAGCCGGAGAGGATGCCCACCAGCGCCCCCACGAAGATCGACAGCAGCATCGCCGCGATGCCCACCGCGAGCGAGGTGCGCCCGCCGGCCAGCACCTGGGCAAGCATGTCGCGGCCCAGATTGTCGGTGCCCATCGGGTGGGCGGCGGACATGGTGATGTTCTTCGCCCGGATGTCGAGCTTGCCGGGGTCCACGGTGTGGATGTAGGGCCCGAAGATCACCGCCAGCAGGATGAGCAGGAACACCGCCGTGCCGGCCATCGCGCCGGGATGGCGGCGGTAACTGCGCCACACGTCGCCCCACATGGAGCGCTGTTTCGGCGGCAGGGCGGTGACGGGGGAATTCGCGGCGGCGTCAGTCATAGCGGATCCTCGGGTCGAGCACGCCGTAGAGAATGTCCGCGACGAGGTTGAACAGCACGATCAGCACTGCGAAGATGAAGGTGAGGGTCTGCACCAGCGGGATGTCGGCGCCCTGGATGCCGATGATGAGGAGCTGCCCCAGCCCGTTCACCTTGAAGATCTGCTCCGTGATGATCGCGCCGCCGAACACCTGCGGCACGCCGAGCGCGATGACGGTGACCACCGGGATGAGCGAGTTGCGCAGCACGTGCACCAGCACCACGGTCTTTTCCTTCATGCCCTTGGCGCGGGCGGTGCGCACGTAGTCCTGGTTGAGGTTGTCGAGCATGGAGGCGCGCATGAAGCGGCTGATCTGGCTGGCGTTGTAGAGCGCGAGCACCATGGTGGGCATGATCATCTGCTTGATCTGGGCGACGAAGCTGGACCAGTCGGTCACCCTGAGCGTGGTGTCGTAGATCGAGGGCAGCCACTGCAGGTTCACCGCGAAGACCACGATCAGCAACAGCCCGGTGAAGAAGGTGGGCACCGAGAAGCCGATCATCGAGATGAAGGTGCCCAGCTGGTCGAACCAGGAATACTGCCTGTAGGCCGAGATCACCCCGATGGGGATCGCGATCAGCGCGCCGATCACGTAGGACATGCCGACCACCCAGAGGGTCTGCGGCAGGCGCTCCACGATCAGGTCCACCACCGGCGAGCGGGTGGCCCAGGAGGAGATGCGCAGCCGGTCGCCGTCACCGAAGGTGTAGCCGGTCCACTCCTCCAGGATGTTGAGCGGCTCGTTGATGAAGAACTGCTTCAGCCACAGCAGGTAGCGCACGATGAAGGGCTGGTCGAGGCCGAGCGAGGCGCGGATGTGTTCGCGCACTTCCGCCGGCACCGTGAGCGGGATCTGCGACGTCGGGTCGCCCGGCGACAGGTCCAGGATGGCGAAGATGATGAAGCTGATCGCCAGCAGCGTGGGGATCGCCAGCAAGAGCCGGCGGATGGTGAAAGTCAGCATGGGAGACCTCGGGCAGGAGCCGGGACGGAGATCCGGCCGGGGGCGCGCCCCGGCCGGCGAGGTTCCGGCAGCGGGTTACTGAACCCGGTGCCAGTCAGCGATGTTCCACAGCTCGCTGTCCCATTCGTTCATCACGACGCCGCCGAGCGTCTTGGCATGCGCGGAGACACCGCCACGGTGGATGAGCGGGATGATGGCGCCCGCCTCGACCAGCATGTCGTTGAGCTTCTTGGAGATCTCGGCGCGCTTCTCCAGCCCGGCCGTGCCGGCCAGTTCCTTGACCAGCGCATCATACTCTTCCGAGCAGAAGCGCGGGTTGTTGCCGCCGAGCCAGTTGTTCGCCGGGCTCGGGATTTCCTCGCAGCGCCAGTTGGCGAGATAGCTCTGCGGGTCGGTGCCGTCGAAGTTGTTGGTGAACATCTCCACGTCGGCATAGAGCTTCTGGAACGTGTCGGGCGAGGCCGGGTCGCCGCCGAAGAACACCGAGGCGTCGATGTTGCGCAGCTCGGTCTCCACGCCGATGGCTTCCCACATCTGCTTGATCAGCGCCTGGGTGCCCTGTCGGACCGAGTTGGTGGAGGTCTGGTAGAGCAGCGAGAGGCGGACGCCGTCCTTCTCGCGCACGCCGTCGGAGCCGGGAACCCAGCCGGCCTCGTCCAGCAGGGCGTTGGCCGCGTCCACGTCCTGGGTCTTGCACCAGTCGTTGGCGGTGGAGGCATAGGCGGCGGGGGCGGGCACCAGGTTGCAGGTCACCTCGCCGGCCGCGCCGTAGCCGGCTTCCACCAGGATCTCGCGGTCGATGGCCAGCGACAGCGCCTTGGTCACGCGCGGGTCGGTCAGGAACGGGTGCGGGCCGCCCTCGATGGTCGAGCGCTTGTCGCCGAGCGCCGGATCGGGGTTGGTCATGTTGACCTCGAAACGCTCCACCGAGGTGCCGAAGGCCGAGACCAGCTCACCCTTGCCGGCGGCTTCCATCTGGCTGAGGATCTCGGGTTCCACCTGCAGGTTCCAGGCGTAGTCGAACTCGCCGGTCTCCAGCACGGAGCGCGCGGCGGAGGCCGCGTCCCCGCCGCCCTTGAACACCACGGTGGAGAAGGCCGGCTTCTCCGGGTCGCGGAACTCGGGGTTGGCCTCGAACACCACCACGTCATTGGCCTTGAAGTCCGTCACCCGGAACGGGCCGGTGCCGATGGGGTGGAAGTTCGCATCCGTGCAGGTGGGGGCCTTGGCGCCCATGCAGTCCTGGAACTGCGCCTTCTGCAGCACGGGAGACTGCGCGCCCACGAAGGGGCCGTAGGGGAAGGGCTTGGCCACCGAGAAGGTGATCTTCACCGTGAGCGGGTCCACCGCCTCCACGCTCGCCACGTCGGCGAACTGGGCGGCCTGCTGGCAGCCGCCGGTCTCGTCCATGCAGTAGGCCGCGGTGAAGGCCACGTCCTCGGCGGTGAAGGGCGAGCCGTCGGACCACTTGATGCCGTCCTTGATCTTCCACGTGATGGTGGTCAGATCCTCGGACACGCCGCCGTTCTCCACCGTCGGGATCTCGTCGACCAGCCAGGGCACCATGGTGCCGGTCTCGTCGTAGCGCGCGAGGGGCTCGAGCACGAGGCTGGAGCCCTCCACGTCCTTCGTGCCGCCGGACAGGAACGGGTTCAGCACCGAAACCGCCTGCCAGTAGAGAATGTTCAGCTGGCCGTCGGCGCCGCGCTCGGCCATCGCGCCGGTGGCGCTGAGGCCGAGAGCCGCTGCCGAGGCGAGCATGAGATGCCTCGCCAGCTTCGGCTTCCTGAAATGAATCATCTGGTAGTCTCCCTGTTGAGTCTGGCTGGCCCCGGTGTTCCGGGTGCCGGCCGGTGAAAACCCGTCTCCCGCGCGCTGGCGGGGGAGGGGCTGTTTGCCGAAAGTCGCGCCGCGCCTCACTCGGCGAGGTGGCAGGCGACGAAATGGCCCGGCCGGGCCTCGCGCCATTCGGGAACGTCCCACTGGCACTTGTCGACCGCGACGGGGCAGCGCGTGCAGAACCGGCAGCCGCGCGGCGGGTTCGCCGGGCTCGGCACGTCGCCCTTGAGGATGGTGCGCTTGCGCGTGGCCTCGATCCTCGGGTTCGCCACCGGAACCGCGGAGAGCAGGGCCTTGGTGTAGGGGTGCAGCGGCTCGGAGTAGAGCGCGTCGCGCGGGGCCAGTTCGGCCATCTTGCCCAGGTACATCACCGCCACCCGGTCCGCGATGTGGCGCACCATGGAGAGATCGTGGCTGATGAAGAGATAGGTGAGGCCGAGCCGGTCCTGCAGGTCCTCCAGCAGGTTCACCACCTGCGCCTGGATCGAGACGTCCAGCGCCGCGATCGGCTCGTCGCAGACGATGAAATCCGGGTCGAGCGCCAGGGCGCGGGCGATGCCGATGCGCTGGCGCTGGCCGCCGGAGAATTCATGCGGGTAGCGGTTGGCGAAGCCCTTGTTCATGCCCACCTGGTCCAGCAGCTCCTCCACCCGGGCGCGCTTGTCGGCGCGGCTCATGCGGCCGTGCTCGTCCAGCGGCTCGGCGATGATCTGGCCCACGGTCATGCGCGGGTTCAGGCAGGCCTGCGGGTCCTGGAAGATCATCTGCATGCGCGGGCGCATGCGGCGCAGCTGCTCGCCGGACAGGCCGGCGATGTCGGTGCCGTCGAAGAGGATGGCGCCCTCGGTGGCCTCGTAGAGCCGCAGGATGGTGCGCCCGGCGGTGGACTTGCCGCAGCCGCTCTCGCCCACCAGCCCCAGCGTCTCGCCGCGGTAGATGTCGAAGGTGAGCCGGTCGACCGCCGAAATCACCCCGATCTGCCGCCGGATCAGCCCGGCATGGATGGGAAAGTGCTTCGACAGCCCCTGCACGCGCACCAGCGGCGCGCCGGTTTCGCCTGCATCAAGCATGGAGCCCCTCCTCGCGCGCAGCGCCCGCCCGCGCCGTGTCCCACCAGCAGGCGACGAGGTGGGTCTCGCCCACGTCCACCAGCTTCGGGTTCTCCGCATGGCACCTGTCGAAGGCATGCGCGCAGCGCGGCGCGAAAGGGCAGGCCGAGGGTACGTCGCGCAGCACCGGCGGCTGGCCGGGAATGGAGTGCAGCCGCTCGGAGCGGCCGCCGTCCATGTCCGGCAGAGTTTCGAGGAGGGCGCGGGTGTAGGGGTGGCGCGGGTCCTCGAACAGGGCGTTCACGCCGGATTGCTCGACCACCTGCCCGCCATACATCACCATCACCCGGTCGGCGATGCCGGCAACCACGCCGAGGTCATGCGTCACCCAGACGATGGCCATGCCGAGGGTCTCGCGCAGGTCCTTCACCAGGTCGATGATCTGGGCCTGGATGGTCACGTCGAGCGCCGTGGTGGGCTCGTCGGCGATCAGCACCTGGGGGTCGCAGGCCAGGGCGATGGCGATCATCACCCGCTGGCGCATGCCGCCGGAGAACTGGTGCGGATAATCGTCCAGCCGCTTCTCCGGCGAGGGAATGCCCACCAGGCCGAGCAGCTCCGCCGCACGCTGCCGCGCCGCCGCCTTGCCCAGCCCCATGTGGGCGCGCAGCGGTTCCATGAGCTGGTACCCCACGGTGAACACAGGGTTGAGCGAGGTCATCGGGTCCTGGAACACGAAGCCGATCTTGCCGCCGCGCACCGCGCGCAACTCCTCCGCGGAGAGGGAGAGGATGTCCCGGCCGTCGAGCTTCACGCTGCCGGAGGCGATGCGTGCCGGGGGCATGGGCAGCAGCTTGAGCAGCGACATCATGGTCACGCTCTTTCCCGAGCCGCTCTCGCCGACCACGCCGAGAAGTTCTCCCGGCCGCAATTGGAAACTGACGTCGTTTACAGCATGAACCGCGCCATCCTGGGTTGCGAATACGGTGCTGAGATTGGTCACCTCGAGCACTGGAATTGAGGTCGCGCCTGCTGGCATGTCCTTCAAGAGCACCCCCTGCTGTGCCTTGTTAGTTTTGCCGAGTATGACACCGATTCAGGATTGCGCTGCAACATTTATCTCGGAGCCAATCCCCCGATAGGTTCATTTGTATACCAGTTAGGCAAAGCGGGCCGCGCCCGCCCCAAGGACAGGCAGAAACCGGCCACCGCCGCTCCGGCCACCTCCGCTCCGGCCGCCCGAGCTGCCGGAACGCACTGCCCCCGCAGAAGGCCCGGAGCTGAGACGAGGGCCAGCGCGGGGCCGGGAGCACGGCAGTTCCCCTTTGCGGATCGGTGCCCCAGGCACCGGACGCCCCGAACAGGCGCGCCGCGACCGGCGCCCGGCAGAAGCGTATCCGCCGGTGCGGACGCGGTTGCCGGACCGGACGCATCCGCACCGACAGATCCGTGGCGGCCAGCGGCAGGACGCATGCGCCCTCCGTGCCACCCGGCGGGGCAGGAGCGGAAGAAGCCGACGAAGCGGGGCGTCTCATCGCAGGCGCCGAGGTCAGAGTGGGCAAGCCTCCGGTGTTCCCCGGTGAGATGGCCCGACTGTGCCGAAAGGGGCCGCCCGAGCGGCGCGTTTCATCCGGGGCGGTCGGAGCGCGCCGGGGCAGGGTGCGGTATCGCCCGGTGACACAGCCCGACCGTGCGGGAAAAGGCCGCCGGAACGGCGCGCTTCATCCGGAGCAAGGGCGTGCGCCCTGGGGCAGGGTGCGCACGCTTCCCGTGTCACCCGGCGGGACGGCCTGACGGTACCGAAAGAGGGCTCCCGTTGCGGCGCGCTTCAGCCGGACAAACGGAGTGCGCAGGGGCCAGGGTGCGGATGTGTCCGTGTCGCCGGGTGGCTTGGCCCGATCGTGCCGGACGGTGCCGCCCGAGCGGCGCGTTTCATCCGGGGCGGACGGTTTGCGGCCGGGGGGGAGCGTCCTCCGTGTCACCCGGGGAAGGCGCTGGGCCCGGGCGGGGAGCGGGCCGCGTCAGCCGGGGCGGATGCGCTGCGGCTTGGGCAGGGGCACGAATTCCTCGGCGTCGTCCGGGGGCAGGCGGAAGCGCCCGTGGGCCCAATCTCCGGCCCGCCAGGCCTCCTTCGCCGCGGTGATCCGCTCACGCGAGGAGGCGACGAAGTTCCACCAGATGTAGCGCGGCCCGGAGAGGGTGGCGCCGCCGAGCATCATCAGCCGCGCGCCCTGCGGCCCGGCGCGCAGCGAGATCCGGTCGCCGGGGCGGAACACCAGCATGCGCCCGGCGTCATGGGGCACCCCGGCAACCTCGACACTGCCGGTCGCGACATAGACTCCGCGGTCCTCGTGGTCATCGGGCAGCGGGATGGCGGCGTGCGGGGCCAGCTTCGCATCGGCGTAGAACAGCTCGCTCCACACCTGCGCGGGCGCCCGCTCGCCCCAGGCGTGGCCGAGCATCAGCCGGACCTCCTTGCCCTCGCCCTCCAGGAAGGGCAGCGCGGTGCGGCCGTGGTGTTCGAACAGGGGGGCCGCGTCCTCCTGCGCCTCGGGCAGGGCCACCCAGGTCTGGATGCCGAAGAGCGGCCGCCTGTCCAGGCTGCGCTGTTCGGGGGTGGTGCGCTCGGAATGGGTGATGCCGTGGCCGGCAACCATCCAGTTCACCGCCCCGGGGGTGATCTCGATGCCGGAGCCCAGGCTGTCGCGGTGGTACATGGAGCCCTGCCAGAGATAGGTGACGGTGCCCAGGCCGATATGCGGGTGCGGGCGCACGTCCATGCCCTCGCCACGCAGGAACTCCACCGGGCCCACCTGATCGAAGAAGATGAATGGCCCGACCATCTGCCGCGCCGGCGCGGGCAGGGCGCGGCGCACCTCGAAATCGCCGATGTCCCGCGCGCGGGGGACGATGACGGTCTCGATGCTGTCCACGGCGTCGCCGAGGGGGATGTCGGGGTCGAGGGCGGGGTTCCAGCTCATGGGCTCTCTCCTGGCAGGCGGTGGCGCGCAGTGTGCCGGGCCGGACACGGGGCGTCCAGAGCGGCGGTTCGGCCGCCCGGGCGCCACGGGGCGCGATCACCGGGCCGTCGTGCCCTGCGCCGGGCCGCGATCGGAACCGGCGTGGCAAGACGCCGACGCCGTGCCAGCCGGGGGGGAAGCGGCGGACGGGGGCATCGAACCCCCGTCCGCCGCTGGCCGCGCTGCCGCTTGGCCCCCGGCGCGGAACCTGTGTCGCGGGACGGAGGCCAGGGGTATTCGTGCGGCGCGGCGCAGGGCAGAGACCATGGACCGGACGTCTGGCGCGGCGCAGGGCACAGCCTGTGGGCCGGACGTGGGGTGTTGCGCGGGCACGGACCAGGGGGGCCGGATGTGCGGGGCGGCGCAGACCAAGGCACCGTACGTGTGGCGCGGCGCCGGGAGCCGGTCAGGGGACCAGAGGTGCGGGGAGGGGCAGAGGTGTGGACCCGCCGCGCGGGGCGGAGAGGGATGGAAGCCAGAAGGTGCGGACGTGTTGCGCGGGTGGGGTGGCAGGCCAGGCGTGCGGACGTGCTGCACGGGAGGAGTGGGACGGAGGTCAGGAGGTGCGGCCGTGCTGCGCGGGCGGAGTGGGGTGAAGTCCGGGGGGGTAGCCGCGCGGGGCGAGGTGGAGGCCAGGGCGCGGACGCGCGGCTCGAGGCGGAAGCCGAGCGTGCGGATGCGTGGCGCGGGGCGGAGAGGAAGGGGTGGGACGTGCGGCACGAGAGCGGGGGCAGACCGAGAGGCCGGAGGCGCGGCGTGAGACATGGCACAGACTGAGGGCGGCGCGCGGAGCGCGAGGCTGTCAGCGCGCGTGAGCTGCCGGAGGCCCGGCGACCAGTGCGACGCCGCGCGGCGGAGCCGGTTGTGGATCCCGAGGGGCGGCGGCGCGGGGTGGCCCCCGGGGTGCTGAGCGGGTGGCGGGCCTGTCCGGCGGCGGACCTGCGCGGCCCGTCAGGTGGCCAGCATGCGCAGGCCGCGGGTCACATCGGCGCGGACGGCGAGGCGCAGGCCCGGGTCGTCGCCCGCGCGCAGGGCGGCGAGGATCTTGAGATGGTTGGCGGAGGCGTCGGACCGCTGGCGCTGGGCGTAGAGGCGGCGCATGGTCGGGCCCACCTGCAGCCAGACGCTCTCCGTGAGCGCCAGCATCGCCGGGGCCTGGGCGCGCAGATAGAGCGTGCGGTGGAACTCCAAATTGCTGCGCACGTAGCCGGTGGCGTCGTTCTTCACGATCATCTGGTCGATGGTGTGGTTGATCGTGTCGAGCCGGTCGATCAGCGCCATGTGGGCGCGCGGCAGGGCGCGCGAGGCCAGCTCCGGCTCCAGCAGCGCGCGGATGGAGGCAAGCTCCTCCAGCCGGTCGTTGGAAAGCTCGGGCGTGGAGATCCGGCCCGAGGAGGAGAGCGACAGCGCGCCCTCCGCCGCCAGCCGTCGCACCGCCTCACGCGAGGGGGTCATCGACACGCCCAGTTCCTCGGCCACGCCGCGCAGGGTGAGCGGCTGGCCGGGGGCCATTTCCCCCCACATGATCCGGTTGCGCAGCACGCGGTAGACGCGCTCATGGGCCGGGCCCGAGGTCTCGGGAACAGGGGGGCGGGGCTCTGCCATGGGGTCCTTCCGTCTGGCCGCGGGACCGCGGCGAATCCGCGCCACCTTGACGCCCTGTGCGCCTTCCCGTCAATTGAGGGCGCAACATCGGGGATACCATGTCAGATTTTCGCCGCGACTACGCCTTCACCGCGCCCGACGCCCGGGCAACCACCCATGACGAATACATGTATGCCGGCGCACTCTCCTTCTGCCGCCGCAAGTATGCCACCTCGCTGGAAGGGGCGGACGTGGCGGTGATGGGCGTGCCCTTCGACACTGCCGTCACCAACCGGCCGGGCACCCGCTTCGGCCCCCGCGCCGTGCGCGCCGCCTCCACCAACCTCGCCTGGGCACGGGCCTGGCCCTCGGCCTTCGACCCGTTCGAGCGGCTCTCGGTAGTCGATTACGGCGACATCTGGTGCGACCACGGCCACCCGGAGCAGGTGCCGCACGACATTGAGGCAGCCATTGCCGCGGTGCTCGCGCAAGGGGTGAAGACGCTGCTCATCGGGGGCGACCACTTCACCACCTACCCGGCGCTGAAGGCGCATGCCGCCAAGCACGGCCCCCTGGCGCTGATCCATTTCGATGCCCATACCGACACCTGGTCGGACGGCGACGGGCCGAAGCGCATCGACCATGGCACGATGTTCTGGCACGCGGTGCACGAGGGGCTGATCGACCCGGCGCACTCCATCCAGGTGGGCATCCGCACCACGAATGACGACCCGCTGGGCATCCTCATCCGCGACGCGGCCGAGGTGCACGAGACCCCGCTCTCCGAAACCGTCGCCGCCATCCGGAACCGGGTGGGCGACGCGCCCTGCTACCTCACCTTCGACATCGACTGCCTCGACCCCGCCTTCGCGCCGGGCACCGGCACGCCGGTGGTGGGCGGCCTCTCCACCCATCAGGCGATGACCCTGCTGCGCGGGCTCGCCGGCCTCGACATCCGCGGCGCGGACGTGGTGGAGGTCTCCCCCGCCTATGACGTGGGCGAGATCACCGCGCTGGCCGGGGCGACGGTGGCGCTGCAGATGCTCTGCCTCTACGCGGAGTGCCCGGCATGATGAAGCTCGAAACCCTCTCCAAGGATGAGGTGAAGACCGTCCTCGACGCCAATCCGCAGATCGAGACCATCGAGATGGTGTTCCCGGACATGAACGGCGTGGCGCGCGGCAAGCACCTGCCGGTGGACCAGTGGGACAAGCTGTTCGGCAAGGTGCGGATGCCGGTGTCGCTCTACAATCTCGACATCCTGTCGGCCGACGTGGCCAAGGCGGGCCTTGCAATCGAACGCGGAGACCCGGACGGCTACGGCCATGTGGCCGCCTTCGGCCCCTGCCTGTGGAACGGCGGCCGCCGCGCCATGGCGCTGATGACCATGCGCGAGCCCGACGGCCGCCCCACGGTCTACGACCCCCGCGCGGTGCTGGCCCGGGTGGCGGAACGTTTCGAGCAGCGCGGCCTGACGCCGGTCATCGCGCCGGAGCTGGAATTCTACCTCATGGACGTGCATCGCAATTCCACCGACCGCGCCCAGCCGCCGATCTGCCCGATCACCGGGGAGCGGCTGCATGACCCGCAGGTCTACCGGCTCTCGGTGCACACGCCCTTCTCCGACATTCTCGACGAGATGATCGCCGCGGCGAAGGCGCTGGACGTGAACGCCGACGTGGCGCTGGCCGAGTTCGGGCCCGGGCAGTTCGAGATCAACCTCATGCACTCGGAGGGCGCGCTCTGGGCGGCGGACCAGTCGGTCCTGCTGAAACTCGCGATCCGCAACGTGGCGCACAAGCACGGCATGGAGGCGAGCTTCATGGCCAAGCCCTACGGCGACCAGGCCGGCTCGGGCTTCCACTTCCACATCTCGATCCTGGACCGCGAGGGGAAGAACATCTTCGCCGGCACCTCCGAGGGCGTGCCGAACGCGGCGATGATGGGGGCGCTGGGCGGCATGAAGCGCTACATGGCCTCCTCCATGCTGTGCTTCGCGCCGCACCTGAACTCCTACCGCCGCTTCGGCATCGGCACCTACGCCCCGGCCTACGCGGCCTGGGGGCTGGACAACCGCTCCTCCGCCATCCGCGTGCCGGCCACCACCGGGGCGGCAGCACGCATCGAGCACCGGCTGGCGGGGGCGGACGCGAACCCCTATCTCGCGCTCGCCGCCATCCTGCAGGCGATCCTCGACGGCATGGAGGAGAACATCGACCCCGGCCACCCGGTGCGCCGCGAGGCCGGCCCCGATGACGGGCCCGACCTGCCGCTGGGCTGGGGCCGGGCGATCATGTCCTTCCAGGAGGACGGGTTCATGGCCCATGCGCTGGGGAAGGAGTTCGCCCGGGTCTACGCGCTGATGAAGGAGCAGGAGATGGCCTCGCTGAACCTGCGCGTGACGGATGTGGAATACGACGTCTACCTGCGGGCGATCTGAAGCGCCTGGCCCGGCGGGGGGAGACGCCCGCCTCGCCGAGGGGGCCTTGCGGCCCCCGCAGCTCGGCGGGCGTGGCGAAGGCCCTGCCGGGCCTCCGCGTCGTGCGCGGAAAGGGGGTTGACCGATGGCCGGCGATGCGCTGGCTCGGCTCTCGGCTCTCGGCTCTCGGCTCTCGGCTCTCGGCTCTCGGCTCTCGGCTCTCGGCTCTCGGCTCTCGGCTCTCGGCTCTCGGCTCTCGGCTCTCGGCTCTCGGCTCTCGGCTCTCGGCTCTCGGCTCTCGGCTCTCGGCATTTGGTGGATCGGGTTCACGATGAATCTGTCTGGTTCTGATGTCCAGATTTTGCAGATGTATTCGTAGGGAGTGAGGCCGTTGAGCGTCTTCAGGCGGCGAGCGAAGCTGCAGGCTGCCATGTCGTCGCCGAGGTGGGTGCGCAGCTGACCCCGTGCTTCCGGCACACGTCGGCCGTCGACATCCCGGCCTCCTGCTCCTTCAGCGCCCCGATGATCTGCTCCCCGCTGAACCTTGATCGCTTCATTGTCCGTCTCCTCGTTGGAGCGGACTCTGCCTCAAACTGGAGGAAGAAACGGGGCTCAGGTCACGGGCTTGGCGCGTCGAACCTGTCGGATTGCGGCCGGGGAAGTCTCCTGCGTCGGAACGGCACTCTGGTGATTTGAGGCGAAGCGGGAGAGGGGGTGCCGCGGGGGGCGCGTCGGCACCGCGACAGTGGCACCGTGGGCGCCATCCGCCTGCGCGGCATCGGCCTCCGAAACCGAACGGTTCCGTGCGCTGGCGGAGGACCATCGGCCCTTCGCCACGGCTGCCGGGCTGCGGGGGCGAAAGCCCCCTCGGCACGGCAGACGTTTCTCCCCGATCCTGCGTCGGTGGGGCGGCGGAACTGCGGCGCGCCGTGGGGCGGGAGACGGACAGGGTCCGGGAAGGGGCCGTGCCCGCCGGGGGGGGGGGCACGGCCGGGGAGCGTGTCAGCCCAGCTTCTCGTCGAGGATCTTGCGGAACTCCTCGTAGGAGCGGTTCGAGACCTTCTCACCGTTGATGATGAAGGTGGGGGTCGCGTCGATCCCGTCCTCCGAGGCCTGCTTGCGGTAGCGCTCCACCAGGGCATTGGCGAAGTCCTGGTCGCCCATGCAGGCGTTCATCTCCTCGTCGGTGAGGCCGGAGACCTTGCCGATCTTGCGCAGGTTCGCGGCGATGGCCGCGTCATCCGCGCCCTGGGTCCACTCGCGCTGGGTGCGGTACATCTCGCCCACGATGCCGAAGTAGCGCAGCGGCCCGCCGCAGCGCGCCACCATCGTGGCCCAGAGGCCGAACCGGTCGAAATACACCTCGCGGAACACCAGACGCACCTTGCCGGTGTCGATGTAATCGGCCTTCAGCTTCGGCAGCACCTCCTCGTGGAAATGCGCGCAGTGCGGGCAGGTGAGCGACGCGTATTCGATCATCTCCACCGGGGCGTCGGCGCTGCCCATGGTCATTTCCATGAGGCGCTTGTCCTGCGCTCCGGGCGCGGCCGGCTCCGCCTCCGGGGTGCTCTGGGACTGCGCGAAGGCGGGCAGCGCCCCGGCGAAGGGCGCCATCGCGGCAAGCGCAAGCAGCCGGCGGCGGGCGATATCGGTCATCTGGTTGGTCCTTTCTTCTCCGTCGTCTTCGCATGACGGACTGCAACGTTCTTGCCAAGCCGTTCCAGTGCCGCGCGCAGCCCTTCGTCGGCCACATCACGCACTTCTGATTGAACGCGAGACACCACCGCCTCCGGCAGCGGCCGTGGCGCCGCGGCGCCGGCCGGCCGGTGGAGGAAGGAGCCCCCCGGTTCGGCGAAGCCGGTGGGGGCGGTCTGCGTCAGGCGGATCTCGGCGATGGCGTGGTAGCCGTA
The DNA here is from genome assembly GCF_005887635.2 of Paroceanicella profunda. Classification (GTDB taxonomy): domain Bacteria; phylum Pseudomonadota; class Alphaproteobacteria; order Rhodobacterales; family Rhodobacteraceae; genus Paroceanicella; species Paroceanicella profunda. The sequence continues at coordinate 738,171 of NZ_CP040818.1, read as the reverse complement.
GCAGGCATTCACGCGCTCGCGGATCACCGGTTTCATCATCTCCAGCTCCGGCGCGCGGCCGGAACTGGTGAGCAGGATCAGCGTGGCGCCCAACCCGCCCTTGCGGGCGTGGTTCACCTTCACCGGGCGGCAGAGCGTGGCGATCTCCGGGCCGACGACAGCCTCCCAGTCGGTCAGCAGCCGGGTCTCGGCGATGCCGCGCTTGCCGGAAACCTCGCGCAGCCGGGCGGCGAGAAAGCCCCCGGCCGGGGTGAAGCCGCGGCCGCGCCGGGCACGCGCCGGGCCGGAGGCGGATTGCCCCTTGCCATTCCCGCCCGATTTCCCATGCTGCCCGGCCATGACCCTCGCCTTCGTTCGCCCGCATCATATCGGCGCGCCTGCCGATCAAAAGCCCCAAATCGGCGCGCGCCCGCGTAAATTCGCCGTGAAAGCCCAAGCATGACCGACCTCTCCGCCGAGCTGCTGGCCTGGTATGACGTGCACGCCCGCCGGCTGCCCTGGCGCGTGCCCCCGCAGGAGCGCCGCGCCGGCATCCTGCCGGACCCCTACCGCGTGTGGCTCTCCGAGATCATGCTGCAGCAGACCACCGTTGCCGCCGTCATCCCCTATTTCGCGCAGTTCACCGAGGCCTGGCCGACGGTGGCCGACCTCGCCGCGGCACCGGACGAGGAGGTGATGAGCGCCTGGGCCGGCCTCGGCTACTACGCCCGCGCCCGCAACCTGCTCAAATGCGCCCGGGCCGTGGCGGCCGGCGACGGGCACTTCCCGGACACGGAGGCCGGGCTCATGGCGCTGCCCGGCATCGGGCCCTACACCGCCGCCGCCGTGGCCGCCATCGCCTTCGACCGGCAGGCCACCGTGCTGGACGGCAACGTGGAGCGGGTGATGGCCCGGCTCCACGCGGTGGAGGAGCCGCTGCCGGACTCCAAGGAAGCGCTGCGCGCCCATGCCGCCCTGCTCACCCCCGCCGAACGGCCGGGAGACCATGCCCAGGCGGTGATGGACCTCGGCGCCACCATCTGCTCGCCGCGCAGCCCGGCCTGCGGCATCTGCCCCTGGCGCGCGCCCTGCCGCGCGCGCGCCGAAGGCATCGCCGCCGAACTGCCGCGCAAGCGGGCGAAGGCGGCAAAGCCGGTGCGGCTGGGCTACATCTATCTCGCGCGGGCCCGGGACGGCGCGGTGCTGGTGGAGACGCGGCCCGAGAAGGGCCTGCTCGGCGGCATGCTGGGCCTGCCCGGCAGCGACTGGAGCGCCGCGCCGGAGCCCGCGCCGCCCCTCGCGGCGGACTGGCGGCAGGCCGGGGAGGTCCGCCACACGTTCACGCATTTCCACCTGCGCCTCGCGGTGCTGGTGGCCGGCGTTCCCGAGGGCGGGCCGGGGTTCCGGCAGGTGCCGGCCCGGGCCTTTCCCACGGTGATGCGCAAGGCCTACCTGGCCGGCCTCGCCGCGCTGGAGACCGCCTGAGCGCTACTCCTGCATCTCCGAGCGAACCTGCTGGCGCAGCATGTCGATGGGCACCGGCTGGCCGTCGCGGCGGAAGTGCCAGTAGGTCCAGCCGTTGCAGGAGGGCGCGCCCTCCAGCGCCGCGCCTACCTGGTGGATGGAGCCGCGCGCGTCATGCGCGATCAGCGTGCCGTCGGCGCGCACCTTGGCCTTGTGCCGGCCGTTGAAGGACCAGAGCTCCTCGCCCGGGCGCAAGAGCCCGCGCTCGACCAGCGAGCCGAAGGGGATGCGCGGCTCGGCGCGCTTGGAGCCGGTGACCTTCAGCGCGTCGGCCTCGTAGGGCACCACGCGGGCCAGCCGGTCCTGCGCCACTTCGATGTAGTCCGACTCGCGCTCGATGCCGATGAAGTGCCGCCCGAGGCGCCTGGCCGCCGCACCGGTGGTGCCGGTGCCGAAGAACGGGTCCAGGATCACGTCGCCCGGGTTCGTGGTGCCCACGATCACCCGGTGCAGCAGCGCCTCCGGCTTCTGGGTGGGATGGGCCTTCTCGCCCGCCCGGTTCTTCAGCCGCTCGCCGCCGGAGCAGATCGGCATCACCCAGTCCGAGCGCATCTGCAACCCGTCGTTCAGCTCCTTCAGCGCCTCGTAGTTGAAGGTGTACTTGCCGGCCTCGGTCTTGCCGGCCCAGATCAGCGTCTCGTGCGCATTGGTGAAGCGCTTGCCGCGGAAGTTCGGCATCGGGTTGGTCTTGCGCCAGACCACGTCGTTGAGGATCCAGAAATCCAGGTCCTGCAGCGCGGCGCCCAGCCGGAACACGTTGTGATAGGAACCGATGACCCAGATCGCCCCGTCCGGCTTCAGGATGCGGCGCGCGGCGGCGAGCCAGGCTCGGGTGAAGCGGTCATAGGCGGCGAAGGAGGAGAACTGGTCCCAGGCGTCGTCGCAGGCGTCGACCCGGGTGTTGTTCGGCCGGTGCAACTCGCCGCGGAGCTGCAGGTTGTAGGGCGGATCGGCGAAGATCAGGTCCACCGAGTTCTCCGGCAGCGCGTTCATGTGCTCCACGCAATCCCCCACCAGGATCTGGTCCAGCGGCAACTTGCTGGAAACAGGCACCTTTTTGGTGCCTCGCAGCATCGGCTTGGTGCGGGAAAGGCGGGGTCGGGGCTCGGCTGCGGGCATGGGGCGGGTTCCATCGGAAACTGGCTGGGTTGCCCCGAAAATGAGTCAAACGGATTCCGGCGTCAATTTGTTTTTTCGATTCAATGGGTTAACGCTTGCTCTTCGTACAACATCTTGTGGATGGGTTTGAAGGTTCGTCTATGGTGAGCGGTGACCCCCAGTTCTAGTAGGGCGGCGCGGTGCTGTGCCGTGCCATACCCGACATTGCGCTCCCAGCCGTAGCCGGGGTGCTCCAGGGCCAGGGCCGCCATGGCGCGGTCGCGGGTCACCTTCGCGATCACGGAGGCGGCGGCGATGGAGGCGCAGAGCGCGTCGCCGCGCACGATGGCCTCGGCCGGGCAGGGCAGGCCGCCGGGGATGCGGTTGCCATCGATCAGCGCGAAGCTCGGCTTCACCCCCAGCGCCTCGACCGCCCGGCGCATCGCCAGCGCCGTGGCCTGCGAGATGTTGAGCTGCTCGATCTCCTCCACCGTGGCCTCGCCCACCCCGACCAGGGCCTGGGCGCGGATCGTGTCATGCAGCGCCGCGCGCCGGCGGGCGCTGAGCAGCTTGGAATCGTTCACCCCCTCGGGCAGCACGCCTTCCAGCATCACCGCCGCGGCCACCACCGGCCCGGCCCAGGGCCCGCGCCCCACTTCGTCGATGCCGATGACACCGGGGCCGCAGCGGGTTTCGAAGGAAAGGTCGGGCAGGGTTTTCACGGCAAGGCTCCATCAGGCGTCAGGCTTCGCCGAGCCATACACCGGATGGCCGGCAGTGCGAAGCCGGGTCAGAACAGGTCGGTGAAGCTCATCTGGTCGCCGGCCCGCGGCGGCAGGCGGAACAGGTCGTTGCGCAGCGCCCAGCGGGTGTTGGAGAGGCCGAGCCGGCGGCGGGCAGCGTCCATCCGCCGGGCGATCAGCTTCGCGTGCACGCCCTCGCCGGTGAGGCGCTTGCCCCAGGCCGGGTCATAGTCGCGCCCGCCGTGCAGCTCGCGCACCATGCCCAGCACCTTGGCGGCCCGGTCCGGGTAGGCCTCGCGCAGCCATTCGGCGAACAGGCCCTGCACCTCCAGCGGCATGCGCAGCGCCACCCAGCCGGCGCTGGTGGCCCCGGCCCCGGCGGCCGCGGCGAGCACGGTCTCGATCTCGTGGTCGTTGAGCCCGGGGATCACCGGGGCCATCATCACGCCCGTCGGGCAGCCGGCCTTCGTGAGCGCGGTGATGGCGCGCAGGCGCACCGTGGGCGTGGCGGCGCGCGGCTCCATCTTGCGGGCCAGCGAACTGTCCAGCGTGGTGATGGACAGCGCCACCCGGGCCAGCCCGCGCCGGCCCATGTCGCCCAGGATGTCCGCGTCCCGCGCCACCAGGCCGCCCTTGGTGACGATGGTCACCGGGTGGTCATGCTCGGAGAGCACCTCGAGCACCGCGCGCATGATGCGGCGTTCCTTCTCGATGGGCTGGTAGGGGTCGGTGTTGGTGCCGATGGCGATGGGGGCGACCTCGTAGCCCGGGCGGCGCAGCTCCTCGGCCAGCAGGCGTGCGGCATCGGGCTTGGCCAGCAGTTTCGTCTCGAAGTCGAGCCCGGCGGAGAAGCCCAGCAGCGCGTGGGTGGGCCGGGCGAAACAGTAGATGCAGCCGTGCTCGCAGCCCCGGTAGGGGTTGATCGAGCGGTCGAAGGGAATGTCGGGCGAGGTGTTGCGGGTGATGATGCGCCGGGTGGTGTCCTCCATCACCGTGGTGCGCAGGCGCGGGCTCGCCTCCTCGTCGCCGCCCCAGCCGTCATCGAAGACGGTCTGGCGATAGGCCTCGAAGCGGCCGGAGGCGTTGGAGAGCGCGCCGCGCCCGCGCCGCCGCTCCGGTGCCACGCCGGCCTCGAACAGGTCGTCCGCCGTCTTGTCCGCCATTGGGTCACCCTCCGAATCCGTTGCAGGGGCCAGTATAGAACATTGAGCGAACATTTACAGGGGGCGCGGCGCTCACGAGGTTGTTGCTCCGGTGAGGCGCGGAATGTGGCACACTCCGCAGCCGCCTGTGCCTTCAGGCCGACCCAGAGAGAGGGAGACAGAGATGACCGACCAGATCACCCCGCGCCACCCCCGTTCCGCAGCCTCCGACATTTCGCGCCGCGGCGCCATCGCCCTGGCCGCGGCCGGCGCGGCCGGCATGGCCGGCGCCGGCCTCATCTCCGCATCGGGCCCGGCACGGGCCGCCGTGCCGATGCAGGCGGACCCGCGCCCGGGCCATTACCGCTTCCGCCTCGGCGGGTTCGAGATCACCACCCTGCTGGACGGGGTGCGTGTGGGCGAGGGGCCCTATCCCACCTTCGGCTCCGACCAGCAGCCGGAGACGGTGGCCGCCCTGCTGGAAGAAAATTTCCTGCCCACGGACCGCTTCGCCAACGGGTTCACCCCGGTCGTGGTGAACACCGGTTCCGAGCGCATCCTGTTCGACACCGGGCTGGGCGCGGGCGCGCGCGGCAACGGCATGGGAATGCTGGGCGCGCAGCTTGCCGCGGCGGGCATCGACCCGGGCGAGATCGACACCGTCGTCATCACCCACATGCACGGCGACCATATCGGCGGGCTGATGGAAAACGGCGCCCCGGCCTTCGCCAACGCGCGCTACGTGATGGGCGCGAAGGAATACGATTTCTGGACCGCGGACGCGCAGAAATCCGGCCCCACGGAGCGAGGCGCCGCGGCCGTGGCGGCCTCCGTCACGCCGCTGGCGGAGAAGACGCGCTTCATCGCGCCGGGCGATGCCGTCGCCTCCGGCATCGAGGCGGTGGAGGCCTTCGGGCACACGCCCGGCCACCTCGCCTTCCACATCGAGAGCGCGGGCCAGCGGCTGATGCTCACCGCCGACACGGTGAACCACTTCGTGGTGTCCATGCAGCGGCCGGACTGGCACGTGGTCTACGACACCGACAAGGCCGCCGCCGCCGCCACGCGCAAGAAGATCCTCGGGATGATCGCCGCCGAGCGCATCCCCTTCGCGGGCTACCACATGCCCTTCCCGGCGCTGGGATATCTCGACGCCCGGGACGAGGGGTTCCGCTTCACCGCGGCAAGCTATCAACTGGTGCTGTAGGGGGAGGGCGCGGGCCCGCGCGGCGCGTCGCCGCGCGGAGGAGGCCGCGCGCAGGGCGCGGGGCGGTGGGCCGCCCCGCTCGATGCGGCATCAGAGCATCATCATGCGCGGCGAGGAGCCGTAATAGTCATGGATGCTCTGCTCGTAGGCGCGGTCCGTCCACACCGGCTCGTCGCCGCGGGCGTAGCGCGGTGCGCCTTCGAGCTGTTCGCGGGTCAGCGCCACGACATAGCCTTCCAGCTCGGTGTCGTAGGTGAGCACTTCCCAGGGCAGCGGGTGGTAGCTTTCGCCGAGGCCGAGGAAGCCGCCGAAGGCCATCACCGCGTAGGAGACACGCCCGCCGCGCTTGTCGATCATCAGCTTGTCGACGGAGCCGAGCTTTTCACCCTCGGCGTTGTAGACGGGGGTGCCTTCGACCTTGTCGGAGGCGATGAGGGTGACGGTCTCGTTGCGGTCGAGTTCGTCCTGCGTCATGCCGGTGATGCTTGTCATGCTGAGCACTCCTTTCGGCAGGAAACAGCTCCTGCACCCGGACAACGCCGGCGAAGGGTGCTTGTTCCCCGGGGCGCGATCACGTCTCGCGCGTGCGCGCCCCGGGGCCCCGGGTCAGATGCCCATGGAGAGGTACTTGATCTCCAGGAAGTCCTCGAGCCCGTACTTGGAGCCCTCGCGGCCGAGGCCGGACTGTTTCACCCCGCCGAAGGGCGCCACGGCGGTGGACGGCAGGCCGTCATTCACGCCCACGATGCCATATTCCAGCGCCTCGGCCACCCGCCACACCCGGCCCACGTCGCGGCTGTAGAAGTAGCAGGCGAGGCCGAACTCGGTGTCGTTCGCGGCCGCGATCACCTCCTCCTCCGTCTCGAAGCGGAACAGCGGGGCCACGGGGCCGAAGGTTTCCTCGCGCGCCACCTTCATGTCCTTCGTGACACCGGTGAGCACGGTGGGGCGGTAGAAGTTGCCGCCCATCTCCTCGGCGCCGAAGGCCACTTCGGCACCCTTCTCCAGCGCGTCGGCGACATGCTCCTTCACCTTGTCCACGGCGTTGCCGTCGATCAGCGGGCCGGTGGTGACACCCTCGGCGAACCCGTCGCCGATGTTGAGCTGCTTCACCGCCGCCACCAGCTTCTCGGTGAAGGCGTCATACACGCCGGCCTGCACGTAGATGCGGTTCGCGCAGACGCAGGTCTGGCCGGCGTTGCGGAACTTCGAGCCCATGGCCCCCACCACGGCGGCGTCGAGATCGGCATCGTCGAACACGATGAAGGGCGCGTTGCCGCCCAGCTCCATCGAGGTTTTCTTGATGTCATGCGCGCAGTTCTTCAGCAGTTCCCGGCCCACCTCGGTGGAGCCGGTGAAGGTGAGCTTGCGCACCTTCTCGTTCGCGCACATCTCGTTGCCGATGGCCGAGGAGGAGGAGCCGCAGACCACCGAGAACACGCCCTTCGGGATGCCCGCACGTTCCGCCAGCACCGCCATGGCGGTGGCCGAAAGCGGGGTGAGCTTGGCGGGCTTCGCCACCATCGTGCAGCCCACGGCGAGCGCCGGCGCCACCTTGCGCGCGATCATCGCGTTGGGGAAGTTCCACGGGGTGATGGAGGCGACCACCCCCACCGGCTGCTTGAGCACCACGATGCGCTGGCCGGCCTTCGCGCCGGGGATCGTGTCGCCGTAGACGCGCTTGCCCTCCTCGGCGAACCACTGGATGAAGCTCGCGCCGTAGAGGATCTCGCCGCGCGCCTCGGCGAAGGGCTTGCCCATCTCGGCGCAGAGGATGGTGCCGAGGTCGTCGGCGTTCTCCACCATCAGCTCGTACCATTTCATCATCAGGGCGGAGCGCTCTGAGGCGAGCTTCGCCGCCCAGTCCTTCTGCGCGGCATAGGCCGCGTCGATGGCGCGGGCGGTCTCGGCCTGGCCGAGGTCTGCCATGTTCGCGATCACCTCGCCGGTGGAGGGGTTGGTCACGGCAAAGGTCTTGCCGCTGTCGCCGTCCACCCAGGCGCCGTCTACGTAGGATTTCTCGGCCAGCAGGCTGGGGTCTTTGAGTTTCATCGTCTCGGGTTCCTTCTTCGGAAGCGGCAGGGGGCCCGTGTGGCGCCCGCCGGCAGGATCGTCCCGCTCTCGCCCCTGATGTCGGGCGGCACGGAGCAGTGTCAAATCACCGGCGCCTTCCCTGCCGCGGCGGGGCGCGCGCCGGTGGCGGATCGGGTGGCCTAGCGGGCGGGGGCTCGGCGCCAGTCGGACAGGGTGCCGCGCACGATGCCGGGCCAGTCCTCCTCGGTGGTCACGTCGCGCACGCCGGCGCTGAAGGCGTTGAGCCGGGCCATGGCCAGCGGATTGCCCTTCGCCGCGACCGCGACCAGCGCGGCCTTGCGCGAGTGGCGCGACAGCTCGCGCAGGCCCTCGGGCGGCTGCGGCAGGGTCTCGCGGTTGGTGAACACCGCCTGGGCGGCGTCCGGCCCGGGGCGCAGGCAGTCGGCCAGGCTCTCGTCGCGCACCAGGTCCGCGCCGCGCGGCAGCAGCCCGGTTTCGATCGGGTCGGGGCCGACATACTCCGCCGGCAGGCAGATGCGCACGCCCGCGAGGTCTCGCGGCAGGGTGTCGGGGCCGTAGAACACCAGGTCGAGGGTCATCAGCGGCTCGGAAAAGGCATAGTCCTCGCACAGGCGCTGCACCTCGCGCGGGGCGCTGAGCCGGGCCGGGCAGTCAGGCTGCACCCAGGGGAAGCCCAGGTCGAAGGCGCCCATCGGCAGCAGGGTGGCAAGCTGGGCATCCGCGTCGCGCACCTCGTCGATGCGGAAGCTCTGGCCCGGTGCCGCGGCGGCCATCACCCGGCGCACCAGCTCCGGCAGCAGCCCGCGGCCGGGCAGGCCGGTGGCCACCAGCGGCGGCATGCCCCCCGCTGTCACGAAGCGGACCTCCTCCTCCGCCGGCCCGCGCGGGCGGATGCCCGGGGGATCCAGCGTCCGGCGGGCGGCCTGCATCGCGCTCTCGGGCGGCATGGAGCCGTCCTCGCAGGGCAGGCGCAGCACCTGGCCCACCTCCAGCGCGTTGGGGGAGGAGAGCACGTCGCGGTTGGCATCGTAGAGCACCAGGTAGCGGTCATGGCCGAACACCCGCCGGGTGATGGAGCGCAGCGTGTCGCCGCGCTGGACCACGTAGGGGCCGCAGGCCTCCTGCGCGGCGGCGCGGCCCGCGGGCAGGCCGGCAGCCAGCCCCGCGATCAGCGCCACCGCGAGGGCCGCCGGGCCGAAGCGGGCGGACCGGCGGTCGCCACGGGTTGGCCGCGTCGCGGATCTTGGCATTGTGTCTCCCCGGGGATGCTGTGACATGGCCGCACTATCGCGGGCGCCGCGCCCGGGTGCAAGACCATGCGCGCCCCGGCGCGTCCGGCACGCGCCGGGGTGTTGCGGGCACCCGGGCGCTGCCGGAACGCGCCTCGCCGCCGCGCCGCTCAACCGGGGCGCGAGCCGGTGCGGGGCAGACCCGCGCGGAGTGTCGCTCCCCGATATGTTTGTTGGATTTCGGAGGTTTGGCCTTTAAGGTCCGAGACCGGTACCATCCGCATGAGACGGAGCGCAGCAGGGCAGGCCAATGGCACGACGCATCATCCTGGATCGGGACACCGACCCGCAATTCTCTCAGCCGATCCGCCAGACCTTCGCGATGGTGGTGATCCTCGCGCTGGTGGCGGCGGGCGTGTGGTTCATCTACGGCTCGGTGTCCGAGGTGCTGGCCTCGAACCCGGTGCTGAACGGTTTCATCGGCGCGGTGTTCGTGGTGGGCGTGCTGTCCTGCTTCTTCCAGGTGTTCCAGCTCACCAGCGCGGTGAGCTGGATCGAGGGGTTCGCGCTGGACCGGCCGGGGCATGAGTTCACCAAGGTGCCGCGGCTGCTCGCCTCGCTCTCCGCGCTGCTGCGCGGCAAGGGCACGCGCTCCATGCTCACCTCCTCCTCCACCGGGTCCATCCTCGATTCCGTCGCCACCCGGCTGGACGAGGCGCGCGACATCACCCGCTACATCATCAACCTGCTGATCTTCCTCGGCCTGCTGGGCACGTTCTGGGGGCTGTCGAACACCGTGCCGGCAGTGGTCGACACCATCCGCCACCTCGCGCCGCAGGACGGCGAGGAGGGCATGGCGGTGTTCGACCGGCTGATGAAGGGGCTGGAGGACCAGCTGGGCGGCATGGGCACGGCCTTCTCCAGCTCGCTGCTCGGCCTGGCCGGCTCGCTGGTGGTGGGGCTGCTGGAGCTGTTCGCCGGCCACGGCCAGAACCGCTTCTTCCGCGAGCTGGAGGAATGGCTCTCCTCCATCACCCGCATCGGCCTCTCGACCGGCGACGGTGAGGCCGGCGGCTTCGACGGCACCGTTCTCGCCGGCATCCTGGAACGCACGGCGATGCAGATCGAGAGCCTGCGCGAGATGGTCGAGAGCGGCGAGCAGCGCCGCTTCGACACCGAGGACCGGCTGCTGCGCCTCTCCGGCTCCATCGACCGGCTGGTGGAGACCCTCTCCACCCCCACGGCCGAGCAGCGCGCCGCCGAGGAGGCCCGCGCCGCCCTGCTCGAACGCATCGCCGTCTCGCATGAGCGCGCGCTGGAGATGACCGCGCAGCGGCTGGAGGACGGCGAACACGTGGACGCCGAAACCCGCATGCGCCTGCGCAACATCGACGTGCAGCTTCTGCGGCTGCTGGAGGAGATGTCGGCCGGGCGGCAGGAATCGCTCTCCGAGATCCGCTCCGGGCTGGCGGCGCTGCCGCGCGGCATCGGTGCCGCGATCGCCGAAGCCGCCTCCGGGCCGGCCGGACGCTGAGCCATGGCCCTGTCGCGCAGATCAGGACGCAAACCGGAGGTCAACATCTGGCCCGGCTTCGTGGACGCGATGACCGCGCTCACGCTGGTGCTGATGTTCGTGCTCTCCATGTTCATGATCGTGCAGTTCTTCCTGCGCGAAACCATCACCGGGCAGGAGAGCCGGCTTGACCAGCTTGGCTCGGAAGTGGCGCAGCTCAGCCAGGCGCTGGGGCTGGCGCGCAGCCGGTCCGAGAGCCTGCAGGGGCAGGTGACCTCGCTCTCCGCCGACCTCGCCGACACCCGCACCCTGGCCGGGCAGCAGGCGCTGATGATCGACAGCCTCACCTCGGAGCGGGACTCCCAGGCCGCGCGGATCGCCAGTTTCGAGGAGCAGGTGGCCGGGCTGCTCTCCGAGAAGAGCGACCTCTCCGCCGCGTTGGCCGCCGCGCAGGACGAGACGGCGCAGCGGCAGGCCGCGCTGGAGGAGGCGCAGGGCACCATCACCACGCTCCAGGCCGAGAACGCCCGGGAGATCGACCAGAAGGAGGCGGTGCAGCTCGCCCTCGCCAATCTGCGCAAGGAGGTCGACGCCCAGGCCGAGGCGGCCCGGCTCGACGCGTCGCGCCGCGAGGCCCTGCAGGCACTGGTCGAGAGCCTGCGCGCCGATGCGCAGAAGAGCGCGGCGCGCATCGCCGAGCTGGACGACAAGCTGACCGCCGAGCAGCAGGCCCGGGTGGCCGAGGCCGCGCAGGCCAAGGCGCTGCTCGACCAGTTCAGCGACAGGAAGGCGGAGGAAATCTCCGGCCTGGAGGCGAAGCTCACCGATCAGGAGAAGCTTGCGGCGGCAGAGGCCGCGGCGGCGCAGGCCCTGCGCGAGAAGCTGGCGAATTCGCAGACCGAGCTCACCTCGATGACCCTCGCGCTGGAGGAGCAGCGCAAGAAGGCGGAGGAGACGCTGGCCCTGCTCGCCGCCGCCGACGCCGCGCGCACCCAGCTCGAGACCGCCCGGGCCGACGACCGCAGCGAGATCGACCGCAGCAAGGCCGCGGCGGCGAAGGCGAACGAGCTGCTCGCCCGCCAGCGCGCCTCGGCCAGCGAGGACCAGAAGCGCATCGCGCTGCTGAACCAGCAGACGCTGGAACTGCGCCGCCAGCTCTCCAGCCTGCAGGCCACGCTCGACGCCTCCGCGCAGCGGGATTCGGACCGGCAGGTGCAGGTGGAGACGCTGGGCACCCAGCTGAACTCCGCCCTCGCCCAGGTGGCCGAGGAGCAGCGCAAGCGCGCCGAGCTGGAGGAGCGCGAGCGCAAGCGGCTGGAGGCCGAGGCGACGGACCTGCGCCGGGCGCGCTCGGAATTCTTCGCCCGCACCCGGGCAATCCTGGAGGACCGGCCGGGCGTGGAGATCGTGGGCGACCGCTTCGTGTTCTCCTCCGAGATCCTGTTCCCGCCGGGGTCCGCCGACCTGTCCGACGCGGGCAAGACCCAGATCGCCCGGGTGGCGGAGGTGATCCGCGACGTCTCCCGGCAGATCCCGGACGGGATCGACTGGATCCTGCGCGTGGACGGCCACACGGACGACACCCCGCTGCGCGGCGGCCGCTACGCCGACAACTGGGAGCTGAGCCAGGCCCGGGCGCTGTCCGTCGTGCGGTTCCTCATCGATGATGAGGGCATCCCGGCCAACCGGCTCTCGGCCAACGGCTTCGGCGAGTTCCAGCCCATCGACACCGGCGACAGCCCCGAAGCCCGGGCGCGCAACCGGCGCATCGAGCTCAAGTTCACCGAGCGCTGACCCGCGCGCCCGCCCCCGCCCCGGACCGGGTCTCCCACCCGCCCGCCCCGACCCGCTCCGGCCGGGCGCGGGCGCGGCGGGTGACGCTGGCCGGAAGGCCCGCAGGGCACGACGCGCCTACCGAGGCGGGGGCCGTGCCCCCTCCGAGGCAGGCGCTTCCCTCCGAACAGGCGCTTCCCTCCGAACAGGCGCTTCCCTCCGAACAGGCGCTTCCCTCCGAACAGGCGCTTCCCTCCGAACAGGCGCTTCCCTCCGAACAGGCGCTTCCCTCCGAGCAGGCGCTTCCCTCCGATCAGGCGCTTCCCTCCGATCAGGCGCTTCCTTCCGAACAGGCGCCTGCTCCCCGATCCTTACGTTGCCTGGTGCCTGATCGACGCGTGTCTGGCCTTGTCGCTGACGGGCGGCGGTGAGCCTTCGGCCGCCCGGCGCGGGGGCGCGGAGGCTGCGCGGTCGGGTGTGTATGCGGAGGGGGAGGTCTGCGGCCGGCAGGTGGTGCTGGTCCGGCCCTCGGGTCAGCCCTGTGGGGGAAGGGGCGGGCGCCGCTCAATGAAAAAGGGCGCCGGTGAAACGGCGCCCTTTTCGTGTCTGACGATCCTCGTCCGGCCGGATCAGTCGAGCGTGCGCTCGATTTCCTCGGTGGTGAAGATCTCGATGACGTCGCCTTCGCGGATATCGTCGTAGTTCTCGAAGGCCATGCCGCATTCCTGACCGGCGCGGACCTCGCGGACTTCGTCCTTGAAGCGCTTCAGGGTCTTCAGCTTGCCCTCGTGGACCACGACGTTGTCGCGCAGCAGGCGGACACCGGCATCGCGGCGGGCGACACCTTCGGTGACCTCGCAACCGGCGACCTTGCCGACGCCCGTGACCTTGAACACCTGCTTGATCGCCGCGTAGCCGATGAAGCTTTCCTTCACCTCCGGCGAGAGCAGGCCCGAGGCTGCTGCCTTGATGTCATCCACGAGGTTGTAGATGATCGAGTAGTAGCGGATCTCGACGCCCTTCTGGTGCGCGGACTCGCGCGCCGGGGCGTTGGCACGGACGTTGAAGCCGATGATCGGCGCGCCGCTGGCCTCGGCCAGGGTCACGTCGGACTCGGTGATCGCGCCGACGCCGGAATGCAGCACCCGGACACGGACCTCCTCGTTGCCGACCTTCTCCATCGCCTGGACGATGGCCTCGACGGAGCCCTGCACGTCGCCCTTCACCACGACGGGCAGCTCGGCCACGTTCGAATCCGCCTTGGCCTGGGCCAGCAGCGTCTCGAGCGACCCGCGGGCGCCGGCGGCGGCCTGGCGATCCTTGTTGAGGCGGGCACGGTAATCGGCGATCTCGCGGGCCTTGGCCTCGCTCTCGACCACGTTCAGCGTATCACCGGCTTCCGGCGTGCCGTTGAGGCCGAGAACCTCCACGGGCACCGAGGGGCCGGCCTCGTCGACCCGGTCGCCCTGGTCGTTCATCAGGGCGCGCACCTTGCCCCACTGCTCGCCGACGACGAAGACATCGCCGCGACGCAGGGTGCCGCGCTGCACGAGCACCGTGGCCACCGGGCCGCGGCCCGTGTCGAGCTTGGCCTCGATCACCGCGCCCTCGGCGGGGCGGTCGGGGTTGGCGCGCAGGTCCAGAAGCTCGGCCTGCAGGGCGATGTTCTCTAGCAGCGTGTCCAGCCCCTTGCCGGTGTGGGCGGAGACCTCGACATCGAGCACGTCGCCCGACATCGCTTCCACGACCACCTCGTGCTGGAGCAGCTGGACGCGCACCCGCTGGGCGTCGGCCTCGTGCTTGTCGATCTTGTTGATCGCGACGATCATCGGCACGCCGGCCGCCTTCGCATGGGCGATGGCCTCGATGGTCTGCGGCATGACGCTGTCATCCGCCGCGACCACCAGCACCACGATGTCCGTCACCTGCGCGCCACGGGCCCGCATGGAGGTGAAGGCGGCGTGGCCCGGGGTGTCGAGGAAGGTGATCTTCGCACCGGAGTCGAGGGTGATCTGGTAGGCGCCGATGTGCTGCGTGATGCCGCCGGCTTCCCCGGAGACCACGGAGGTCTTGCGGATCGCGTCCAGCAGCGAGGTCTTGCCGTGGTCGACATGACCCATGATCGTGACGACAGGAGCGCGGGGCTCCAGCGCCTCGGGGGCATCTTCGGTCGTCTCGATGGCGTCCTCCACATCCGAGTCGGAGACCCGGATGACCTTGTGGCCGAATTCCTCGATGATGAGGGTCGCAGTCTCGACGTCGATCGCCTGGTTCTGGGTGGCCATGATGCCGTTCTGCATCAGCCACTTCACCACATCGGCAGTCCGCTCGGCCATGCGGTTGGCGAGCTCCTGCACGGTGATGGCGTCGGGCAGGCGCACGTCGCGCACCACCTTCTCGCGCGGCTCGTTGGCGCCGAACATCTTGCGCTTCTCGCGCTCCTGGCGGCGGCGCATCTGCGCCATGGACCGCTGGCGCCCGGCACCGTCGCCGCCCGCGAGGGCCTGGTTGATGGTCAGCTTGCCGGTGTTGCGGCGGTTGTCGGTCTTGGCGGCCTTGCCACCCGGACGGTCCTCGCCGGCCGGGCGCTCGCGGCGCGGGGCAACCGGCGTGGCGCCACGGGGCGCACGGTCGTCGCCCGGCACCTCGGTGCCACGCGGAGCACGGCCGGGAACGGCCTCGGGGGCCGCGGCCTTCGGCGTGGTGGTCGCGGTGCGGGCAGCGCGGGCCTCGGTGCGGGCCTTCTCTTCCTCGACGCGGCGCGCCTCGGCTTCGGCAACCTCACGGGCAGCGGCTTCCTCGCGCTCACGGCGGATCTCGCGCTCACGCTCCTCGCGCTCACGGGCGTCCCGCTCCTCGCGAAGCTTCTCCATCTCCTCGATGCGCCGCTTCTCTTCCTCGGCCTCGTGCTTGCGCCGCTCGGCCTCGTTGGCCTTCGCGGCCTCGAGCGCCTTCAGGCGGCGGGCGTATTCTTCCTCGGAGAGGGTGCGCAGCATCTGGCCCTTGCCCTGCACGCGTCCACGCGGCTTGGCCGCGCTGCCGCCGGCAGGACGGGCGCCGCCGGGGGCGGAGCGGGTCGCCGGGGAGGGCTGGCCGGCGGGCGCCGGCCGTGCAGCCTGGGCCTGCGGCGCCGGCGTGGCGGCGGCGCTGGGGGCCGGGGTTGCCGGTGTGGGTGTCGCGGCGGGTTTGGCCGCAGCCGGCTTGGCCTCCACCGGAGCCGCAGGCGCGGCTCCCGGTTTCGGCGCAAGCACGAACTTGCGCTTCTTCTCGACCACGACGGATTTGGAGCGGCCGTGGGAGAAGCTCTGGCGCACTCGGTCGCCAGAGCCCCGAGGCCCCATTTTGCCGCCCTTGTTGTCGCCGCCAGTGGTGTCACTCATGCTCATGTCAACCTATCGCTTCGGGCCCGTCCTTGGCCCCGTCATCATCATGTTGCAGCGGCCCGGATGGCGCTGCACAGTCTCGGAGCCCGGAAAGCCGGGCTGCTTCTCTCAGGATCCGATCCGTGACCCCGCCGGCGTCGAGCGCCGCATGTATCACATGATCGCGTCCAAATGCCAAACCCAATTCGGACCCGGTCAGACAGGCGATGCGCGGGGCCTCGCCGGCCATGGGCCGCAATCTGGCTCTTCCTTGCTCGGATCCGTCCGACGCCTCGATGAGCGCGGCAACGGGCCCCGATTTGAGCCGGGCCTTCACCTTGTCATGCCCGGCAAGTGCCAGCCCAGCCTTGCGGGCAAGGGCCAGATGATCGATCAGCCGGCGGGCGATGAGCGCTTCGAGCGTCTCGGTCAGCCCCTCCGGTATCCGCACCTGGGTCCGCGCAGCGCGCGAGAACAGGTTCTTCTTCACGGCCCGCGCCACGGCCTCGCGGCTGGCGCTGAGCCAGATGCCCCGGCCGGGCAACCGCTCCGCGAGATCGGGAACGATCTCGGCTTCGGGGCCCACGACGAAACGGATCATCGCGCCGGTGTCGCCAGAAGCGCCGGTCGCGATGCAGCGTCGTTCGGGGCCGTCCCGATCCTTGGTTCGACCGCCCCGGGTCATCGTGCCTTTCGGCCGGGTCAGACCCCGGCCGCCTCCTCGGTGTCATCGCCCGCGGCGGGCGCCGCATCTGCCTCGGCCTGTGCGGCGAGGTCTTCCTCGGTCACCCAGCCAAGCGCGAGGCGGGCCGACATCACGAGGGTCTGCGCTTCTTCCAGGGACATGTCAAATGTCTCGAGGATGCCGTCATCCTTCACGCGCTTGCCGTCGACGGTGGTATACCCGCCGGCCAGCTCCCAGTCCGCGCAGGTGGCAAAGTCCTCGAGGGTCTTGATGCCCTCGGTGCCGAGCGCCACCAACATCTGGGGTGTCAGGCCCTCGAATGCAAACAGGCTCTCCTCGACGCCAAGCTCCCTGGCCTTCTCGGTGGCCTGGTTGTTGAGCTCTTCGAGGCTCTCGCGGGCACGGGCCTGCAGCTCCTCGGCGGTCTCCTCGTCGAAGCCGTCGATGGAGAGCAGGTCATCCATCTCGACATATGCGACTTCTTCGAGCGATGTGAACCCCTCGGACACCAGAAGCTGCGCCACCATCTCGTCCACGTTCATCGAATCCATGAACATCTTGGAGCGGACGGCGAACTCGGCCTGGCGGCGCTCGCTCTCCTCGGCCTCGGTCATGATGTCGATGTCCCAGCCGGTGAGCTGGGAGGCGAGGCGCACGTTCTGGCCGCGGCGGCCGATGGCCAGCGAGAGCTGGTCGTCCGGCACCACGACCTCGATGCGCTCGCTGTCCTCGTCGATCACCACCTTGGAGACCTCGGCGGGCTGCAGCGCGTTCACCAGGAAGGTCGCGGTGTCTTCCGTCCACGGAATGATGTCGATCTTCTCGCCCTGAAGCTCGGCCACGACGGCCTGCACACGGCTGCCGCGCATGCCCACGCAGGCGCCGACCGGGTCGATCGAATGGTCATAGGAGATCACGCCGATCTTGGCGCGGCTGCCCGGGTCACGGGCCACGGCCTTGATCTCGATGACATTGTCATAGATTTCAGGCACTTCCATCTTGAACAGCGCGGCCATGAACTCCGGCGCGGTGCGGCTGAGGAAGATCTGCGGGCCACGGGTTTCCTGGCGCACGTCCTTCACATAGGCGCGGATGCGGTCGCCGTTGCGGTAGGCCTCGCGCGGGATCATCTGGTCGCGGCGGATGATCGCCTCGCCCCGGCCCACGTCCACGATGACGTTGCCGTATTCCACGCGCTTGACCAGCCCGTTGATGATGGTGCCGATGCGGTCCTTGAATTCGTCGTACTGGCGCTCGCGCTCGGCCTCGCGGACCTTCTGCACGATGACCTGCTTGGCCGACTGCGCCGCGATGCGGCCCAGGTCCAGCGTGGGCAGGGGGTCGGCGATGATCGCGCCGATCTCGGCCTCGGGGTTCTTCGCCCGGGCTTCCTCGAGGGTCATCTCGGTGAAGTGATTCTCCACCTCCTCGACCACTTCGCGAACCCGCGACATCGACAGTTCGCCGGAGCGGCGGTCGATATGGGCGCGGATGTCGTACTCGGCGCCGTAACGCGAGCGCGCGGCCTTGCCGAGGCTGTCTTCCATCGCCTCGATGACGAGTTCCGGTTCGATCAGCTTCTCGCGTGCGACCGCTTCGGCGATCTGGAGCAGTTCAAGCCTGTTGGCGCTGACAGTCGAGCTCATCTATGCATCCTCCCGCCGTTCGGGTTCGTCTGGTTCATCATCGTCGGTCTCCACGACCTCGTCGAATTCGTCTTCGTCGAAGCCCTTGCGGCCCTTGAGGGATTCCGCGATCAGGTCATCCGTCAGCACCAGCCGGGCATCGGAGAGCCACTCGAACTCCAGCCCGATCGTGCCCTCGTCGATCTCGATCAGCACCTCGGTGCCCTCGATCCCGGCGAGAATGCCCTTGAAGCGCTTGCGGCCCTCGATGAGCTCGGAAGTCTCAAGCTTCGCCTCCCAGCCCTGCCAGCGGTCGAAATCCGACAGGCGGGTGAGCGGCCGGTCGATCCCCGGCGAGGACACTTCGAGCGCATATTCCCCCTGGATGGGGTCTTCCACGTCAAGCACGGCGGACAGGGCGCGCGAGAGCGTCGCGCAATCCTCGACTTCCATCGAGCCGTCCGGGCGTTCGGCCATCACCTGCAGGGTGGTCTTCTTTCCCGACATCAACCGCAGGCGCACGAGGCCGAAGCCCATGCCCTCGATCGTGGGGCGCAGCAATTCGGCAAGCTTGCGGTCGAATGCAGCCTTGGCAACAAGATCCGTCACGGGCGTCCTTCTCCGAAAACAAAAAAACGGGCTCGCGGCCCGTTCGTCTTCCCGGTGGTGGAAGGCCCCGGAGGCCTCCCGCCGCTGTTGAAAAATGTCTATACGCCTGTGCCCCGGGCGATGCAAGCCCGAATCCCGGCAGAGGCGATCTGCGTGCACGTTACTGGATTATTCGCATATCGGCACATATAGTGCAGTGCACAATAACCGGAGCACCAAGATGTTCTCTTTCGTTGACAGCATGTCCCTCTACCGGGATGTCCTCGAGATTTCCCAACTCAACGTCGCCATCGCTGTCTCAGCCAGCGAAGTGATCCTGCGGCGCAACATGCTGATGGCCAACGGCACCATGACCAACACGGAGATGACCCGTATGGTGATGGAAAAGCACGAGACTTTCGTGAAGTCGGTGAACGCGGCCGCGGGCGTGGCCCTCGGTGGCGGCAGCCCGGCGGGCATGATGCGCGCCGCGCTCGTGCCGTTCGGCAACAAGACCCGGTCCAACGCGCAGCGTCTGCGCCGCTGACACCTGCCCCGTGCCCCCCGGGCGCGGAGAATGACACGCCGTTGCGGTTGCCCGGTAAGCCCCGGGAGATACACCGCATCCGCCGGACAGCTTCGCGAGATGCAGGGCCCTGTCCGGCGCAGGTCCGACCCGTAGCGGACCAGTAACCGTATCTGACAATTCCGACCCGTATCCGACCAGTGTATCAGCGGTCGGCCGTCTGGACACCCGGGGGGCCGGGGCCGTGTGCCGGTCTGCCCCCTCCGGTGGAGGGGGCGGCGGATCAGTTGGTCATGCCGTCCCAGAAGCGCTTGACCTTCGAGAGGAAGTCGGTGGCCTCGGGATTGTTGTCCCGCCCGGCCTTCTCGAACTCGCGCATGAGTTCCTTCTGGCGCGCGGAGAGGTTGACCGGCGTTTCCACCGCAAGCTCCAGATAGAGATCGCCCGCCGGGCCGCCGCGCAGCGCCGGCATGCCCTTGCCGCGCAGGCGCAGCAACTTGCCGGACTGCACGCCCTCGGGCACCTTCACCTTGGTGCGTCCGCCGTCCAGCGTGGGCACCTCGATCTCGCCTCCCAGCGAGGCGGTGACCATCGACAGCGGCACCCGGCAATGCAGGTTCTGCGCGTCGCGCTCGAAGATCGGATGCTCGGCCACCTGGATGAAGATGTAGAGATCGCCCGACGGCCCGCCGCGCAGGCCCGCCTCGCCCTCGCCGGCGAGCCGGATCCGCGTGCCGGTCTCCACACCCGCGGGGATGTTCACATTCAGCGAGCGCACGCGCTCCTGCCGGCCGGAGCCGCCGCATTCGGTGCACTTGTTCTTGATGATCTGGCCCTGGCCCGCACAGGTGGGGCAGGTGCGCTCGATGGTGAAGAAGCCCTGCTGCGCGCGCACCTTGCCCATGCCCGAGCAGGTGGGGCAGGTGGAGGGCTCGCTGCCGCCGGCAGCTCCCGTTCCCGAGCAGGCGTCGCAGGCGGTGGAACCGGGCACCTGCAGGCTGGCCTGCTTGCCCGACATCGCCTCTTCCAGCGAGATGGAGAGGTTGTAGCGCAGGTCCGAGCCGCGGGTGGCGCGCGGGTTGCCGCCGCGCCGCCGGCCACCGCCGCCGCCCATGAAATCGCCGAACAGGTCGTCGAACACGTCGGAGAAGGCGGAGGAGAAATCCGCGTTGCCGCCGCCGCGCGGGCCGCCCATGCCGCCCTCGAAGGCCGCGTGGCCGAACTGGTCGTAGGCCGCCTTCTTCTGGCTGTCCTTGAGGATGTCGTAGGCCTCGTTCACCTCCTTGAACTTCGTCTCCGCGTCAGGGTTGTCGCGGTTCCGGTCGGGGTGAAACTCCATGACCTTCTTCTTGTAGGCCTTCTTCAGCTCGGCTTCGGACGCGCCCTTCGACACGCCGAGAATTTCGTACAGATCACGTTTCGACATCGGTCGGCTCCTGCTGCCGTGCAGGCCGGGCCTGCAGGCTGAGAATGGTGTTGATCCCGGTGCGCAGCACGGGAGCGTAGCCACGGGACACGAGCAGGCGGACCGGCTCGCTCTCGGGCCCTCGGCCGGTTTCGAGAACCACATGCCCGGGCCAGAGCGCCACGGGGGCATGGGCGAGGAAGGCGGTGAGAACCGGCAGCTCCACCCCTTCGATATCCATTTTCATCGCGTCGATCCGGGGCAGCCCCGCATCGCGCACCACGTCGAGCAGCGGGCGCATCGGCACCTCGAAGTCACCGCTCTCCGCCACCCGCGCCTCGCCGCGGTTCGACAGGCCGCCGGAGGCGAAGCGCACGCTGCCGGCCTCCGCGCCAAGGGCCACCGGGGCATGCACCACGTCCGATGCACCGGAGGCGGCGAGGTTGAAGCGCAGCCGCCCGGCATTCACCGGGTCCGGCTCCACCGCCACCGCCTTCAGCGCCACGCCGCGGGCCTGGCAGGCGGCGCGCACGGAGAGGGTGTAGAGCCCCACGTTCGCACCGGCGTCGACGAAGCAGAAATCGCCCTCCGCCCGCGCCACCAGGGTGTCGAGGAAGTCGCGTTCCTCCGCGTCCCACAGGTGGATGCCGGCGAAGGCGCGCTTCTCGCAGCGGTTGTCGCCCGGGTGCAGGCGCACCTTCTGGCTGCCGAACACCGTCACGTCGAACGGCGCCTCCCGCCCGGCCAGGCAGAGCTTGCGCAGCAGCGACACGCCCCAGAGGCCCAGCCTGCCGTCGGGCATGTGATCGGCCATCCGCCGAAGCGAATCGACCACGCCGGGCAGGGCATGGTCTCCGAAAGGCATCTGGTCTGTGGTCGGAATGCGGTCCATCAAAGGCCCCTTGCGGGGGCGGCACCCGGTCTCACGGGTGCCGCCCGACTGGCCTCAGTTCTGCTTCTTGTCGCTGTCGACGTCCTCATAGTCAGCGTCGACCACGTCATCCTTGCCGCCGTCGGACTGGGCGGAGGCTTCCTCGGAGCCGTCACCGGCCTCGCCCTGCGCCTTGTAGATCGCCTCGCCGAGCTTCATGGAGGCTTCCATCAGCGCCTGGGTCTTGGCCTTGATGTCCTCCAGATCTTCCGTGGCAGTGGCTTCGCGCAGGCTGGTCAGGGCAGTCTCGATCGCGCCCTTGGTCTCGGCGTCGACCTTGTCACCATGCTCCTTGAGCGACTTCTCGGTGGCGTGGATCAGGCTTTCGGCGTGGTTCTTCGCCTCCACCAGCTCGCGGCGCACCTTGTCGCCCTCGGCATTCGCCTCGGCTTCCTTGACCATCTTCTCGATGTCGTCGTCGGAGAGACCGCCGGAGGCCTGGATGGTGATCTTCTGCTCCTTGTTCGTGCCCTTGTCCTTGGCGGACACGGAGACGATGCCGTTCGCGTCGATGTCGAAGGCGACCTCGATCTGCGGCATGCCGCGCGGCGCCGGCGGGATGTCCTCGAGGTTGAACTGGCCGAGGAGCTTGTTGTCCGCCGCCATCTCGCGCTCGCCCTGGAACACCCGGATCGTCACGGCCGACTGGTTGTCGTCGGCGGTGGAGAAGATCTGGCTCTTCTTGGTCGGGATCGTGGTGTTGCGGTCGATCAGCCGGGTGAACACGCCGCCCAGCGTCTCGATGCCCAGCGAGAGCGGGGTCACGTCCAGCAGGACCACGTCCTTCACGTCACCCTGCAGCACGCCGGCCTGGATGGCGGCGCCGAGCGCCACGACCTCGTCCGGGTTCACGCCCTTGTGGGCTTCCTTGCCGAAGAACTTCGACACTTCCTCGATCACGCGGGGCATGCGGGTCATGCCGCCGACGAGCACGACCTCGTCGATCTCGTTCTTGGTCAGGCCCGCATCCTTCAGCGCCGCCGCACAGGGCTTCATCGAGCGCAGGATCAGGTCCTCCACGAGGCCCTCGAGCTTCGCACGGGTGAGCTTGAGCACCAGGTGAAGCGGGGTCGAGGTCTTCGGGTCCATCGAGATGAACGGCTGGTTGATCTCGGTCTGGGTCGAGGAGGAGAGCTCGATCTTCGCCTTCTCCGCGGCTTCCTTCAGGCGCTGCAGCGCGAGCTTGTCCTTGGTGAGGTCGACGCCGTGCTCCTTCTTGAACTCGCCGGCGAGGTACTCGACGATGCGCATGTCGAAGTCTTCGCCGCCGAGGAAGGTGTCACCGTTGGTGGACTTCACCTCGAACAGGCCGTCGTCGATCTCCAGGATCGAGATGTCGAAGGTGCCGCCGCCGAGGTCGTAGACCGCGATGGTCTTGCCACCTTCCTTGTCGAGGCCGTAGGCCAGTGCGGCGGCCGTCGGCTCGTTGATGATGCGCAGCACCTCGAGACCGGCGATCTTGCCGGCGTCCTTGGTGGCCTGACGCTGGGCGTCGTTGAAATAGGCCGGAACGGTGATCACGGCCTGGGTGACGTCCTCACCGAGATAGCTCTCGGCGGTTTCCTTCATCTTCTGCAGGATGAAGGCGGAGACCTGGGAGGGGCTGTACTTGTCGCCCTTCACTTCCACCCAGGCGTCGCCGTTGCCACCGTCGACGATGTTGTAGGGCACCATGCCCTTGTCCTTGGTCACCATCGGATCGTCGATCCGGCGGCCGATCAGGCGCTTGACGGCAAACAGCGTATTGGTCGGGTTGGTGACGGCCTGGCGCTTGGCCGACTGGCCGACCAGACGCTCGTCGTCGGTGAAACCGACCATCGAAGGCGTCGTGCGCGCACCCTCGGAATTCTCGATGACGCGGGGCTTCGCGCCGTCCATGATGGCGACACAGGAGTTGGTGGTCCCGAGGTCGATACCGATAACTTTACCCATGAATCTGCATCCTTTCCTTTACGCGGCGATTCCGGAGCCCGGGTCCGTTACGGCCCCCCGGCCCCATCCCTGAGGGCCCCTCACATGGTTGTGAGGAGCATCGGAGTCAACGCCGATATAGGCGGCGCAACTGCGGCCTGCAAGCAGTGGGGGCGGAATCAGTCGCGAGTCCTGTCTGGTATTTTCACGCCGGGCGGCGTGGGGTTGATCGGGGCCGATTGCAGGGGTCGGAACACCCCGGCAGGCGGCGGCGATGGGTCAGGCGCCGGTGAACCGCGGCGTGCGCTTGTCGCGCATCGCGGCCAGCCCCTCGGCATGATCGGCGGAGGCGAAGCAGGCGGCGATGCGCCCGCGCGCGGCCTCCGCGTCCAGCGTGCCGGTGGCAAGCTCGGTGATGGTGCGCTTCATTCCGGAGACGGCGAGGGGCGCGAGCGCCGCGATCTCCTCCACCAGCGCCTCCACGCGCGGCCCCAGCGCCTCCGGGGCCACCAGGTGGTCGAGGAAGCCGAGGTCGCGCAGCGCCGTGTCGCCGAAGGTCTCTGCCAGCAGGAACAGCCGCCGGGTGGCCTGCTGGCCCATCACGCGCAGCGCGCGCGAGATGCCGGCCGGCTCGTAGTGGATGCCCAGTTTCGCGGGCGGCACGAACAGGCGCATCCCTTCCACGCCGATGCGGAAATCGCAGGCGAGGGCCAGTTCCACGCCGCCGCCGTAGGCCCCGCCGTTCAGGGCGCAGACGGTGGGGCGCGGGAAGGCTTCCAGCCGGTCGCACAGCGCGGTGAGGGGGTTGCGTGTCCAGTCCGCGGCCAGCCCGTCCAGCGCCGCGCCGGAACAGAAGCTGCGCCCGGTGCCGGTGAGCACCAGCGCGCGCAGCTCCGGCAGGGCGGCGAGCCGGTCCAGCTCGGCCGTCAGCGCCGCCATCGCCTCGCGGTCGAGCGCGTTGTGGCGCTCGGGGCGGGCGAGGGTGATGCGGGCGACCGGGCCCTCGACGACACTCTCGATCATGGCGGCTCCTCAGATGTCGAAGGTCGCGAAGACCGGGGCATGGTCGGAGGGCTGGGTCCAGCCGCGCGCGTCGCGCAGGATCCGGCTGCCGGAGGCGAGGGGCGCGATGTCGGGCGTGGCCCAGACATGGTCCAGCCGGCGGCCCTTGTCCGCCGCGTCCCAGTCCTTCGCGCGGTAGGACCACCAGGAGTAGAGCAGCCCCTCGGGGATGTGCTGCCGGGTGATGTCCACCCAGTTCCCGGCCGCCTGCGCCGCCGCCAGGTGCTCCACCTCCACCGGCGTGTGCGAGACCACCTTCAGCAGCGCCTTGTGCGACCAGACGTCATCCTCGCGCGGGGCGATGTTGAGGTCGCCCACCAGCACCGAGCGCACCGGCGGCTCGGCGCTGAACCAGTCCCGCATCTCGGTGAGGAAGGCGAGCTTGTGCTCGAACTTCGCATTCACCGCCGGGTCCGGCTCGTCGCCGCCGGCGGGGATGTAGTAATTGTGGATCAGCGTGCCGTCGGCCAGCCGCCCGGCGACATGGCGCGCGTCGCCCTTGGCGCAGAAGTCGCGCTGGCCGGCGTCCTCCATCGGCAGGCGCGAGAGGATGGCCACGCCGTTGTAGCCCTTCTGGCCGCGGGCGATGGCATGGGTGTAGCCCAGGGACGCGAATCCCTCCAGCGGCAGCTTCTCCACCGGGGACTTGGTTTCCTGCAGGCACAGGATGTCCGGCGCCTCCTCTTCGAGCAGACGGCGCACGATGGGCTCGCGCAGGCGAACGGAATTGATGTTCCAGGTGCAGATCGTGACGGTCATGGGGGTCTCCGGCTGTTGGGCGCGGATAATGGCCCGGTAAGGCCCCGGCCTCAAGACGGAAAGCGCCCGACGGTCTGGGGCCGTCGGGCGTCCACCCTGCGAGGGGTTTCCGGCCCGGTGAGGGGGTGGGCCGAAGACTGCACCGCGAACCTGGGGATCGTCGGGTGCATGCATATCGTGCGTCCGGGCGCCTGGGCGGTCAAGCCCCGCCGCGGTCCCGCAGCGGCTTTTCTGTCAGGCGGTATGGGTTTCTGAGGGCTGGCCGTGCCTCACGGCACCAGGCGGTAGCCGCCGGACTCGGTGACCAGGATGCGTGCATTGGCCGGGTCCGGCTCGATCTTCTGCCGCAGGCGGTAGATGTGCGTCTCCAGCGTGTGGGTGGTGACCCCGGCATTGTAGCCCCAGACCTCGTGAAGCAGCGTGTCGCGGCTGACCACGCGGTCATCGGCGCGATAGAGATACTTGAGGATGGAGGTTTCCTTCTCGGTGAGGCGGATCTTCTGGTCGCGCTCGTCCATCAGCATCTTGGTGGAGGGGCGGAAGGAGTAGGGCCCGATGGCGAAGACCGCGTCCTCCGACTGCTCGTGCTGGCGCAGCTGCGCGCGGATGCGCGCCAGCAGCACCGGGAAGCGGAAAGGCTTGGCGACGTAATCGTTCGCGCCGGCGTCCAGCCCCAGGATGGTGTCGGAATCCGACGCGTGGCCGGTGAGCATCAGGATCGGGCATTTCACCCCGTTCTTGCGCATGAGCCGGCACAGCTCGCGGCCGTCGAGATCGGGCAGGCCGACGTCGAGAACCACGAGGTCATAGGTCTGCTCCTTGACCTTCTCCAGTGCCTCGGCGCCGTTTCCGGCCTCGAACACGTCGAAATCATCGGTGAGAACGAGTTGGTCGGCGAGGGCCTCCCGGAGGTCGGCCTCGTCGTCAACCAGCAGGATCTTGCGCAGCGTGCTCATGTCATTCCCCAGTCACGGAAGCGTTTCGTCATGGTGATCACATCTGTCGCCGGACGGCCTGAGCAAGGGTATGTACATGAATGTCACGCAAGCGTGTTGCCACCCGTGCAATTGTTTCACTTTCCCGGGCAAGCGCCTATATCGGTCCGGTGCTGGTGGTGCACGCTGGTTCGGATGCGGGGTCCGCTCATGACATTTCATCTCAGCGCCGAAGAGCGCGTGGCGCGGGCGCAGGCCGATTTCCGCATCGGGCTGCCCGTGCTGCTGCGCGCCGGCGAGGCCCGTCTGCTGGCGCTTGCCGCCGAGACCCTGACGGCGGACCGGCTGGCCGAGCTGCGCTCTCTGGGCGGGGAGATCGACGTGGTGGTGACCGCGCGCCGGGCCGAGACACTGCGGGCCCGGGCCTATGACGGCGACATTGCCCGCATCGCGGTGCCGGCGGACGTGGCCGCGGCCTGGCTGCGCGCCACGGCCGACCCGGCCTCCGACCTGAAGATGCCGATGAAGGGCCCCTATGCCACCCGGCGCGGCGGCGATGCCGCGCTCGCGCGCGTGGCGGTGCACCTGGCCAAGCAGGCGCACCTGTTGCCGGCGGCGGTGACCCTCGTCGGCGGGGCGGGGCTGGAGGCGCGCGCGCTGGAGGCGGGGCTGTGCCAGCTCTCGGTCGCCGACGTGGCCCGGGCCCAGCCCGAGGCTATGGCGCTGGAGCCGGTGGCCGACGCGCGCGTGCCGCTGGAGGTGTCGGAAGCCGGGCGCGTGCATGTCTTCCGGCCGCGCAACGGCGGCGAGGAGCATTACGCGGTGGAGATCGGCACGCCGGACCGCCGCCAGCCGGTGCTCTCGCGCCTGCATTCGGCCTGTTTCACCGGCGATCTCATCGGCTCGCTGAAGTGCGATTGCGGGCCGCAGCTGCGCGCCGCGCTGGCCCAGATCGGCGCCGAGGGCGCCGGCGTCCTGCTCTACCTCAACCAGGAGGGCAGGGGCATCGGCCTTGCCAACAAGATGCGCGCCTACTCCCTGCAGGACCAGGGGTTCGACACGGTGGAGGCCAACCATCGCATCGGCTTCGAGGATGACGAGCGCGATTTCCGCATCGGCGCGGAGATCCTCAAGCGCATGGGGTTCTCCGCGGTGCGGCTGATGACGAACAACCCGCGCAAGGTGTCGATGATGGAAGGCGCCGGCGTGGCGGTGGCCGAGCGCGTGCCGCTGCGCGTGGGCGAGAACCCGCACAACCGTGGGTACCTCGCGGTGAAGGCGGCAAAGAGCGGCCACCTGCTGTGACCCCGCGCGTGACGGACCTGGTGGTGGGACGCTGGGGCGCGCGCTTCCTCGGCCGGACCTTTCCCTGCGCGCTGGGGCGTGGCGGCATCGGCGAGAAGCGCGGCGAGGGCGACGGCATCACCCCGCGTGGGCTCTGGCATGTCGGCGCGGTGATGGCCCGGCCGGACCGGGGCGGCGTTCCGCCCGGTGCCCGGCCCATCGGCCCGCGGGACCTCTGGTCCGATGACCCGGCGGACCCGGCCTACAATTCCGCCGTCCGCGCCCCGCACCCGCAGTCTCATGAGGCGCTGCGCCGGCCGGACGGGCTCTACGACCTCGTGGCGGTGCTGGATTACAACTGGCCGGTGGCCGTGGCGGGGGCGGGCAGCGCCATCTTCCTGCATGTCTGGCGCGGGCCGCGCAAGCCCACGGCGGGCTGCGTCGCCTTCCGGCGCGCGGATCTCGGCTGGATCCTGTCGCGCTGGAGCCCGCGCAGCCGGGTGATCATCCGGTAACGCGGTCTCCGAACAGCGCCGATCCCACCCGGACATGCGTGGCGCCGAGGGCGATGGCGCTCTCGAAATCGCTGCTCATGCCCATCGACAACCCCTCGAGCCCGTTGCGCTGCGCGATCTTTGCCAGCAGGGCGAAATGCAGGCTGGGCTCCTCGTCCACCGGGGGAATCACCATCAGGCCCTTCAGCGGCAGGCCGTAGTCGTCGCGCACCTGGGCGATGAAGGCATCCGCCTCGGCGGGCAGCACGCCGGCCTTCTGCGGTTCCTCGCCGGTATTCACCTGGATGAACAGGTCGGGGCAGGTGCCGCGGGCCTGGGCCTCCTCGGCCAGCAGGCGCGCAAGCTTGGGCCGGTCGACGGACTGGATCACGTCGAACAGGTCCAGCGCCTGGCGCAGCTTGTTGGTCTGCAGCGGGCCGATCAGGTGGAGCTCGATGCCCGCGAACCGCTCCCGGAAGCCGGGCCACTTGCCCGCCGCCTCCTGAACCCGATTCTCGCCGAACACGCGCTGGCCCTGTTCCAGCACCGCCTCGACCCGCGCATCCGGCTGGACCTTGGACACGGCCACCAGCGTGACCGGGCCGCGGCCGGCGGTGTGGCGGGCGGTTTCGATGCGGGCGAGGATATCGGACAGGGACATGGGGGAGGGCCTCCGGCGGCTGCGTTGCCCCCGTTTCTAGCGGCCCGCGGCGCAAAGAAAAAGGGGAGCAGGCCCCGGCCCGCTCCCCCTTTGCCCTGAAATGCCCGATCGGCAGATCAGAATGCGACGCGCATGTAGCCCATCACGGTGTTGTCGCCGACCTCGTCGGTGTCGTTGCCCTCGTAGCCGAGGGTACCGGTGACGCCCGGGGCGACGGCATAGGTTGCCCAGATGCCGTAGTCGTTCATGTCTTCGCCGCTGAGAGCGGTCGACCAGCCGCCGGCCACGGTCCACGGGCCGGTGGTATACTGGGCGCCCACGGCGATGGCATCGTCTTCGCCGTCGTTCGCGCCGCGCTGGTCATAGGTCACGCCAACGCCGAAGCCCTGGTAGGTGACGGTGATACCGCCCTGAGCCGCGTCCGGGCCGTTCTCGATGGTGAAGTAGCCACCGCCGAAGTCGACTTCAACGCCGTTGAACTCACCCGAGTAGCCGGCGCCGAAGGACCATTTCGAGCTGTCGTCGCCGAACACCAGGTTGTTGTCGCCCTGGTGCTGGGAATTGCCCAGGCCGTCGGCCTGGTAGTCCGGGGTCCAGCCGACCATGGCCTGGAAGCCGGAGATGTTCGGCGTGGTGTAGAAGATGGCCGGAGAATCGCCGCCGTTGGACGAGTAGATCACGCTGGCGTCCGAATCGAAGTAGCCGATCTTGGTGCTCGGCGCCTCGAAGTAGCCATACTCGAAGGCGTCCGACGCATCGTCGTTGGACCCGATCATGACCGAACCGAAGTTGCCCGAGACGCGGGCCCAGTTCTCGTCGATCTGGTCTTCGGTGGTGTAGGCTTCAAGCTCCACACGGCCGTCGAAGGTCAGGCCGTTGTCGGACGTGCCCTTCCAGCCGAGCCAGATCTCGCCATCCCGCAGGACGCCGATCTCGTCGCCGTTGTCGGACTGGTAGGCCAGCCCGAAGTTCATGTATCCGCCAACCGAACCGGTGATGGGCTCGGCGGCGAAGCTCGCCGTCGCCGACCCGCCGGCCAGAATGGTCGCTGCCACGACACTTCTGATTACCATTGTCTGCTCTCCATAGGATAACTTGCGCGAGAGGCAATGGCCTCCACACGCAGTGGATGCGATATCAAGATAGTCGCGTAAACGCAAGTTATTGTGATGTCCCTTCATGGGATCGTGAAGGCCAGTCTGGAGTGCAGTTAGCGGCTTGAATTGTACCAACTGCTTAACGCCGCAGCAAAATCAGGCACGATGAACGCAAAAGGCGGGCCCTGAGGGCCCGCCTTCAAACCATCGTGAGATGGTTGAGATCAGAACGCGACGCGGAGGTAGCCGGTCACCATGTTCTCGGACTCGCGGAAGACGGTGTTGTACTCGCCAACATCGTTGCCTTCGTAGCCGAGGGTACCGGTCACGCCCGGAGCGATCGCGTAGGTGACCCATGCGCCGTAGTTGTTGGCGTCCGGGCCGGCGAGGGCGAAGGCCCAGCCAGCACCGAAGGTCCAGGGACCGGTCTCGTACTGCATGCCGACGGCGAGCGAGTCGTCGTAGCCGGAGAAGCCAGCCGGCCCGACCCATGCCCAACCGGCGGAGTCGTAGTGCACACCGACCGAGAAGCCGACGTAGGACACTTCACCACCGACGTGCCAACGGCCATCGTCGTAGACGTCCGCGTCGCCGTCGAGGTAGCCGGCGCCGATGCCGAAGCCGACACCGTCGAACTCACCTTCGTACTTCGCACCAACCGACCAGCGCTGGCCATCGGCATCGCTGCCGTCTTCGTAGTTGCCGAAGACGAGGTTGTTGTCGCGCGAACCATCAGCCGAGGAGTTCGGCGCCCAGTCGATCGCGGCGGAGAAGCCGGAGATGTTCGGGGTGGTGTAGCGGATCACCGGAACGTCGCCGCCCATGGAGGTGTACATGGCCGAGTAGAACGAGTCCCAGTAACCGACGCGGGAACCGGCGCCGTAGAACACGCCCTTTTCCATCGCGTTGGACGCGGAGTCGTCCGAACCGATCATGACCGAGCCGAAGGTACCCGAAACGCGGGCCCAGTTTTCGTCGATCTGGTCGCCGGTCGTGTAGGCTTCGAGCTCGATGCGGCCGTCGAAGGTCAGGCCGTTGTCCGAGGTGCCCTTCCAGCCGAGATGGATTTCGCCATCACGAAGGACGCCAATTTCGTCACCCTGCTCGTCCATGTAGACGAGACCCATCATCATGTAGCCGCCAACAGAGCCAGTGATCGGCTCGGCCGCGAAAGAAGCGGAGCCCAGGGAGGCAGCCACCAGCGCGGTCGAAGCGAAGAGAACTTTTTTCATCGTGTCCCTCGTAGGTTAAGGTTGTCCCCGATCCGGTTCGATCCGGGTGGAGCAGGCGTAAAATCGCGGGAAATGAGCTTTTGGGTCAAGCGCCTTCACATGTTAGCGGAATCTTCAGACTGACTGTAACCGCAGCGCCACAGTCACGTTCGGCGGAGGCGGGGGGCCCGCAGGGGCAAATGGCTTGTTCACCGTGCGGGGACCGATTAAGACGGGCCCCATACGCGAAAGGTGGGAGATCCGACGTGGCGATGACCAGTGTGCCGGGAAAGTTTGCATTTGCATGTGTGGGGGTGATGACCCTTCTGGCGGCCTGCGGCGATTCCGGGTCGACCGGGAGCAGCAACAGCCGGATCCTCAGCCGTTCGGAGGCGCAGGCTCGTGGCCTGGGTGACGACGCGGTGGGCACCGACGGGTCGACCGTGGGGGACATCTTCTCCGGCGGCAGCGACCAGGAGAACACCGGCCAGTCCCTCAAGGTGAACAAGTACATCTGGAAGGGCGCCCTCGAGACGCTCTCCTTCCTGCCGCTCTCCTCCACCGACCCGTTCTCCGGCGTGATCGTTACGGACTGGGGCACGGCCCAGGGCGCCGCCAACGAGCGCTTCAAGGTCACCGTGTTCATCTCCGACGAACGTCTGACCACCGACACGCTGCGCGTGGCCGTGTTCCGCGAGGTGCGGGACGGCAACACCTGGGTGAGCGCCCCGGTGCAGGAGGAGGTGCCGCGGCAGATCGAGGATTCGATCCTCACCCGCGCCCGCCAGTTGCGCATTGCCGAGGCCGAGCAGCAGGGCTGAGGCCCGACGCCGCAGTTCCAGTC
Source organism: Paroceanicella profunda (assembly GCF_005887635.2). Classification (GTDB taxonomy): domain Bacteria; phylum Pseudomonadota; class Alphaproteobacteria; order Rhodobacterales; family Rhodobacteraceae; genus Paroceanicella; species Paroceanicella profunda. The sequence continues at coordinate 706,528 of NZ_CP040818.1, read as the reverse complement.
GGGCCGATCCGGCCCGCCGACCAGATACGACCCGGGGTCCGACCGCCATGTCCCGCTACAATGCCCGTGAGACCGAACCGAAGTGGCAGGCCGCCTGGGAGGCGGCCGGCTCCTTCCACGCCGAGCGCGACCCGTCGCGAGAGAAGTACTACGTCCTCGAGATGTTCCCCTATCCCTCCGGGCGCATCCACATGGGCCACGTGCGCAACTACACGATGGGCGACGTGGTGGCGCGCTACAAGCGGGCCCGCGGCTTCAATGTGCTGCACCCCATGGGCTGGGATGCCTTCGGCCTGCCGGCCGAGAACGCCGCGATGGAGAAGAAGGTCAGTCCGATGGACTGGACCTACCAGAACATCGGGACGATGAAGGCCCAGCTCAAGCCGCTGGGCCTGAGCCTGGACTGGGCGCGTGAGCTCGCCACCTGCGATCCGGAGTATTACGGCCAGCAGCAGGCGATGTTCATCGACATGATGGAGGCCGGCCTCGCCTACCGGAAGAACTCCGTGGTGAACTGGGACCCGGTGGACATGACCGTGCTCGCCAACGAGCAGGTGGAGAACGGCCGCGGCTGGCGCTCCGGCGCGCTGGTGGAGCGGCGCGAGCTCACCCAGTGGTTCTTCCGCATCTCAGATTTCTCCGAGGAACTGCTGGAGGCGATCGGCACGCTCGCCAGCTGGCCGGAGAAGGTGCGCCTGATGCAGGCGAACTGGATCGGCCGCTCCGAGGGCCTGCAGTTCCGCTTCGCCACGCTCGGCGCGCCGGAGGGCTTCGCCGAGCTGGAGGTCTACACCACCCGCCCCGACACGATCTTCGGCGCCAGCTTTGCCGGCATTTCGCCGGATCATCCGCTGGCCCGCGCGCTGGAGGAGGGCAACCCGGAGCTTGCCGCCTTCAATGCCGAGTGCCGGCGCATAGGCACCTCCGAGGAGGCGCTGGAGACCGCGGAGAAGCGCGGCTTCGACACCGGCATCCGCGTGGTGCATCCGTTTGATTCCTCGAAGGAACTGCCGGTCTTTGTCGCAAATTTCATCCTGATGGATTACGGCACCGGCGCCATCTTCGGTTGCCCGGCGCATGACCAGCGCGACCTCGACTTCGCCCGCAAGTATGGGCTCGCCGTCACGCCCGTGGTCTGCCCGGAGAACCAGCTGGTGGACGAGTTCGTGATCGGCGAGACCGCCTTCACCGACACCGGCCGCATCATCAATTCCGGCTTCCTCGACGGCATGACCATCGAGGCCGCCAAGGCCGAGGTGGCGCGCCGCATGGCCGCCCAGGGCCAGGGCGCGCTGAAGGTGAACTTCCGCCTGCGCGACTGGGGCGTGAGCCGCCAGCGCTTCTGGGGCTGCCCCATCCCGGTGGTGCACTGTCCCTCCTGCGGCGTGGTGCCGGAGAAGAAGGAGAACCTGCCGGTGGAACTGCCGAAGGACGCGTCCTTCGACCAGCCCGGCAATCCGCTGGACCGCCACCCCACCTGGCGCGACGTGCCGTGTCCCGCCTGCGGCGCGCCCGCGCAGCGCGAGACCGACACGATGGACACCTTCGTGGACAGCTCGTGGTACTTCGCCCGCTTCACCGCGCCGCGCGCCGACACGCCCACCGTGGCCGAGGACGCCGCCTACTGGATGAACGTCGACCAGTACATCGGCGGCATCGAGCACGCGATCCTGCATCTGCTCTACTCGCGCTTCTTCGCCCGGGCGATGGCGCGCACCGGGCATCTGCCGGAGAGCGCGATCGAGCCGTTCAACGCGCTGTTCACGCAGGGCATGGTCACCCACGAGACCTATTCCACCCTCTCGGAGGCCGGGCGTACCGTCTGGCACACCCCCGAGGAGATCGAGATCGCGGAGGACGGCACCGCCCGCCTGCGCGAGGGCGGGGCGCCGGTCAGCGTCGGCCCGTCGATCAAGATGTCGAAGTCGAAGAAGAACGTGGTGGACCCGGTGGACATCATCGACCAGTACGGCGCGGACACCGCGCGCTGGTTCGTGATGTCCGACAGCCCGCCGGAGCGCGACGTGGAGTGGACCGCGTCGGGCGCCGAGGCGGCCTGGCGCCACCTGCAGCGGGTCTGGCGGCTGGCCGCGGAGGCGGCCGGCGCCGACGAACTCCCCTCCGCCGGAGGGGATGAGGAGGCGCTTGCCCTGCGCCGGGCCGCGCACCGTGCCATTGCCGATGTGACCGCCGGCATCGAGGGCTTCGCCTTCAACAAGGCGGTGGCGAAGCTCTACGAATTCACCAACGCCGTGGCGAAGAGCTCCGCGCCGCGGGCCGCGCGCATCGAGGCGATGCAGGTGATGGCCCGGCTGATGGCCCCGATGACCCCGCATCTCGCGGAGGAGATCTGGGCCCATCTCGGCTGCGAGGGGATGCTCACCGACACGCCCTGGCCGGAGCTGGACGAGAGCCTGCTGAAGGAGGACACGGTCACGCTGCCCATCCAGATCAACGGCAAGAAGCGCGGCGACATCGCCGTGCCGGCCGATGCGGACCGCGCCGCGATCGAGGCCATGGTGATGGCTGACGAGACGGTGCGGCGCTATCTCGAAGGTGCCGCGCCGCGCAAGCTCATCGTGGTGCCGGGGCGGATCGTCAATGTCGTGGTCTGAGCGCCCCCCGCTCCCTCTCTCCCGCCGGGGCCTGCTGCTGGGCCTGCTCGCCCTGGGCGGCTGCGGCTTCCGCCCGATGTATGGCGAGGGCTCGCCGGCGCGGGCGTTGCAGGGGCGCATCGCCGTCGGCGATGTCACCCGCGGCGAGACGCCGGACCGGATGACCTACGCCTACCGCGACCACCTGCGCCGCCGCCTCGGCGCGCCGGAGGGCGCCCCGCGCTACCGGCTGGACAGCCGCATCCGCGTCACCTCCACCGGCCTCGCCATCGCCGAGGACAACGCGACCACGCGCTACAATCTCACCGGCGTCGCCACTTTCACCCTCACCGTTCCGGGCACGGCCGAGCCGGTGTTCTCCGGCACGGTGGACAGCTACTCGGCCTATTCCGCCACCGGTTCGGTCTACGCCACCCGGATCGCCCAGCGCGACGCGGAGCGCCGCATCGCCGAGGACCTCGCCGAGCGGGTGATCACCCGCATCGCCGCGCAGGCGGACGCGCTGCCGACGTGAAGCTGAAGGGACGCGAGATCGCGGCATTCCTTGCCCGGCCGGACGTCTCTCGCGCAGGCTGCCTCGTCTACGGCGCCGACGCGATCGCCGTGGACGTGAAGCGCGCCGAGGCCGTGGCCGCCCTTGTCGGGCCCGAGGGCGAGGCGGAGATGCGGCTGGAGCGGTTCGACGGCGCCTCCCTGCGCACCGACCCCGCCCGCCTGCAGGACGCCCTGCGCGCGCAGGGCTTCTTCCCCGGCCAGCGTGTCGTGCTGCTGGAGGACGCGACCGACGGGCTTACCGACATCATCGCCGAGGCGCTGGATGCCACCCGCCCGGGGGCGGACGCCTTCCTCATCGTCACCGCCGGCGTTCTGGCCGCGCGCTCGAAGCTGCGCAAGATGTTCGAGGCGCGCCGCGATGCCGTGGTCTGCCCGCTCTACTCCGACCCGCCGGGGCGCGACGAGGTGGAGACGGCGCTGCGCCGCGCCGGTCTCGCCGCCGCGCAGCCCGATGCGGTCGAGGCGCTGGTGGTGCTCTCGCGCGAGATCGACCTCGGCGCCTTCAACCAGGTCCTCGCCCATGTGGCGCTCTACAAGCTCGGCGACCCGGAGCCGCTCACCGCCGCCGAGGTGGCGCTCTGCGCCCCCGCCACCACCGAGGCGGGGCTGGACGAGGTGATCCGCGCCGTGGCCGAGGGCGAGGTGGTCGCGATCGGCCGCCAGATGGCGCGGCTGGCGGGGCAGGGGGTGAACGCCACCACGCTCTGCATCTCCGCCACCCGGCATTTCCGCCAGCTCCACGCCATCGCCGCCGCCCCGGACGGGCCCGAGGCGGCGCTCGGCCGCGCCCGCCCGCCGGTCTTCGGCCCGCGCCGCGACGCGCTGCTGCGGCAGGTGCGCGGCTGGGGGCCCGGGCGCATCGAGCGCGTGCTGTCGCTGCTCACCGATACCGATCTCACCCTGCGCTCCTCCTCCGGCGCGCCGCCGCTGGCGCTGATCGAACGCGCCTTCATCCGCATCGCCATGCTGCGGGGCGCGCGATGACCCCGGCCCTGCCACCCCAACCCCTCCGGCAAAGCCGGCGCGCGGCGGCGCGCGCGCGCCTTGCCGCCCTCCGGACGGGCGCGCGTGCGCCCCTCCCGGCCCGTTCCGCGGGCAGGGCCCGGGGCGGAACCGCTCCGGCTGCCTGCTCCCGCGCCGGCCGCCGGGGCCGCTTTTCGCGCCCTGGCGGGACGCTCGGCCCCCGGGGCGGGTGTGGCGGGACGCCCGGCGCCCGGGGCGGGGTGGCCCGGGGCTGTGCCCTCCCGGTGCGGGCATGACCGTGGCGCTGCCCCCCTCCGGGCCCCTGCCCGCGCGCGCGACGCAGCCGCGCGCACAGGGCGAATCGCGAATCGCGGTGCGGCTCGGACCGGACGGCCGGACGCTCCTCTCGAAGCTCTACCAGCAGGGCTCGGCCAAGATCCTGCTCCCCACCGCGCGGGACCCGGCGCTGGAGGCGGTGCTGCTCAACACCTCCGGCGGCATCACCGGAGGGGACCGGATCTCCTGCGAGGGCCGCGCGGAGGCCGGTGCGCGGCTGGTGCTCACCACCCAGGCCGCCGAGCGGCTCTACAAGTCCTGGCCGGACGAGACGCCCGGGCGGCTCTCCACCCGGCTCAGCATCGGCCCCGGCGCGCGGATCGACTGGCTGCCGCAGGAGACCATCGCCTTCGACCGCTCCGCCCTGCACCGCAGCCTCGACGTGGAGATGGCGGCGGATGCCACCTTCCTCGCCCTGGAGCCGATCATCCTGGGGCGCACCGCGATGGGCGAGCGGGTGCACAGCATCCGCTTGCGCGATCATTGGCGGGTGCGCCGCGACGGTAGGTTGATCTATGCCGATGCGCTGCGGCTGGAGGGGCCGGCGCTGGAGGCGCTGGCCGGCCCCGCCACGCTGGGTGGCGGCTTCGCCTTCGCCAGCATGCTCTTCGTGGCCCCCGGCGCGGAGGACCTGCTCACGCCGCTGCGCGCGCGGCTGGAGGGGATCGGAGCCGCCAGCGCGCGCGACGGCTTCGTCTCCATGCGCCTCGTCGCGCCGGACGGTCTTGCGCTGCGCCGGTGCATCCTCGACACTCTGGGCCTGCTGCTCGGCCGGGCGCTGCCGCGCGTCTGGCACATGTGAGTGGCGGCACAGGCGGGGGTCTCCGACGTGAGGCCGGACGGCAGGGAGGCCGGTGATGCCACAGTACACGCTCTACGGTCACGGTCGCAGCCGGGCCATGCGCGTGGCCTGGATGCTCGAGGAGCTGGGCCAGGAGTTCGACTGGCGTCCGGTGCTGCCCCGGTCCGGGGAGATGCGCCGCATCAGCCCGCTGGGCAAGGTGCCGGTGCTGGTGGTCGACGGCACGCCGCTGCGCGATTCGGTTGCCATCGTGCAATACCTTGCCGACAGCCACGGCGCGCTGACCGCGCCGGCCGGCACGCTGGAGCGGGCCCGGCAGGACGCGCTCACCCAGTTCTGCGTGGACGAGATCGAGGGCGCGCTCTGGACGGCCGCGAAGAACAGCATCATCCACCCCGTCGGGCTGCGGGTGCCGGCGGTGAAGGCGGTCTGCCGGCACGAGTTCGCCGTCGCGCTGGACACGCTTGCCGGGCTGCTCGGCGCCGGGCCCTGGGCGATGGGGGAGCGGTTCTCGGTGCCGGACATTCTCTTCGGCCATTGCGCCGCATGGGCGAAGCTTGCAAAGTTCGAGCTGCCGGGCGGGCCGGTCGGGGCGTATTTCACCCGGTTGGCCGAACGTCCGGCGTGGGGGCGTGTCCTGTCCCGGCTCGCCGATGCGGCCTGAACGGGGCGCGCGCAATGGCCGGGAGAGCGGGATGAACGACTTTGGCACAGCACATGACGTGGCCCGGGCCGGCACGTGGCAGGCCGTGGCGGCCGATCACGTGGTGCTCGACTACGGCGACAGGCTGTTGCGGCGCCGCCGGCTGCTGACGGCCGGTGGCGGCTCCGTTCTGGTCGATCTCGCCGAGACCCTGTCGCTCGACGCGGGCGACGCCTTCCGCCTGGCGGATGGCCGGTTCATCGAGATCGTGCCAGCGGAGGAGGACCTGCTGGTCGTGCGCGCGCCGGACGGGGCACTGGCCCGGCTCGCCTGGCACATCGGCAACCGCCACACCCCTTGCGAGGTCGGTCCCGGCACGCTCCACATCCGCGCCGATCACGTGATGGAGGACATGCTCCGCCGCCTCGGCGCCACGCTGGAGCCGCTCCGCGCCCCGTTCACGCCCGAGGGCGGCGCCTACGGCACTGGCCGGGTGATGGGGCATGATCACGGCCATTCCCACGGGTCCGGAGCGGCGGAGCCCGCGCCCTCCCCGCACGGCGCACCCCCGTCCCACGCCCACGACGAGGCTCAGGCGCACGCCGCGGATGACCGCGCGCATCCGCAGGCCCACGCGCACGCCCACGCCGACCATGCCCACACCCATGGCGAGGCTCAGACCCACGCCCTGGATGGCCATGCGCATCCGCAGACCCACGCGCAGGCAGCGGGCGGCCACGCCCATGCACAGGGCGAAGCCCATGCGCAGGCCGCCGATGGCCGGCCCCGCGCGCGCCGCCATGACTGACCCGAAGATCGCGGCCGGGGCCCCGGGGGCGGCAGGCGGGGCGGAGGCGGCCCTGGTTCTCGCCACCTGGTTCTCGCCCTCCTATCCGGTCGGGGCCTACAGCTACTCGCACGGGCTGGAATGGGCGGTGGAGAGCGGGGCGGTCACCGGCAGGGCCACGGCCGAGACCTGGGTGCGCGGCTGCCTCGCGCAGGGCGCGGGCTGGACCGATGCCGTGCTGCTCGCCCGGGGCATGGACGCGGCGCAGGCGGGCGATGACGCCCCGTTCGACGGGCTGGCCGCGCTGGCCGAGGCGCTGGCCCCGGCGCGGGAACGGCATCTGGAGACCATGGCGCAGGGGGCGGCCTTCGCGCGGGTGACCGGCGCCGTCTGGCCCGAGGCGGGGAGTGCTCCGCTGGCCTATCCCCTGGCCGTGGCGCGCGCCGCCGCGGCGCGGGGCCTGCCGCCGCGCCTGGTGCTCGGGTTCTTCCTGCACGGCTTCGCGGCCAATCTGGTCTCCGCCGCCGTGCGCCTCGTGCCGCTGGGGCAGACCGATGGCCAGCGCATCCTGGCGGCACTGCTGCCGCTCTGCGAGGAGCTCGCGGAGCGGGCGCTGAGCGCGGGCGAGGAGGAGATCGGCGGCTGCACCCTGCTTGCCGACATCGCCGCGATGCGCCACGAAACCCAGTACAGCCGGCTGTTCCGCTCATGACCGGCGGGCCCGCCCCCCGGCGCGCCGCCGGCCGCCCCGCGCGTCCGGCCGCGCCTGCGGCCAGCGCCGAGCGGGGGCTCGATGCCCCCCGAGGCGCTGCGCCCCGTCCGGCTCCCGCGCTTCCATCCAGAACGAGGTTCCCATGACATCACCCCACGGTCCCCTGCGCGTCGGCATCGGCGGCCCCGTCGGCTCCGGCAAGACGGCGATGATGGACGCGCTGTGCAAGGCAATGCGCGACCGCTATTCCATCGCCGCGGTGACGAACGACATCTACACCCGCGAGGACGCCGAGTTCCTGATGCGCTCGCAGGCCCTGCCGCTGGAGCGCATCGCCGGGGTGGAGACCGGCGGCTGCCCGCACACCGCCATCCGCGAGGATGCCTCGATCAACCTCGCGGCCATCGAGGAACTGAAGGTGAAGTTCCCGGACCTCGACATGGTGCTGATCGAGAGCGGCGGCGACAACCTGTCGGCCACCTTCAGCCCCGAGCTGGCCGACATCACCATCTACGTGATCGACGTCTGCGCCGGCGACAAGATCCCTCGCAAGGGCGGCCCGGGCATCACCCGCTCCGACCTGCTGGTGATCAACAAGACCGACCTCGCCCCCTATGTCGGCGCCTCGCTGGAGGTGATGGACCGCGACGCGCGCAGGATGCGCGGCGAGCGCCCCTTCCTGATGTGCAACGTGCGTGACGGCAAGGGCGTGGCCGAGATCGTGCGCTTCATCGAGACCGCCGGCGGCCTCACCCCCGCCGCCGCCGAGGCCTGACGCGGGGCACGGCCCCGACCGGGAACCGGGCGGGCCGGCATCGCAGCGCCCGCCCCTCGGCGCGCGTGGCACGGGCGCCGGCCCGGGGGGGCTGCGAGGGGGCGGTTGTGCGATCCGGCTGTCCGGCCATGATCCGTGGCAGCCCGGACCGTCCGGGACCCACCTCGGACCGCCCTGTGGCATGAGGGCCGCCATGGCCGCGCCACCGGAGCGCACGCGACAGGGGCTGTAACCCGTCGATCGGATGTTCCGAACGCCAGGGTGAGCCGGGAGGAGGGACTCCGGCTCGAAGCCCTGACCGGGCTGGCAGATGCGGGCGTGCCCGGAGCGGGCCCGTTCGGAACGGGGCCGGCCCACTGCGCTGAACCCGGCCCGAGGGGCGGCAGGCGGGGCGCATCGAGCCTGCCGGGAGAAACGCGCGCCTTGCCGAGGGGGCCTTGCGGCCCCCGCAGCCCGGCGCGCGTCGCGCAGGCCCCGCAGGGGCCAGCGCCCCCGGCACGGGGAGGCTCCGCGCGGGGGGGCGGGGGCCTAGCGGTCAGCGCGGGGCATCACCGGCCCGGGGCCGGCCGGCTCGTGCGGCCCGGCGCCGCAACTTCAGGCGGAGAGGCGGGCGATCAGGCGGCGCATGAAGTCCGTGCCGGCTTCGAGCTGTTCGAGGGAGAGGAACTCGTCCGGCTTGTGGGCCTGGGCGATGTCGCCCGGTCCGATCACGCAGACGGAGAAGCCCTCGCGCTGGAAGTTGCTCGCCTCGGTGCCGTAGGAGACCGCGTGCTCGGCGTTGTCGCCCGTCAGCGCCCGGGCGAAGCTCTCCGCCGTGCCCTCCGGCTCCTTGCGGCAGCCCTCGTTGACCACACGCACCTGCACCTCGATCCAGGCATCGGGATGGATGGCCTGCATCTGGCGGGTGAGCTCGGCGCAATGGCTCTGGTAGCGCTGCAGCCAGTCCTGCGCGCTCTCCAGCGGCAGCACCCGGATGTCGGTGGAGAAGATGCAGTCCTTCGCGGTGATGTTTCCGGCCGTGCCGCCCTGGATGAGCCCGTTGTGCAGGGTGGTGTAGGGCGGGTCGAAATCGGCGCCGAGGCCGTCGGCGCCCAGCCGCTCGGCCTCCAGCCGGTTCGCCTCCATCTGCTCGGCGTGCCAGTTGATCAGCTTCGCGGCCCAGGTGATGGCCGAGACCCCCTCATGCACGCGGGAGGAATGCACCTCGTAGCCGTGGACATGGGTGGTGATCGCCACCCCGCCCTTGTGCTGGCTCACCACCTGCATCATCGTCGGCTCGCCGACCAGCACGCAGGCGGCGGGCGGCAGGGCGGCCTGCATCTCGGTGATCAGGAAGGGCACGCCCAGGTGGCCGACCTCCTCGTCATAGGAGAGCGCGAGCTGCACCGGCGTCTTCAGCCCGGCCTCCAGCATCTCCGGCACCAGGGCGAGCGCGATGGCCACGAAGCCCTTCATGTCGCAGGTGCCGCGACCGTAGAGCAGCCCGTCGCGCTCGGTCACCACCCAGGGGTCGGTAGACCAGTCCTGCCCGTCCACCGGCACCACGTCGGTATGGCCGGAGAGCACCACGCCGCCGGCCACGTCCGGGCCGATCTGGGTGTAGAGATTGGCCTTCTGCCCGTCCGGGCTGGGGACCAGCGTGGCCTCCACACCGTGGCCGGCGAGGTAGTCGCGCACCCAGTGGATGAGGTCGAGATTGCTGTCACGCGAGACGGTGGGGAAGGCGACGAGACGCTCCAGCATCTCACGGGGGGTCATGCGGTCTGCCATGGGCGGGTCCTTGTCGGTGTCGCGGGGCTCGGGGGTGGCCCCTTCACGGGTATCACAGGCGTGCCGGGGCCGGGAAGTCTGACGCTCGGGGCGCAGGGGGGGGGAATGCGGACGTCCCCGCGGCGTCCCGGGCGGGGGCGCCGGAGCATCGTGCCCGGGCGTGCACTCCGCGCCGGGTCCGGCCGGGCGGCTCCGGCCGGAGGGGTCAGGCGGGCGGGGCGAGGGCGGCGATTTCGCGGCGGAAGGGCGGGGCGTCGCCCGGGGCCTCCCCATCCAGGGCCCGGGCGTAGTTCTGCCCGGCCCAGGTCGCCCAGGCGATCGGGCCGGGGGCCTCGGCATCCGCGATGGCGCGCAGCGAGCGGATGCCGGCCGCCGCCCACTCCGCCTGCCGCGCCTTCAGCTCCGGCCAGAGCGTGCCGGCCGGGCTGCGCGAGCCGACCATCATCACCGCATCGGCCGGCAGCGCGGCCTCGGCACCGGTATAGGTGCAACTGGTCACCACATGGTCGGCGCGGATGCGCGCCACGCCGCGGTTGAGCACGATCTCCACCCCCAGCCCGGCAAGCCGGCGGTGGACGCCCGCCTGCTCCAGCGTGTTCCAGGTCCAGTCCGACACCCGGGCGGCCGGGGTGACCAGCGTGACCGTGCAGCCCGCCTGCACCAGCAGCTCGGCCATCACGCCGCCCATGTAGTAGTGGTCATCGTCATAGACCACCACCCGGCCGGAGGGCAGGCGCCCGGCCATCGCGTCATCCGGGGTGAAGACCGGCATCGCGGGGTCCACGGGCATCGGCACCACGTGCTGACGCGCCACGCCATCGGCCCGCCACACCGCGCCGGTGGCGATGCAGACATGCTCGAAGCCGAACTCCAGCACGTCATCGGCGGTGAGCGCGCTGTCGAAATAGACCGAGACGTTCGGCATCCGGCCGATGGCGGCGGCGCGGTAGTCGCGCACGCGCCCCCAGGCGGCGAGGCCGGGCAGGCGGCATTCGCGCGCCACCCGGCCGCCGAGCGCGGTGCCGGCCTCCGCCAGCGCCACCTCGTAGCCGCGCAGGCCCAGAACCCGGGCGGCCTCCAGCCCGGCCGGGCCCGCGCCCACCACCAGCACGTTTCGCGAGGCCCCGCGCGCCGGCGCGCGCTCCGGGTGCCAGCCGCGGCGCCATTCCTCCATGAAGGCGGGGTTTTGCGTGCAGCGCGACAGCGAGGCGGTCATGTCGCCCGTCACGCAGATGTTGCAGCCGATGCACTCGCGGATCTCGTCGGACCGGCCCTCCTCCACCTTCTTCGGCAGGAACGGGTCGGCGATGGAGGGGCGGGCGCAGCCGATGAAATCGAGGATGCCGGCGCGCACCTGCCGGGCCATTTCGTCCGGTGAGGTGAAGCGGCCCACGCCCACCACGGGCTTCGGGGTGAGGGCGCGGATGCCGGTCACCAGCCCCTCCTGCGCCGCCTCGCCCGTGAAGCGCGAGGGGCCTGAGCACTCCTCCCAGGAGCCGTGCGCGAGGTCCCAGAGGTCCGGCAGCTCGGCGTGCATCTCGATGAGGTCGCGCAGCTCGGCGTTGGAGAAGCCCAGATCCCCCACCACCTCGTCCAGCGACAGGCGCAGGGAGATGCCGCAGGTGTCGCCGATCTCCTCCCGGGCGTCCTCCACCAGCTCGCGCAGCAGGCGGGAGCGGTTCTCCAGGCTGCCGCCGTACGCGTCGCCGCGCTGGTTGGTGGCGCGGGAGAGGAAGTGCTGGATGATGCCGAACCCGTGCGCGCCGTAGAGGCAGACGAGGTCGAAGCCGCAGGCCTTCGCGCGGCGGACGGCGGTACGGTGCCAGCGGCGCAGGTCGCGGATGTCCTCGCGGTCCATGGCGCGGGCCTGCACGGGGTCGTTGGTGAAGGTGCGGATCGGCAGGGCGGTGGGGGCGAGCGGCACGGCGCGGGAGTAGAGGTTGGGCGCGTTCACCCCCGGGTGCACCAGCTCGATACCGGCCAGCGCACCGTGGGATTTCATCGCCTCGGCCATGCGGGCGAGGGCGGGCATGTCGCCCTCCTCCCACAGGCGCAGCTCGATCCAGGGGGTGATCTCGGCGCTGTGGTGGATCTCGACCTGCTCGGTGAAGATCACGCCCCAGCCGCCTTCGGCCTTCACCCGGCGCATCTCGGCCACGGCCGAGGGGTCGCGGTAGCCGCCACCGTTGCAATGCGGCACCTGGAAGAAGCGGTTCTTCGCCGTCACCGGGCCGATCTGCACCGGCTCGAACAGGATGTCGTGGGCGGCGGGCCGGCTCATGCCTCCTCCTCGAAGCCGGTGAGCACGTTCACGGTGTTGATGCCCACCTCGGCCACGGCATAGCCGCCCTCCAGCACGAAGAGCGTGGGCAGGCCGAGCCGCGCGATGCGGCGGCCGTAATCGGTGAAATCGGCGCTCTCGAGTTTGAAGAAGCTGATCGGGTCCTCCTTGAACGTGTCGAGGCCGAGCGAGACCACCACCGCCTCCGCCCCATAGGCGCGGATGCGGGCGAGCGCGTTCTCCAGCGCCTCGGCCCAGGCGGGGTAGGCGGTGCCGGGGGCGAGCGGGTAGTTCACGTTGAAGCCCTCGCCCGCGCCGGTGCCGGTTTCGTCGGCGGCACCGAGGAAATAGGGGAAGGCCTCGTCCGGGTCGCCGTGGAGCGAGAGGAACAGCACGTCCGGGCGGTCATAGAAGATCGCCTGGGTGCCGTTGCCGTGGTGGAAGTCCACGTCGAGCACCGCCACGCGCGCCGCGCCCTGGTCGCGGAAGGCCTGGGCGGCGATGGCGGCGTTGTTGAGGAAGCAGTAGCCGCCGAACATGTCCTGCGCCGCGTGGTGGCCGGGCGGGCGGCACAGGGCGAAGGCGGCGCGTGCGCCGCCCGCCACCAGCGCCTGGCCGGTGAGCGCCACGTCGGCCGCGGCCTGTGCCGCCTCCCAGGTGCCGCCGGAGATCGAGGTTTCCGCCGCGAGGCAGTAGTAGCCGATGCGCCCGTCGATCTCGCGCGGCGGGCGCGACAGCGGCATGCGGCGCGAGGGCCAGGTGGTGGCGATCGCCTCGCCGGCATAGCCCGCGGCCTGCCACTCCTCCCAGCAGGTGGAGAGGAAGTCGAGATAGGCGCCGTCATGGATGCGGCGCACGGGGGCGAGGCCGAAGGCATCGGGCGCGACGATCTCGCCGTGGCGGCGCGCGGCGAGTTCGGCCAGGATGTGCTCCACCCGCTCGGGGCATTCGAAGGGCGGCACGAGCTGGCCGCCGTTGAGCTCGGTCTTCGAGGCGCGCAGGCGGTGCTTTTCGGTATGAACGGTCTTCATCAGGCTCCCCGATGGATGGGTGGCGTCAGGTGAGCGCCGCGCCGGACAGGCTGTGCGGCAGGGTGGCGTGGCAATGGGCGGCGAAGGCGGCGAGGGCGCGGCTCTGCCGGCCGCTCACCGGGCGGGCGAGGCCGAGGGCCAGCGGCCGGTGCCGGCCCTCCAGCGCCACATGCGCGAGCGGCTTTCCGTCGGGCGAGAGGGCGGAGCGCGGCGGCACGTTGGCCAGCGAATAGCCGAAGCCGTTGGCCACCATGGCGCGCATCATCGCCATATCGCCGGCCCGCTCGGCGATGCGCGGCGCCAGCCCGCAGGCGGAGAACAGGCCGAGGAAATAGTCCCGGCTGAAGGGCAGGTCGAGCAGCACCAGCTTCGCGGTGGCAAGGTCCTCCAGACGGACGGTCCTGCGCTCCGCCAGCCGGTGCCCGGCCGGCAGCACCGCGTAGGGCGCCAGGGTCGCGACCGGGTCGAAGCCGATCTCCGGCGGGATGTCCATGTCGTAGGTGAGCGCGGCGTCGATCTCGCCACACAGCATGAGGTCGATCAGCCGCTGCTGGTTGTCGATGTGCTGGGAGATGCGCACCCCGGGCCAGGCGGCCTCGAAGCCGCGGCGCAGGTCGGGCAGCACGGTCTCGGCCACGGTGAGCAGGCAGCCCAGGCCCAGGGGCCCGCGCACCTGCTCGGAGATGTCGCCGGCCAGGGCGTGCAGCCCCTCCGCCTCCGCCAGAAGCTGGCGCGCGGCGAGGAAGAAGCGCCGCCCCCCGGGCGTGAGCGCCAGCCCGTGGCTGTGCCGGCGGATGAAGAGCTGCAGGCCGAACTCCGCTTCCAGCTGCGCGATGGCGGTGGAGATGGAGGGCGGCGAGACATGGATGCGCGCCGAGGCGCGCGCGATGCTCCCCGCCTCGCCGACGGCCACCAGATATTCGAGTTGCCGCAGGGTGAATCGCGTTGCCATCGGCGGATGTTCGCACCGGGCCGGCGCCGGTGCAATCATGCTCTGCCCGGCGGCGCAGGACGTCTGTCATTCGTCGCCGGGCACGCCGTAGCTCGGCGCGGCCCGGGGGTCCAGCGCGCGGGTGACATAGGCGTCGAGCTGCGGGCGGTAGATCTCCCAGAGCCGTTCCAGCCCGGTGACGGGGCACGCCTCGCTCCAGTCCACGCGCAGGTCCGCCACGGGCCAGGGCACGTCGCGCACCAGGAGGAGCCCGGCGGAATGCACCGGACCTGCCTCGCCTCCCGCGGTCAGGGCGGCGCGCATGGCGGTGAGCAGGCGGTCGCCCAGCGGCCCGGAGGAGGCGGTGAAGGCCGCGACCATCGCCGCGGGCACGCCCGGGTCGGCGAGCAGGTTGCCGCCGCAGGCCACGTTGTCGCCCCGCGCCTCGGCCCAGGTGCCGAGCGCCTGCGGGCCGGAGTGGATGGCCGAACCGCCGGCCGCGTCCACCACCAGAAGCTGGCGATACTCCGGGAAGGCGGCGCTGCGCGCGAGGATGGCGACCGTCTCCGCCGCCGTGGCGCCGGCGGCCAGCAGGTCCAGCGCGCGGGGGCCCAGGGTGGGGTCCGTCACGTTCTGGCTCGCCACCGCGCCCACCCCGGCCCGGGCATAGGCGCAGCGCGCCGCCACGGCGGGGGAGGAGGAGCTGACGGCGGTGCCGAACATGCCGGTTTCGGCGCAACGGGCGGTGATGGAGAAGGTCATGTCGGCGCTCCGTGGGAAGATGGCGGGGGCAGGCGGGCCGGTGTCCCGGCCCGGGTCCGGTCCGGGAGGGGGCGGGCGGGGCGCCTCAGTCGGGAATGACGGCGGTCGCGTCGATCTCCACCAGCCATTCGGGCCGGGCGAGGGCGACGACCACGAGCCCGGTGCACACCGGGTGCACGCCGCGGATGTAATCCCCCATCGTGCGGTAGACGGCCTCGCGGTGGCGCACGTCGGTGAGGTAGACCACCAGCTTGGTCACATGGCCCCAGTCCGCGCCGCACTCGCCCAGCAGCTGGCCGATGTTCTGCATCACCTTGTGGGCCTGCTCGCCCGGGTCCATCGAGGCGATGTTCTCGCCGGTGTCGAGGTCCTGCGGGCACTGGCCGCGCAGGAACACCGTGGTGCCGCGGGCGATGACCGCGTGGCTGAGGTCGTTGTCGAGGCGCTGCTCGGGGTAGGTGTCCTTCGTGTTGAAGGGGCGGATGCGGGTATGGGCCAAGATCGGGGGTCCTTCGGGGTTCAGACGTCGAGGGTGAAGGCGTCGCGCGCCATCCAGGCGAATTCCTCCGCGGCCGGAGAGAGGCGGGCGCCGCGGCGGGTGGCGAAGACGATGCGCGAGGGCGGGGCGTCGCAGGCCAGCGGCCGGATCGCCAGCCGGCTGCCGTCATAGGAGACCGGCGCCGCCGGCCTGGTGGCGAGCAAGGCATAGCCCAGCCCCTGGCCGACCAGCCCGCGCACCGTCTCGAAACTGGCGGATCGCCAGCCGATGCGCGGCTCCACGCCGGCGGCGCGCAGGATGTCGGGGAAGTAGTCCCGGCTCGGGGTGCCGTCGAGCAGCACCATCGGCTCGGAGGCGAGGTCCTGCGGGGTGATCTCGCGCTTCTCGGTGAGCAGGTGGCCCTCGGGCAGCAGCACGTAGGGGGCAAGCTCGGTGAGCGGCTCCCAGGCAAGATCCTCGGCGATGTCATCGGCATAGGTGAGGCCGATCTCCGCTTCCCCGGAGATCAGCGCCTCGCGGATGCGGCGCTGGTCGCCCTCGATGATGTTCACATGCACCGGCTCCGGCGCGCGGGTGAGCTTCGCGATGAGCTGCGGCAGCACATGCGGGCCGAAGGAGTGGAAACAGGCGACGGAGAGCTGCGTCTTCGCCTCCAGCCCGGCGCGCTCGATGCTGTCGATGCGCGAGGCCGCGCCGTAGGACCGGCCGGCATAGAGCAGCGGCGAGCCGCTCTCGGCCACGAAAAGGTCTCCCACCTCGCCGAACAGCACGTGGTGGGTGCCCACCAGCTCCGACGAGATCACCTTGCAGTCGAAAGCCACCAGCGGGTCGCGCACCCGCGGCGCGCCGGAGGCCATCGTCACCCATTCGGCGCAGGAGAACTTGTCCGGGTGCCGGTCGCGGAAGCGGCCCGCGAACGTGTCGGAGATGTAGGACTGGTCGTCGCGCAGCACGTTCACGCAGAACACGCCGTTCTCCAGGATGGCGGCGGCGGCCGAGGCGGTGCGGTTCACGCACACCAGCAGCGTGGGCCGGGGCGTGTCGGCGGAGACCGAGGACATGGCCGAGACGGTGACGCCGCCGCGCCCCGCCGGCCCGTCCGTGGTCACCACGTTCACGGTGCAGGCGGCGCGGCTCATGCCGTTGATGAACTGTTCGCGGAGGGCTGCTGCTGTCATGGTCTTACCTGCATGGGGCTCGGGCCGGGCCGGCGGGAGGCGGAGCGCGGTCCGGATCGGACGGAAACGGGGGCGTCGGGGTGCCCCCTCGGGGCCGGCACACCATGTCCGCCGGCCGGGGGCGGCGCAACCCCCGCGGATGGCCGGTTGCCGCGCGCGCCCCGCCCTCAGCCCCGCGCCGGCCCGGGCGCGAGCCGGGCGGCGAGGAACTGCGCGAAATCGTAGAGCGGCCGCTCGAGCCGGCTCAGGTGCCCGGCCTTCGCCAGCGGCGCGTTCAGCCCGCGGAACACCCGCTCGGTGCAGCCCCGGTCCTCCCTGTTCACCTCGGTGAGCAGGGCGTGGAGCTTCGCGAAACTCTCCCTGGCCTCCGGCGCGCCGACGAATTCGGGCGCCAGTCCGCCGCCGAAGGTGATGTCCACCTGGCCCGTGCCGTGCGGCAGCAGCGAGAGATACCAGAAATACCCCGGCGTGGCGGTGATCAGCAGCGAGGGGTAGACCGCCACGATCGCCGTGCGCCCGCGCCACTCCCCGGTGAGGCGGGTGTTGTCGGGATGGGCGTTGCCCAGCACGAAGGAGGGGTCCTTGGTGAGGTAGTGGAGGTTGAAGGCCTCCTCGTCCTCGGTGAAGAAATGCCCGTCGATCTCCGTCACGCCGCCGATGGTGCCGGCGTGGCAGGCCGGCAGGTGGTAGCTCTCCATGAAGTTCTCGCACAGCACCTTCCAGTTGGTGTCCCAGCGGTGGGTCTCGTGGAAGAGCTCGGTGTAATCCGCAAGGCCGAAGGGCGCGATCATCGGCTCCAGCCGGGCGAGGCGCTCGGCCACCGGCGGGGCATCGGGGTTCAGCGTCACCATGATCCAGCCCTGCCAGACTTCGGCGCGCAGCTGCGGCAGGCGCTGATCACGGCAGAAGTCCAGGTTGTCGGACATGATGGGCGCGCCGCGCAGGCTGCCGTCGAGGTTGTAGGTCCAGGCATGGTAGGGGCAGACGATGGAGCGGGTGTTGCCCGCCCCCTCCAGCAGCACCGACATGCGGTGCAGGCAGACGTTGGACAGCGCGCGGATGGCGCCCTCGCCGTCACGCAGCACGATCACCGGCTGGCCGGCTATCTCGGCGGTGAGGTAATCCCCGGGGCGCGCCAGCTGCCCGGCGCGGCCGACACAGATCCAGTCCTGCGCGAAGATCCCGCGCTGTTCCGCTGCGTGGAACGCGGGGGAGGTGTAGACCGCGGGCGGCATGGAGCGCGCGCGCTCGAAGGGCAGGGCGGCGACGGCGCGCAGCCCCTCGAACGGGTCGTCGGACGCAGGCGCGGGGGCGGGCAGGTCGAGGCCCATCGTGCTCACTCCGCCGCCCGGCGGGCCGCGTCATCCGCGTCGCGGCCGGAGAAATACTGGCGCACCGCGCTGTCGGCCGGGGTGCCGGCAGCGCCGCCGTTCACCCGGTCGGAGAGGCCGGCGCTCTCCTTCACGAAGGCGAGCGGCCCGTCCCAGTCGAAATTGCGGTAGACGGCGGCGAGGTGGTTGAACGGCGGCGACTGGGCGAAGAGCTGGAAGGTGAGCCGGTGGCCCGCGTAATCCGAGTTCAGCAGGTCGCGCGCGAAGGCCAGCAGCCGGCGCCGGTCATCGGCCACCCAGGTGTCGTTGATCGAGTAGTATTTCTCCAGGAAGGCTTTCGTCTCCGGGTGCTCGAAGGTGGCGGCGTTGGGCGTGACGCAGATCTGCCCGCCGCAGAGCTCGCGCGCGATGTGCATCATCTGGTGGAGCTGCGAGCAGGCCAGGTAGCGCCCGGTGTAGAGCAGCGACTGGTTGGGCATCAGCAGCCCGGAGGGCGAAGGTTCGGCCAGGGTGATGGCGGCGGTGAGGTGCGCGTTGATCATCTCGCGGTAGCAGGCCAGCTCGGCGAGCTTCTCCTGCACCGCCTGCTGCTTGTCGAGCCCGGTCTGGCGGGCGTTGAACAGGGCCGCGCCGATCATCATGTCCGCCACCTTGAGGTTGCGCTGCACGAAGGCGAAGGCCGAGTAGCGGTGCAGCGTGGCGCGGATGAAGGTGGCGGCCTTCGTGTGCCGGTAGAAGAGCACGTTCTCCCACGGGATCAGCACGTTGTCGAAGATCACCAGCGTGTCGACCTCGTCGAACCGCGTGGCGAGCGGGTAATCCGCCGGGGCCTTTCCGGCAAAGCCCGAGCGGCAGATGAACTTCAGCCCCGGCGAATTCAGGTCGCAGATGAAGCCCACGGCATAGTCCGACAGCGCGGCATTGCCCCAGTTGGCGATGGTGGGCTTGGTGAAGGCCTGGTTCGCGTAGGCGGCGGCGGTCTCGTATTTCGCGCCGCGCACCACGATGCCCGCATCGGTCTCCTTCACCACGTGCAGGAGCATGTCGGGGTCCTGGTCCTGCGGGGCCTTGGAGCGGTCGCCCTTCGGGTCCGTGTTCGCGGAGACGTGGAACGGGTCCTCGCGCAGCACCTTGTGGATATGCGTCTCGATGTTGCGGGCGAAGGCGGGGTCGATCTCGGCCAGCACGTCCTGCCCGTCGTAGAGCGACCACATCTCGCCCACGGTCTCGTCGCCCACGCGGGTGACGACGCCGGAGACTTCGTTCAGCACCGTGTCGGTGGCGCGGCGCTTGTCCCACCAGTCCTGCTGGGTGCGGGGCAGCTTGTTGCCCACGGCGTTGCGCTCGCCGTTCTCCTCGCAGGTCATCACGTCGCGGAAGGCGGCCTCGTGCTGCATGTCGTAGATGCGGGCGCGGATGTCCACGATGGGCCGGAACGAGGGGTGGGCGGTGACGTCGGAGACCTTCTCGCCGTCGATGTAGATGTCGCGGGTGCCGCGGATCGAGTCGCGGTATTCGGCGCCGGTGCGGATCATGGCGGGTCCCCTCTGGGCTGGCTGTCAGGCTGTGCTGACCCCGATCCTGCGCCGCGTCCGGGCTTCGGTAAAGCAGATGTTTCCGTCGATTGGCTTAGGCTCTGGCTAAGCCATGGGCGCTGACTTTCCCCGGGCCCCGTTCCGGGGCCTGCCGGCCGGTGGCCCGGCGCAGGGCGGGAGCAGCGGAGCGCCGGTCAGCGGGTGTCGCGCAGGTAGGTGTTCTCGGCGCGCGAGGCGGCATAGGCCGCGGGTTCGATCTCGGCGGAGAGGCTGGCCGGGCGGGAGCCGGCACGGGCGAGAATGCCGCCATCCGGCGCCGCGACGCAGGACAGGCCGGGATAGTGGAAGTCCCCCTCCGCGCCGGCATGGTCGGCATAGGCCACGAAGACCTGGTTCTCGAAGGCGCGCACCGGGATCATCTGGCGGGCGACGAAATGGCAGCCCGGCAGGTCCGGCAGGGCGGTGGGCACGCAGATCAGCTCCGCCCCCGCCAGGGCCAGCCGGCGGGTGTTCTCCGGGAACTCAACATCGTAGCAGATCAGCAGGCCGAGGGTGATGCCGGCGTGCTTGACCAGGCAGGTCGCGGGCTCGCCGGCGGTGAAGACCGCGCGCTCGTAATCCCCGTAGACATGCGACTTGCGGTAGACGGAAGGCGCATCCGCCCCGTTGGTGAAGACGGCGGAATTGTAGACCCGCTCTCCCGCGCGCTCCGGAAAGCCGGCGATCAGGGCCACGCCGGTTTCCGCCGCGATGCGCGCCAGCGCGGCCACCGTGGGGCCGTCTGCCGGTTCGGCGAGGCGGGAGAGCGCCTCGATGCCGGCGCCGTAGCCGGTGGTCACCAGCTCGGGGAGCAGGAGCAGCTCCGCCCCGCCCCGCGCAGCGGCCTTCGCCGCGCGGGAGATCAGGCCGAGGTTCGCGGAGACGTTGCCGGTGTCCGGCAGGGTCTGGCGGAGGGACAGTCGCATCGCGGGTCTCCGTCTGGGAGGCCGGGAGCCGGGCCCCGGCCGGGGGAGGGGGCAGGTGCCGCCGCGGGCCGGGGTGCGGCCCGGTGAGGGGCGCGCGCCCGGGGCGGGCGGATCAGGGCTTCAGTGCCGGGCTGAAGGCCATCAGGCTGAGGATCTCGAACAGCACCTGCGCGCCGGCATGCGCGGTGTTGGTGGTGGCATCGTATTGCGGGGCCACCTCCACCACGTCACCGCCGACGATGTTGATGCCCTTCAGGCCGCGGATCAGCTCCAGCACCTCGCGGGTGGTGAGGCCGCCCACCTCCGGCGTGCCGGTGCCCGGGGCGAAGGAGGGGTCCAGGCTGTCGATGTCGAAGGAGACATAGGTGGGGCCGTCGCCGACGATCTCCCGCGCCCGCGCGATGATGGCGGGAAGGCCGAGGCCGGTCACCTCCTCGGCGTGGATCACGGTCATGCCGGTGTCGTAGGAGAACTCCCACAGGTATTCGGAGGAGCCGCGGATGCCGATCTGGATGGTCCGCGTCGGGTCCAGCGCGCCGTCGAGCACCGCGTTGCGGAACGGGCCGCCGTGGTGGAACTTGGTGCCGTCGAAGGGGCCCGAGGTGTCGCAATGCGCGTCGATGTGGATGAGGCCCACGGGCGCCGTCGCGCCCACCGCCTTCAGGATCGGGCCGGAGATGGAATGGTCGCCGCCCACGCTGAGCGGCAGGGTGCCGTTGGCCACGAGGGTGGCGATGTGCGCCTCGATGTCCTGATGGCTTTCCTCGAGCTGGTAGCGCGAGCGGAAGCGGATGTCGCCGGTGTCCGCGACGCGCAGTTCCTGCACCGGTGCGACGTCCAGCACGTGGTTGTAGGGCCCGATGCGCTCCAGCCCGCGCAGGGCGCGGGGGCCGAAGCGCGCGCCGTTGCGGTTCGTGATGCCGAGGTCCATCGGCACGCCGACAAGGGCCACCTGCAGCGCCTCGTATCCTTCCGCGCCGGGAGCGAGGGCGGGGGCGTCGAGCAGGGTGGGGATGCCGGACCACGGCGTGGTCCGCGTGCCGCCGGAGAAGATCTTCTCCGCCACGCGGGCGAAGCGGGGGTCATGCATCGCGCCGACCTCCGCCTGTTCATATTTCGCACGGATGGCGGCGAGTTTGTCGGCGTCCCAGGTCATGGTTCTCTCGGGGTCAGGGCAGGGAGGGTGGGCGGCTCGGGCGCCAGTCAACCCCACGCGGGAGGGAAGTGCAAGCACTCCCCCGTGCACTCTTCCGCGCATTCCGCCGGGCGCGCGCGCGGGGCAGGCCCCCCGGGGCGCCGCGGCCCGGGCAGGCCGGGTCCGGCGGCCCGGTTTCACGGGCCCGGGGCAGGGCGCCGCTCAGAACAGGACGGCCCGGATGGCGAGGCCGATGACGCCCAGTGTCAGCACGCCCCCGGCCCAGAGGCCGAGGAACCACAGGCTCTTGCGCAGACAGGGGCTCATCAGTGGTAACCCTCGCCCTCGCGGACCTTCCCGCGGAACACCCAGTAGGCATAGGCGGTGTAGGCCAGGATGATCGGGATCAGCACCACGGACCCGACCAGCAGGAAGCTCAGGCTCGCGTCCGGCGCGGCGGCGTCGGCGATGGTGAGCGAGGGCGGCACCATCCAGGGATAGAAGCTCACCCCGATGCCCACGAAGCACAGCACGAAGATGGCCAGCGCCGAGAGGAAGGGCCGCCGGTCATGCCCCGCCTTCAGCCCGGTGAACAGGTTCCAGGCGCAGAGCGCCACCAGCAGCGGCACCAGGATGGAGAATGCCGCGGTGGGCATGGCGAACCAGCGGTGCAGGTACACCTCGTGCTGGAACGGGGTCCAGAGGCTCACCGCGCCGATCAGCACCAGGGTGCCCACCCCGGTGAGCCAGGCGAAGCCCCGCGCGCGGTCATGCACCTCGCCCTCGGTCTTCATCACCAGCCATGTGGCGCCCAGCAGGGCATAGCCCACCAGCAGCGCGAGGCCGGTGAGGATGGAGAAGGGCGTCAGCCAGTCCCACCAGCCGCCGGCATAGGCGCGGTTCTCGATGTGGATGCCCTGCACCAGCGCGCCCAGGGCCACGCCCTGCGCGAAGGTGGCGATCATCGAGCCGCCGGCGAAGGCCCAGTCCCACAGGAACTTGCCGCGCTTCGTGCGCCAGCGGAACTCGAAGGCCACGCCGCGGAAGATCAGCCCCAGCAGCATGGCGATGATCGGCGCATAGAGCGCCGGCATTATCGTGGCATAGGCCAGCGGGAAGACGGCGAACAGCCCGCCGCCGCCCAGCACCAGCCAGGTCTCGTTGCCGTCCCACACGGGGGCGACGGTGTTCATCATGAGGTCGCGTTGCCGCTCGCCCTTCACGAAGGGAAACAGGATGCCGACCCCGAGGTCGAACCCGTCAAGGATGACATAGGCCAGCACCGCGAAGGCGATGAGCCCGGCCCAGATGAAGGAAAGTTCCAGGAACATGTCGGTCTCTCCTCAACCTGCGTTTTCGACGGGTTCACGGCTTGCGGTGCGCGTGGGACCGATGTCCTCCACGTCCAGCCCGTGGTCCGGCGATTTCGCGAACAGCCGGAACATGTAGAACACGCCGGTTCCGAACACCGAGAAATACACCACGATGAAGGCGATGAGCGAGGTGGCCACGGCCGGCGCCTCCAGCGGGGAATGGCTTTCGGCGGTGCGCAGGAGCCCGTAGACGGTGAAGGGCTGGCGGCCCACCTCGGTGGTCACCCAGCCGGCGATCACCGCGACGAAGCCCGCCGGGCCCATGAGCGTGGCGGCCCGGTGCAGCAGCGGCATGTGATAGAGCCGTCCGCGCCAGCGCGCGAAGGCCGACCACAGCGCGAGGCCCAGCATGCAGAACCCCAGCGCCACCATGATGCGGAAGCTCCAGAAGATGATCGCCGCCGGCGGGCGGTCCTCCTTGGGGAAGTCCTTCAGGCCCCGGATCTCGCCGGTCCAGCTGTGGGTGAGGATGAGCGAGCCCAGGTGCGGGATCTCCACCGCGTAGCGGGTCACCTCCGCCTCGTCGTCCGGGATGCCGAAGAGCAGCAGCGGCACGGGGCCGTCATTCTCGAAATGGCCCTCCATGGCGGCCACCTTGGCGGGCTGGTGCTCCAGCGTGTTCAGGCCGTGCTGGTCTCCGGCGAGGATCTGCAGCGGCGCGGTCACCAGCAGCATCCACATCGCCATGGAGAACATGGTGCGCGCGCCCTCGTCCATGTGGTTGCGCACCAGGTGCCAGCCGCCCACGGCGCCCACCACCAGCGCGGTGGTGAGATAGGCCGCCAGCACCATGTGCACCAGGCGGTAGGGGAAGGAGGGGTTGAACACCACGGCGAACCAGTCGAGCGGGATGAACTGTCCCTGCTCGTTCACGCCATAGCCCTGCGGGGTCTGCATCCAGCTGTTCACCGAGAGGATCCAGAAGGCGGAGAACAGCGTGCCCACGGCCACCATGGCGGTGGCGAACATGTGCAGCCGCGCGCCCACGCGCTGGCGCCCGAACAGCATCACGCCGAGGAAACCGGCCTCCAGGAAGAAGGCCGAGAGCACCTCGTAGCCCATCAGCGGCCCGATCACCGGCCCGGCCTTGTCGGAGAACACCGACCAGTTGGTGCCGAACTGGTAGGACATCACGATGCCCGAGACCACGCCCATGCCGAAGCCCACGGCGAAGATGGTCTTCCAGTAGTCGAACAGCCGCTGGTAGACGGCCTGCCCGGTCCACAGCGCCATGCCCTGCAGCACGGCGAGATAGCTCGCGAGCCCGATGGAGAAGGCGGGAAAGATGATGTGGAAGGATACGGTAAAGGCGAACTGCGCCCTGGCGAGATCGATGGCGTCAAGCCCGAACATGGTGACCTCCTTGGTTGGCCGGGAGTCTATCGGGTCTTGCCGCCAAAGCAATATTGCACATATAGCTTTCCGGTGCACCCTTTGCCGCGCCTTGATTTGTCGCAGATACACGGTGTCGCAGCCTGACGGTTAACGGCTGGTTGAGGTCGTGAAGCCAGGCCGATCGGGCCGGCGTCCGGCGGCGGAGCCTGTCCGGGTCAGGACCAGTTTCGGGAGGGGCGGTTCGGAAATGAAGCTCACGGCCTATTCGAATTTTGCCCTCAGGGTGCTCCAGTTCGCCGCGTTGCGCGCGCCGGGCCTGGTGCGGGCGGAGGACGTGGCGCAGGCGCATGGCATCAGCCGGGCCCATGTCACCAAGGTGGTGCATGAGCTGGGGCAGGCGGGCTATCTGGAAACGGTGCGCGGCCGGGGCGGCGGCTTCCGGCTGGCCCGGGCGCCGGAGACGGTGGTCGTGGGCGAGGTGCTGCGCTTCACCGAGGGCCCGTTCGAGCTGGTGGAATGCTTCAACGACGCCACCAACACCTGCCCGCTGGCCGGGATCTGCCGGCTGTCGCAGGCCCTGCGCGCCGCGCTGGAGGCCTTTCTGGCGGTGCTTGACGGGGTGACACTGGCCGATATCGCCGCCAACCGCGGCGCGCTGCTGGAGCGGATCGCCCCGCGCCCCGCGCTCGAAATGCCAGCGGCCGGGCCGGAGCCGGAGCCCGAGAGGGGGCCGGAGACCGGACCGGAGACCGAGCCAGGGACTGCACCTGAGACTGGGCCTCGGACGGGGCGCGGCTGCCCGCGCGGGGCGGATGCGCCCGTGCCGGAGCCGGAGCGCGCCTGAGGCCGGCTAGCGCGCGGCGCGGCCGGCGTCGCGCAGCCGCTCCGTCGGCTCTGCCTGGCGCGGGCCTGCGAGCGCGATGCGCGCGGCCTCCGGGGCCAGGGTGCGGAAAGCGTCGTACTGGCTGAGGAACACCTCGCCGGTGAGCGTGTCGGGCAGGCCGGCGCGGCGCAGGCCGTCCATCACCGGGCCCTTCACCTCGGAGAGATGCAGCGTGACGCCGGCGTCCTGCAGGCGGTGGTTGATCGCCTCCAGGCTTTCCAGCGCCGAGGCATCCACCGCGTTCACCGCCGCGCAGACCAGCACGACATGGCGGATGCGCGGATCCGCGGCCACGGCGTCGTAGACGTAATCCTCCAGGAAGCGGGCATTGGGGAAGGACAGGCTCTCGTCCACCCGCAGCGAGAGCACGTGCGGCGCGGTCACCACCTCATGCCGGGCCACGTTGCGGAAATGCTCGCAGCCCGGCACCTGGCCCACCACCGCCACATGCGGCCGCGAACTGCGCCAGAGCTGCAGCGCCACCGAGAGGCCGACGCCGCAGATCAGCCCCCGTTCCACCCCTGCCCCGAGGGTGACGAGGATGGTACCCGCCTGGGCGATGAAATCGGCGCGGGACCAGCGCCACACCCGGACGAGGGCGCGGACATCCACCAGCCCCAGTACCGCGACGACGATGGTGGCCGCCAGCGTGGCCTGCGGCAGATAGCGAATGAGCGGGGTGAGGAACAGCGTGGCCAGCGCCATGCCCGCCGCGGTGAACAGCCCGGCCGCCGGCGTGCGGGCCCCGGCGTCGAAGTTCACCACGGAGCGCGAGAAGCCGCCGCTCACCGGGAAGGCGCCGGAGACCGCGGCGCCGAGATTGGCCGCGCCGAGGGCGATCAGCTCCTGGTCCGGGTCGATGCGCTCGCGCCGCCGGGCGGCGAGGGTCTGGGCGATGGATACGTTCTCCACGTAGCCCACCACCGAGATCAGCAGCGCCGGCACCGCGATCTGCGCCAGCAGCCCGGGGTCCAGCGGCGGCAGGGCGAGCACGGGCAGGCCGCGCGGCACGTCGCCCACCACCGCGATGTCGAGCCCGAGCGCCCAGGTGGCCAGCGTGGTGAGCGCCACCGCGATCACCGGCCCGGTGCGCGCCAGCGTGGCGGCCAGCCGCTCCGGCAGGCCGATGCGCCGCAGCGCCGGGGCCATTCCGCGCCGGGCCCAGACGAGAAAGCCGATCGCCGCCAGCCCGAGCGTGAGCGCCTGTGCATTCGTGCCCGGCAGGGCGGAGAGCAGCGCCGGCACCAGCTCCGGCGCCGTGGCGCCGCCGGCCTGCACGCCGAGCAGGTGGCGCAGCTGCCCCGCCGCGATCAGGAGCGCCGAGGCGGTGATGAAGCCGGAAATCACCGGGTGGGAGAGGAAATTGGCGAGAAAGCCCAGCCGCAGCAGGCCCATCACCACCAGCATTCCCCCGGAGAGCGCCGCCAGCGCCACCGCCGCGCCGGCGAATTCCGGCGTGCCCTGCGCGAACAGTGCCCCGCAGGCCGCCGCCGACATCAGCGAGGAGATCGCCACCGGCCCCACCGCCAGCGTGCGCGAGGTGCCGAAGAGCGCGTAGAGCACCAGCGGCGCCATGGAGGCATAGAGCCCCAGCACCGGCGGCAGCCCGGCGAGCAGCGCATAGGCGAAGCTCTGCGGGATCAGCATCACCGTGACGATGAGCGCCGCGACGAGGTCGGCCCCGAGGGTCTGGCGGCTGTAGCTCCGGCCCCAGTCGAGGAACGGCAGGTAACGCTGCATGGCATGCTTTCGGGAACACGCGGCCCGGGCCGCTCGGGGAAGGGGCGGGGGCCGCGGCCGGGCCCCCGGGAAGACGCAGGCGGCAGCCCTCGGCGAGGCGCCGCCGGAGAGGATCGACCGCCGCCTCTCGCGGGGCAAGCGCGCAGGCTCCGGCGCGAGGGGCGGCTGCGGACGCGCCCGCCGGTCAGCCGCCGGACCCGTGGCGGATCAACGAACCGGGGCCGCGCCCGCCTCCTCCCGGCCGGGCGGAGACGAAGCGCCCCGGGGCCCCGGGGGGGGGCGGCAGGCCCGCCTCGGGCCTTCGCCCCGCCCCGGCGCCGGGCCGCGGTCAGAACCGGTTCACCGGCAGCTTGAGGTAGACATTGCCGTCCTCCTCCGGCGGGGGGAAGTGGCCGGCGCGCATGTTCACCTGGATGGAGGGCAGGATCAGCTTCGGCATGCCCAGGTCCGCGTCGCGCGCGGTGCGCATGGCGATGAACTCCTCGCGGCTGTGGCCGGCGCCCACATGCACGTTCGCCGCCTTCTGCTCGGCCACGGTGGTTTCCCAGGCGTAACTGTCGCGGCCGGGGGCCTTGTAGTCATGGCACAGGAAGAGGCGGGTCTCGTTCGGCAGGGCGAGCACCTTCTGGATGGAGGCCCAGAGCGTCTCGGCCGAGCCGCCGGGGAAGTCGCAGCGCGCGGTGCCGTAATCGGGCATGAACAGCGTGTCGCCCACGAAGGCGGCATCGCCGATCACGTAGGTCAGGCAGGCCGGCGTGTGGCCCGGCGTGTGCAGCACCCGGCCGGTGAGCCCGCCGATGTCGAACGTGTCGCCCTCGGCGAACAGCCGGTCGAACTGCGAGCCGTCGCGCTCGAACTCGGTGCCGGCGTTGAAGATCTTGCCGAACGTGTCCTGCACCACGGTGATGCGGTCGCCGATGCCGATCCTGCCGCCCAGCCGCTCCTGCAACCAGGGTGCGGCGGAGAGGTGGTCGGCATGGACATGCGTCTCCAGCATCCAGGCCACCTCCAGCCCCTCTGCCGTCACATGGTCTGCGATGGCCCGGGCGGAGCGGGTGTCGGTGCGCCCGGCGGCGGCATCGAAATCCAGCACGCTGTCGATGATGGCGCAGGTGCTGCTGCCGGGGTCGCGCACCACATAGGACACGGTGTTGGTGGCCTCGTCGAAGAAGGCTGTCACGTCGGGCTGCATGGGAAAACTCCTCGCGGCAGGTTTCTCCACATGTATAGTGTAAATTGAATATGTAAAGGGGAACCGGATCAGACCAGCGCCTGCAGCCGCTCCGCGAGGACCCCGGCATCCCCGGCCAGGTGCAGCCGCTTGATGCGCCCGGTTTCGCCGGACACGAGGGTGACATCGCGCGGGGCGAGGCCCAGGCTCTTCGCCACCAGCTTCGTGAGCGCCCTGTTCGCCTCCCCGTCCACCGGGGGCGTGGCGACCCGGGCGCGCAGGCAGACGGTTTCGCCCTGCACCATCACGCCCTCGATCCGGTCACGCCCGCCGCGCGGGGTGAGCCGCACGGTGAGCAGCAGCCCGTCCGCCTGTGCAACCCAGGGCAGGATCACATGAGGTACATCGCGTTGCGCGAGATGATGATCCGGATGGCGGTGATGCCGAGCAGCACGATCAGCGGCGCGAGGTCCAGCCCGCCGAGGCTGGGCAGGGCGCTGCGGATCGGGCGGTAGATGGGTTCGAGGATCCGCTCCAGCGAGGTCCAGATCTGCCGGACGAAGGACTGGTTGTAGTTCAGGATGCCGAAGTTCAGCAGCCAGCTCATGATCACGTGGATGATCACGATCCACCAGACGATGTTGAGCAGCATGAAGATGATCTGGATTAACGATCCCATTAACCGGTTTCCTGTGTGCCTGAGGGTCCGGACCCGTAGATAAGTGGAGCAGGGGGCAGGAGCAAGTTTTCCCGCCCTGCGGCATGTGATCATGGTGAAGAACCCGCTTGACACCGCCCGCCCCGCGCCATACCTCTGCGCGCCAAGGGGCCGTAGCTCAGCTGGGAGAGCGTCGCGTTCGCAATGCGAAGGTCAGGGGTTCGATCCCCCTCGGCTCCACCATCCCTTCTTTTCCCGTTTGCGATCAATAGCATGCTGGAAAACAAGGTGGAATCCGTTCGGTTGCTACAGTGAGGTGCTGCAGGATCGGCACCTGACGACATGCCGACCCACCCAAGACTCATGCGTCGCGGACAGACGTTCTACCTCCGCGCAGCCGTGCCCGCAGCGCTCCGTCCGGCCCTCGGCAAGCGCGAGATCACCCGCTCCCTCAAGACCCGCGATCCACGCGACGCCCTGCGCCGGGTCCGCATCGAATCCGTGCGCGTGGATGAGCAGTTCGAAGCCGCCCGCAGGCAGCAGCGTCACGAGCAGGAACCGCCACAGCCCGACCTGAGCGAGGAGCAGCTCCGCGAGCTCAAGGCCGTCTACTACCGGCACCTCCTTGAGCAGGACGAGGAGATCCGCCTCGCGGGCTTCCACGACCCCGATGAGCCGGAGGAGACGCTCCCGGAGCACCCCCGCGATACCTTCGATGAGCACGAGGAGGGCAGCGAGGATCTCGCCTCCCACGCCCGGCGCGGATACGCCCGTGGCAAGGCCGATGCCTTTATCCGCAGCGAGGCCGAAGACCTGCTCGACTGGGACGGTGTCGATATCCGTCTCGCTTCCGGCTCCCCCGGCTGGCCGCGCCTGTACCGTGCCGTGCAGGAGGCGCTGATCGAGGCCGGGGACGCCATCGCCGAGCGCAATAAGGGCCGCGTGGTGCAGACCCCCGAGGCTCCGGTGATCCGCCAGGCTCCGCCTCCGGGTCCGCTGCTCTCCGAGCTGATCGAGGAGCGTATCGCCGAGCAGCAGCGCTCAGGCGTCTCGGCCAAGATCCTGCACGACTACCGGACCTGGCTCGGCTACCTGATCGAGATCGCCGGAGATCGCACCATCGGGAGTTACACCCGCGAGGACGGTCGCCGCTTCAAGGCCACCATCTCCCGCCTGCCCGGCAACTGGGCCAAGAAGAAGGGCCTGAAGGGGCTCGGGGTGGTCAAGGCCTCCGAGAAGGCCGTGCGGCTGGAGATGGAGCCCATGTCGGTCGCCACGGTCAACAAGGCCCTGAGCCGCGTGGGTGCCTTCTGGAACTGGGCCGGAAAGCATTTCGACGACGTGACCCGCAACATCGTCGAGGGACAGGCCATCGCCGAACGAACCTCTGCCCGCGACCAGCGCCAGCCCTTCACCGCCGACGACCTCACCCGGATCTTCTCCGCCCCCACCTACAAGGGCTGTGACGGGGAACGACGCTGGGCCTACCCGGGCCAGCAGGTGCTCGATGGTCTCGCCCGCTTCTGGTGCCGCTGCTCGGGCTCTTCACCGGAGCGCGGCTCAACGAGCTGTGCCAGCTCCGTCCGGACGACGTGGTGATCGAGAAGGGCATTCCCTGCCTGCGCATCACCGACGAGGCCCCGTGGCAGACGCTCAAGACCGCCTCCTCGCGGCGGCTGATCCCCCTGCACCCGCGCCTGCTGTCGCTCGGCTTCCTCGCCTTCGTCGAGGGCAAGCGGGGCCAGGAGCGGCTGTTCGCCGAGTTGCAGCCGGATGCCTTCGGCTACCTGTCCGACGCCTTTTCCAAGCACTTCGCGCGGTTCCTGAAGTCGGTCGAGGTGAAGCGCCCGAAGGTGAGCTTCCACAGCTTCCGGCATTGCTTCGAGGACGCCTGCCGGGCGGCGGGTGTCGAGCGCGGCCTGATGGACGCCCTGCAGGGACACTCCGAGGGCGGCATGGCGGCACGCTACGGTCAGGGCTTCCCGGTCGAGCGGCTGGCCGAGGCGGTGCGCAGCATCGACTACCCGGAGGTCACGCTCTGGCGGGGCGGTGAGAGGTTCTGAGCTGGAAGGCGCAGTCGAAAGGCACATGCACAGGGCAGGAGAGCCACGGGGGCAGGATCACTCCAGCGCCCGGTAGACCGAAGACCGCCCGACCCCCAGCGCCTTGGCGATCTCGCTCACGCCCTTGCCCTCGGCCTTGAGCTTGCGGACCTCATCGACCGGGACACTCGGCTTGCGGCCCTTGTACCGGCCCTCGGCCTTGGCCTTGGTGATCCCTTCCATCTGCCGTTCCTTCCGAAGGTTCGTCTCGAACTCGGCGAAGACCCCGAGCATGTCGAGGAACGCCTTGCCCGCTGCCGTCCCGGTGTCGATGGGCTGGTCGAGGGCCTTCAGGGTCACGCCCTTCTGGCGAAGCTCCTGGACGATCTGCTGCAGGTCACCGATGGAACGGGCCAGCCGGTCGACCTTGGTCACCACCAGTTCATCACCAGCCCGCAGGAACGCCAGAACGGTCTCCAGCTCGGAACGGCCGTCCCGCTTGGTCCCGGTGACCTGCTCGGCCCTGACGACCTCGCACCCTGCAGCCTTGAGGCGCTCGACCTGCAGGCTCACGTCCTGATCGGTGGTGCTGACGCGGGCATATCCGTATGCGGCCATGGGGGCTCTCCTGTTCCAATAGGCTCTAGACCCGGAGGAGGTAGTGCCCCATAAATCCTAAGTAAACCCTATTGGTGCGATTAAAGTGCCCCAAGCCTACATCCCGGGAGGGTATACCCCAATGGAACGGGTGCGGAGATGATCAGGGTGAACATGCTGGGGAGCTGGTAGGTGTCCAGCCCCCATTGGGGGACGTACTATCACGCCCCGCTGCTGGAGCGTCTCGATTTGATCTTCCTCAATCTGAGCAACATCAAACACGCCCCTGCCAGCGATCCACGAGACGGGCCGTGAACTCCGGCGAGAGCTGAGCGACCACCACGAAGGTGTCCCGCTTCGGGAGCTGGTAGGTGGACACTGTCTCAAGGCGACGTTCGCGCTGGATTTTGACTTCCACCATTGGTGGGAGTGAGATCACGCCCCTCTCGACGATCCGCTCGATGGCACGCTTCACGCTGTCGTGCCGTGCTTCCACCAGCTCCGCGATCTCCATCGACGACATGCTGAGGGTCTGGTTGTCGGAGGCGGGGGTGATGCCCTCCATTGGAGGGAGTGAGACCACGCCCCCTGTTGGATGAGCCCTGCGCTGGGCGGGTGGAGCGGGAGACCCCCGGGGCCTGCCTCAAGTCAGCTCGGAAGGACCGTCTCGCGTGACCTCAGGGGCAGTGCCTGGGGCGGGGTATGGTGGGCACGGGGGGAAGACCGCTAGCGGGACTCCTGATCGATATGCCGCCTCGAAAGTTTCCGCCAAAAAGCAGCCCCGGCCCCCCTTCAGAAGGCAGGGTACCCCTTGCTGGAAAGGGACTCCGGCTCTCCAGGCGGGCTTCAAGGCGGGCACATGGGGTCTTCGTCCACCGTGCAATTGCACGCCCAAGGGAATGCATAGCATGACCGCCCTCTAACGTCCCTTCTCAAGCCCCCTCAGAGGCAACCCCAAGCGTCCGCTGAGAGCCCCGCTGGCGGCTCCCTGTCGCGTAGAGGGGGGGATCAATCATCATCGGATGAGCCCCCCGTCTGGAGGCTCTCCTAGCGTCCCTGTGCAAGGCCCTCAGAAGGGCACCTCCACGTCCTCCCCCTCGGGCTCGCCTTCTGGGTCAGCCTGCACGGTGAGTGAAGACATCCACCAGCATGGTGACGACCTCCTTCCTCCCCTTTAGAGGTCAGCCTCAAAGGTGGCTTCAGACGTGGGGTCTGATCTGTCGATCATGATCATCCCCACCCTTCGATACACGCCTGAGGTCAGCTTCTGGAGTCACCTTTAAAGTCCAGTGTCTCTTTAAGGGGCTGGCGTTTAAGGCCTTGAGAATAAGGGATTTTTTAAGGGGTAGGGTGCGGGGTCCATACTCAACTCAGGTGGTCTTCATGCCGCAAGGCACATCACTGGGTCTGCCTTCGAGGAGGTCTCCAGCCAGTCGAGCAGTAGTGAGCGCATCCGTTCGGCGGGGTGTTGGATGTCACTGAGAACTGACCCAGCATTGTCATCGAGATTTGACCCGCCTGTCAGTATGTCGGTCGGTTCATGATGGGGTCAACATTGGCGTCTCCTTCCTCTTTTTTTTCGCGGTCTCGGAGCTGGCCTTGAAGCGATAACTGTCGTTTCCGGTTTCCAGGATGTGGCAGCGGTGTGTGAGGCGATCGAGGAGCGCCGTGGTCATCTTGGCGTCACCGAAGACGCTGGCCCATTCGCTGAAGCTTAGGTTCGTGGTGATCACGACGCTGGTGCGTTCGTAAAGTTTGCTGAGGAGGTGGAACAGCAAGGCGCCGCCCGAGGCGCTGAACGGCAGGTATCCGAGCTCGTCGAGGATCACCAATTCGGTTTTCACCAACGCCTCGGCGATTTTCCCGGCCCTTCCCAGCGCCTTTTCCTGTTCCAGCGCGTTCACCAGCTCGACTGTGGAGAAGAAGCGCACGCGTTTGCGGTGATGCTCAATCGCCTGGACTCCGAGGGCGGTCGCCACATGGCTTTTCCCGGTGCCGGGCCCGCCAATCAGGACCACGTTTTCGGCAGCATCGAGGAACTCGCATCGATGAAGCTGCCGAACGAGGGCCTCGTTGACCTCGCTGGCCGCGAAGTCGAAGCCTGACAGGTCCTTGTGGGCCGGGAAGCGCGCTGCCTTCATGTGATAAAAGATGGACCGCACTTCACGTTCGGCCATTTCAGCCTTCAGCAGCTGGGACAGGATCGGGATCGCCGCATCGAACGCAGGCGCGCCCTGTTCCATGAGGTCATGCACGGCTTGGGCCATGCCTGGCATCTTCAGACTGCGGAGCATGATGACGATGGCAGCTCCGGCGGGATCATGACGCATGGCGTTTGCCTCCGGATGTGCGCAGCCCATCGTAGCGTGCAACATTGGCCTCGGGCTCCTTGCTCAGCGTCAAGGCCGGAGGCGGCGTTACGTCTGGCAACTCGACTGAAGTGCCGTTCACCAGCCTGTGCAATAGGTTCAGCACGTGGGTCTTTGTCGGCACGCCGGCCTTCAACGCCATGTCCACCGCGCACAGGACCGCCTGTTCGTCGTGATGCAATACCAACGACAGGATGTCGACCATCTCCCGATCACCGCCGGGTCTGCGCAGCATCTGATCCTGCAGCTCACGAAAGCCCCTCGGCATCTCAACAAACGGGGCGCCGTTACGCAGCGCACCGGGCTTGCGCTGGATCACGGCCAGGTAATGCCGCCAGTCATAGATGACGCGGCCCGGTTGCCGATGCGACCTTTCAATGATGCGCTGGTGCTCGCAGACGACATGCCCTTCAGCAACGACAACCAGCCTTTCGGGGTAGATGTGCAGGCTGACTGGCCGGTTCGCAAAGCTGGCAGGCACGGAGTAGCGATTGCGATCAAACGTGACGAGGCAGGTTGAGGACACCCGCTTGCTTTGCTCGACATAACCGTCGAACGCGGTGGGCAACGGCATCAGCGAGGGCTTCTCCGCTTGCCAGACGTCTGCGATGCTGCCGGGCAAACCGCCATGTGCGGTTTCGGCCCACAGCGCCTTGCACCGTTCTTCCAGCCAGCAGTTCAGCGCATCGAGATCAGGGAAGGTGGGCATCACCTGCCACATCCTGCTGCGCGCATCGCGGACGTTCTTCTCGACCTGGCCCTTTTCCCATCCCGCCGCCGGATTGCAAAAGTCGGGTTCGAACACGTAGTGGCTGGTTATCGCCATGAAGCGCGCATTTACATCGCGCTTTTTGCCGACGCCCACGCGGTCCACCGCCGTGCGCATATTGTCGTAGATCCCGCGGCCCGGCACGCCTTCGAAGATTCTGAACGCATGCCAATGCGCGTCGAACAGCATCTCGTGTGTCTGCAGCAAATATGCCCTGACCAGGAACACGCGGCTGTGCGACAGCTTGATGTGTGCGACCTGCAGCTTGGTCCGTTCACCCCCGACGATCGCGTAGTCTTCGCTCCAATCGAATTGGAAGGCCTCGCCCGGCTTGAACACCAGAGGCACGAATGTCCCGCGATCCGTCGTGTTCTGCGCGCGCTGCCGGTCCGATTTCCAGGCTCGGACAAAGGCTGAGACCCGCTCGTAGGACCCATCGAACCCCAGCTGAACCAGATCCGCGTGCATCTGTTTCGCCGTCCGCCGCTCTTTGCGCGATTTGCGCTGTTCGGCCAGCAACCAGCCCGACAGCTTCTCCGCGTACGGGTCGAGCTTGCTCGGCCTCGATGGTGCCTTGAACTTGGGCTCGACGATCCCGGCACGCAGGTAACGCCTGATCGTATTTCGGGACAGTCCAGTCCGCCGCGAAATCTCGCGGATGGGCATCTTGTCCCGCAGTGCCCACCGTCGAATGACGCTCAAAAAATCCATGTCGATCACTCCAATGACCCCCGACAAATCTCGTCAGGGGGAGGGTTCCACATGGGTCAATTCTCAGTGACATTTCCTATCGCTGCTGGGTCAGTTCTCAGTGACATCCAACAGTGCTGATCTCATTGGGTGTGCTACAGTGGCTTGCTACAACTGCCTGCTATAAGCTACCGTTAAGCACTGAAAACAAAAGGAAA
This sequence comes from Paroceanicella profunda, assembly GCF_005887635.2. Taxonomy (GTDB): domain Bacteria; phylum Pseudomonadota; class Alphaproteobacteria; order Rhodobacterales; family Rhodobacteraceae; genus Paroceanicella; species Paroceanicella profunda. The sequence goes on along the minus strand of NZ_CP040818.1, from coordinate 671,077 downwards.
TCTCACCTCACGCCTAGTTCCCCCTCGGCTCCACCATCCCTTCTTTTCCCGTTTGCGATCAATAACATGCTGGAAAACAAGGTGGAATCCGCTCGGTTGCTACAGTGAGGTGCTGCAGGATCGGCACCTGACGACATACCGACCCACCCAAGACTCATGCGTCGCGGACAGGCGTACTGCCTCCGCGCAGCCGTGCCTGCAGCACTCCGTCCGGCCCTCGGCAAGCGCGAGATCACCCGCTCCCTCAAGACCCGCGATCCACGCGAGGCCCCGCCGGGTCCGCATCGAATCCGTGCGCGTCGACGAGCAGTTCGGGGCCGCCCGCAGGCAGCAGCTCCGCGAACATGAGCCACCTCAGCCCGACCTCGGCGAGGAGCAGCTCCGCGAGCTCAAGGCCGTCTACTTCCGGCACCTCCTCGAACAGGACGAGGAGATCCGTCTCGCGGGCTTCCACGACCCCGATGAGCCGGAGGCGACCCTTCCCGAACTCCCGCGCGACACCTTCGAGGAGTACGAGGAGGGCAGCGAGGATCTCACCTCCCACGCCCGGCGCGGATACGCCCGTGGCAAGGCCGATGCCTTCACCCGCCCCGCACGGAGACTGGTGCCGACCCCCGGGGGCGCGGCCAGCCTTGCCCGCATCGCGCGGCTCTTCAGGGCGCTCGATGCTGCAGAGGACAGTCTCCGGCCCGGTGACGCGCTGGCCGGCCCGCTCCGGGTCAGCCTGCCGAACGACCTCGGGCGGGTGCTGATCCGCGAAGGGGTCGGCCGGTTCCTCCGGGCGCATCCCGGGGTGCAGCTCGACCTGGGCCTGGGGGACCGGCAGCACGACGTGATCGGGGAGCGTTCCGGCCTTGCCCTTCGCGTCGGCCCCATGAGCGGCGGCGCGCCCACCGCACGCCGGCTCGGATCGCTCGGCACCATGCTGGTGGCGGCACCGTCCAATCTCGCGGCGGCCGGCCTTCCCTCCGGCCCCGCGGCGCTGGGGGGCATCGTTTCGTCCGCCACATCCGCGTGGGCGGCACGCCGCCGATCCGCTTTGCAGACGGCGGCCGCGTCCCCCCCTCGCAGCCCGCTCGGCCTCGTCCCGGGCTTCGCCCTGCGCGTGGCCGCGCTCCACGGGCTCGGCATCGCGCATCTGCAGCACTGCGCGGTCGCGGCGAACCTGCAGCGCGGCGCGCTGGGCCGGCTCCTGCGGGAGGACGCGCTGGCGGAGGTGCCGGTCGGCGGGCCGCACCCCCATGGCCGCCTCGCGCCAAGGCGCCTGTCCGTCTTCCGCGACCATCTTTCGAGGGATTTCGCGTTGTTCGCCTGATGGGGGCTTCGGCCGGTCGGTCGGCATGCGGCCCGTGCGCCGCCGCGCAGACTGTCGCCACCGGTCCCGAGCTTCGCCGGCTGGTCCTGCCTGTCTCATCACAGGGATTGGCCCTGCCGGGACGGCAGGCGTCGCAGACAGGCTTCCGCTGCGTCCCTTACGGGCGTCAGCGGCGCGGAGGAACGGGACGATCGCCCCGCCGCCGGCGACAGGGCGGCGGGGGAACGGGCATCCGGCTCTGCGCAGGTCGCGTCCCGAAGGCGGCAGGTCATGCCGGGGGCGGTGAGCGGCCCCTCCCGGTGCCCGGAGCGACACCCGTCCTTCAACCCGATGCCGCCCCGGGCAGGCGGTTCCGCTCTGGCGGGCGAACGACGATGCCGTCCGTGAACAGGCCTACGAGATGCGCGACGCCGGATTGCGGTATTCCGTCCTGCTCGACCGCCAGCGAAACGGCCGTGGCCACGCAGACCAGGTCGGCGAAAGTGATGTCGACGCGCACCTGGCCCGTGCTCTGTGCCGTCTGCAAAAGCTGCTGCCCCACCTGGCTGGTGGCAACGCATCCCGGCGTGCCCGTCTTCAGCACGATGCCGAGCGAGGCTGCGAAGCCTCGATAGACGGTCGTGTGGCGCACCAGCTCCTCGAGATAGGCGCGCAACGTGGAAAGGGCATCAGCCCCTTCGGCGCGCAGGCGCATGTCCTCGGCAACGGCCACGAAGCGGGCGCTGTAGGCCGCAGCCAGCAGGTCCTCGCGTGTGGGAAAGCGCCGGTAGAGCGTTCCTATGCCCACGCCGGCGTGCCTTGCAACCTCGTTCATCGAGACGGTCGCGCCCCGTTCGAGGAAGATCGCTTCTGCCGCGGCAAGGATCTTGTCTCTGTTTTGCTGCGCATCGGCGCGCAGTGGCGGGTCATCGGTCAAGGGCGGGCCTCTCTGCGTCTTGCTAAGTGGAATGATACTCCATATAGGTAAGTGGAACAACGCTCCACTTGCGAGGGGACAGGAGAGACAGCATGGCTCAGAGATTCGAACACAAGGTTGTGGTGGTCACCGGCGGCACGGATGGCATCGGCCTCGCCACGGCCAGATCCTTCGCCACGCAAGGCGCTCGCGTCTACATCACCGGGCGCAGGCAGGACCGTCTGGACGCCGCCGTCGGCGAGATCGGCCAGGGCGTGATCGGCGTGCGGGGCGATGTGTCGGATGCGGCAGACCTTGACCGGCTCTATGCGCAGATCGGGCGCGATCACGGTCGTGTCGACGTGGTCTTCGCCAATGCCGGGATTTCCGAGCAGGCCGCCTTGGGCAACATCGACGAGGCCCATTTCGACCGTCTCTTCGACATCAACGTGAAAGGCATGGTCTTCACCGTCCAGAAGGCGCTGCCTCTCATGTCGGCAGGGGGCGCCATCGTGCTGACCGGCTCCGGCGCCGGCGTGAAGGGGTTCCCGGGCCTGTCCATCTACAGCGCCACCAAGGCCGCGATCCGCGCCCTGGCGCGCGGCTGGACCGCCGATCTCAAGAGCCGTGGGATCCGAGTGAACGTGGTCTCTCCGGGCATGGTGCTGACACCGGCGATGGCGACCTATCTTCGCACCAACGAGGGGGCCGAGGCATGGATGCAGCAGACCATCCCGTTCGGACGCCTCGGCAACACCGATGAGATTGCCAGGGCGGTGCTTTTCCTGGCCTCCGACGACAGCAGTTTCGTGGGAGGGGAGGAGCTGCTGGTCGACGGTGGCTTCGTGGCCGTCTGACGGGCGGCTGCTCTCACCGCATCCGTCGAAGGTCCGCGCGTCCCGGGCTCCCAGCGGATTTTCTGGAACTGGCACGGGAGCTCAACTTTTCCCGCGCCGCGGAGAACCGCAACACGACCCAACCCGCGTTCAGTCGCCGGATCAGGAGCCTGGAGGCGCACATTCAGACGCCGCTCATTCAGCGCACGACCCGCCAGGTCTCGCTGACGCCGGCCGGAATGGCGTTCCGGCCCCGCGCCGAAGCCATCTTGCGGATGCTGTCGGATGCACGGCTGGAGGCGCTGGAGGCCGCAGGGCTGGCGCAACGCAGCCTGAACCTCGCGGCCACGCATGCCCTGTCATACACTTTCGTTCCGCGATGGCTGATGCAGGTCGGGGGGCCCTCGGAGATCGGTGCGATCAACATGGTTTCGGACACGCACCGGCAATGTGTCCGCCTGCTGCAGGATGGCCGGGCCGGCTTCTTCATCTGCCACAAAAGCCCCGCTGCGGCGGAGGATCTGCCGGAAAGGCAGTTCAGGTGCCATCCCATCGGAAGGGACCGGCTGGTGTCCCTCTGCGCTCCGGGCGCCGACGCTCAGCCCCTGTGGCGCCTGGGCCCGGAGGCGCCGCGCAGTCCCTTCCTGGCCTATGCGGCCGCGTCCGGGCTTCATGCGATCCTGGAGGCGCACTGGGCCGGGCACGGGCGGCCGGACCTCGAGGCGAAGATGAATTCCGTGCTGGCCTCGACCAATCTGGAGATGGCGAAGCAGGGGCAGGGCGTCGCCTTCCTGCCCCTGTCCCTCGCCGGGGAGGACATCGCGCGCGGCAGGCTGGTTCGTGCCGGAGGCGAGGCGCTGGATGTTCCCGTCCAACTGGTCATCTACCGGCCGCGCGCGCGCATGTCGGCGCATTGCGAGGCGTTCTGGCTGAGGGTGACCGGCGGGGATAGTCGTTGATCCATGCCGGATCGGCATGAATGAAGCGCCAGACGGCATTGGAGTGCACCCCCGCGGGCCGTCTATCCATGGCGGTGATCATCACCGGGCGACATGCCGCCCGAGACAGGAGCACGCCCATGCGCATCGTGGATATCTGCGAGGTCACCAAGCCGATCGCCTCGCCGATCAGGAATGCCTACATCGATTTCAGCAGGATGACGGCAAGCCTGGTGGCTGTCGTGACCGATGTGGAGAGGGACGGCCGCCGGGTCGTCGGCTACGGCTTCAACTCGAACGGGCGCTACGGGCAGGGCGGGCTGATCCGGGAACGCTTCCGCGACCGCATCCTGGAGGCGGATCCGGCGTCCCTTCTGAACGAGGCGGGCAGCAACCTCGACGCCCACAGGATCTGGGCCGCGATGATGCAGAACGAGAAGCCCGGCGGGCACGGCGAGCGCTCGGTCGCCGTGGGCACCATCGACATGGCCGTGTGGGACGCCATCGCCAAGATCGAGGAAAAGCCGCTGTTCCGCCTGCTGGCCGAGCGCAAGGGGGTGGAGGCCGACCCGCGGGTGTTCGTCTATGCGGCCGGCGGCTACTACTATCCGGGGAAGGACGATTCAGCCCTGCGCAAGGAAATGCGCGGCTATGTGGAGCGCGGCTACACCGTCGTGAAGATGAAGATCGGCGGCGCTTCCCTCGCCGAGGATCAGCGCCGCGTCGAGGCCGTTCTGGCGGAAATCGGCGACGAGGCCCGGCTTGCCGTCGACGCGAACGGGCGCTTCGACCTGGAGACCGCGATCGCCTATGCCGGGATGCTCCGGACCTACCCGCTGTTCTGGTATGAGGAGATCGGCGATCCGCTGGACTACCAGCTTCAGGCGGCGATGGCCGAATTCTACCCCGGCCCCATGGCGACCGGCGAGAACCTGTTCTCGCATCAGGACGCACGCAACCTGATCCGGTACGGCGGGATGCGCCCCGACCGTGACTGGCTGCAATTCGATTGCGCCCTGTCCTACGGCCTGGTGGAATACCTGCGCACGCTCGATGTGCTGGACCGGCTGGGCTGGTCGCCGTCCCGCTGCATCCCGCATGGCGGGCACCAGATGTCGCTGAACATCGCGGCGGGCCTCGGCCTTGGCGGGAACGAGAGCTATCCGGACCTGTTCCAGCCCTATGGCGGCTTCCCCGATGGCGTGACGGTGGAGGAGGGCCATATCGTCATGCCCGAACTGCCGGGCATCGGCTTCGAAGGCAAGTCAGACCTGATCGCGGTGATGCGGGCGCTGGCCGAATGACGCGCACGCGCCGGCAGGCAGGAGCACCTGCTCCCCTCGTCAGACCATGCTTTCCCTGCCCGTCGCCCTGTGGACACCCTTCCGAACGGGAACAACGGCTTCGTCGGTCCGCACTGCGCCGAAACCCGGGCCCTCGGGCATGGCGTCGGTGCGCAGCGGGCGCCGTTCCGTCATCTTCCCACGCCGTGCGATCGCATCGGCCACCGGCTGCGGCCGTGCGGCAGGGGCGTCATCGCCCGGCTGTTCGGCGTGTGCCTCCATCTGGCCCGGTATTGCCGCAACTCTGGGCACATGCGCATCGGGCGGCGCGGGGGCCGGGCGAGGTCAGGTTCCCCGGAAAGGCCCCGGCTTCACGATGGCCGGGGTTCCGCCGAAGGGGCGGAGTGCGTGGCGGCAGGTTCCCGCCAGCGCCTCCACGCCCTGCACGATCCCGTAGCCGATCTCCTCGCGCCCATGGCGGTGAGGGAGCCCGGCGGACGCGGGGGCATCGAAGCCCGCTCCGCGCTCCGGAAACGAAACAGGCCGCGCCCGGAGTGCGGCCTGTTCCTTGCCCGGCGGTGCTGGGCGCGCTCAGTCGACCAGTGTCGCCTCGGTGGCGTTGCGGATGTCCTCGAGGCTCACGCCCTCGGCGCGCTCCACCAGTTTCAGTCCGCCCTCGACCACGTCGAACACGCCGAGGTTGGTGATGATCATGTCCACCACCCCGGTGCCGGTGAGCGGCAGGGTGCAGGCCTTCAGCAGCTTGGATTCACCGGCCTTGTTGGTGTGGTCCATGATCACGATCACCCGGCCCACGCCGGCGACGAGATCCATCGCCCCGCCCATGCCCTTCACGAGCTTGCCGGGGATCATCCAGTTGGCGAGATCGCCGTTCTCGGCCACTTCCATGGCGCCCAGGATCGCCATGGCGATCTTGCCGCCGCGGATCATCCCGAAGGAGGTGGCGGAATCGAAATAGGCGGTGCGGGCCAGCTCGGTGATGGTCTGCTTGCCGGCGTTGATGAGATCTGGGTCGATCTCGTCCTCGGTCGGGAAGGGCCCCATGCCGAGCATGCCGTTCTCCGACTGCAGCGTCACGTCGACGCCCTCGGGGATGTAGTTGGAGACGAGAGTCGGGATGCCGATCCCGAGGTTCACGTACATTCCGTCCTTGAGTTCCTGCGCCGCGCGGGCGGCCATCTGGTTGCGATCCCAGGGCATGGGAGATCTCCTCGTGCAAATCCGGCTCCGGGCGCGCGGCGGGCCGCCGCACTCCGGTGGGTGGGTGGGGGAGGGCGGCGGGTCGGCGCGCGCCCGGAGCCCCCGGTCATCATGTCCTCAGGCGGCGCGGATGGTGCGCTGCTCGATGCGCTTCTCGTGCTCGCCCTGCAGCAGGCGGTGCACGTAGATGCCGGGCAGGTGGATCTTGTCCGGGTCGAGGCTGCCGCGCGGCACGATCTCCTCCACCTCGGCGATGCAGATCTTGCCGCAGGTCGCCGCGTTGGGGTTGAAGTTGCGCGCCGTCTTGCGGAACACGAGGTTGCCGGTGTCATCGGCCTTCCAGGCCTTCACGATGGCGAGGTCGGCCACGATGCCGCGCTCCAGGATGTAGGTCTGGCCGTCGAACTCCTTGTGCTCCTTGCCCTCGGCGATCACGGTGCCCACGCCGGTCTTCGTGTAGAAGCCCGGGATGCCGGCGCCGCCGGCGCGCATGCGCTCGGCCAGCGTGCCCTGGGGGTTGAACTCCAGCTCCAGCTCGCCGGAGAGGTACTGGCGCATGAACTCGGCGTTCTCGCCCACGTAGGACGAGATCATCTTCTTCACCTGCCGGGTCTTGAGCAGCAGGCCGAGGCCGAAATCATCCACCCCGGCGTTGTTGGAGGCGACGGTGAGGTCCTTCGTGCCGGCCTCGCGGATCGCCGCGATCAACAGCTCGGGGATGCCGCACAGGCCGAAGCCGCCCGCCGCGATGGTCATGCCGTCGAACAGCACCCCTTCGAGCGCCTCGGCGGCACTGTCATAGACTTTCTTCATGCGTTACCTCCTGCCGGGAGCGTCGCCGCCCCTCTCGATAAATAGCTCTGTCGATGTGGCTTTCCGCCGGCTGACTTGTCAAGGTTCGGGGGGTCAGCGGTCCGTGTCGTCGCGACCATCGGGGGCCGTGCCGGGGGCCGCGGCGGAGAGCAGCGGAATCCGCGGGCCGGGCGCCAGCGGCCCCGGGCGCAGCGAATCCCGCGTGCGCTGCCCCTCGATCAGCCAGAACAGCAGGTTGTCGCCCAGCACCGCGCTCTGGGTCAGCGCCACGTGCTCCTCCGGCAGGAACAGCACCGAGGTGAACTTCAGCGGCGTGTCCAGCCCGTAGGTGTAGGGCTTGCCCTGGCGCTCGTCGAGCAGCGAGGAGGCGCGCAGCACCAGCCCGTCGCCTTCCTCGAACGTGTCGACCGTGAGTTCCCCGGTCTCCCGGTCCACTCTCGCCCCGGCGGGCGTGGTGTAGCCGCCGCCCACCACCATGTGGATGTCGAGCCCGGGCGGCAGCGCGTCTATGGGGCGGTCCAGGGCGGCCTGGAACTGCTTCGCGCGGCCCAGGGCCTCGGCGAGGAAGGCCAGCGCGCGGCGGCGGCGGACCTCCGGGTCCGGCTCGTCGGGCAGCAGGTCGGCGATGATCTCCTCCGCGTCCGGGCTGGCCAGCCCCCAGCCCAGCCGTTCCCACAGCGCGGGGTCGTAGAGGTCCTCCACCGGCTGGTGCGTGTCGGACCACAGCACCCGGTGATGGCGGTTGCGCGGCATCAGCGCGTAGGTGGAGAAATGCGTGCCCACCAGCGCCGCCGGGTAGAAGGGCTGCAGCGGCCCGAGGGTCTTGCCGTTCACCAGGTTGTCGAGGGCTGCCATCGAGCCCGCGTTCGGCGGGGCGATCAGCACCACCTTGGAGAAATGCTGCGCCCCGGCCCAGGTGAGCTCGGGCAGGCTGCCGTCCTCCGGCAGGTCCTGGGTGCCGTACATCAGGTAGTAGCGCGCGATCAGCGTGCCCATGGAATGCGCCATGAGGTCCAGCGAATGCGGCGGGGCGTTCTCCTCCTCGTGGAGGAGGACAAAGCGGTCGAAGGCGCTCACGCTGTCCACCAGGTCGCGCCGCCAGTCATAGGCGAAGGGATAGCTGTTCACCGGCTCGGAGCCCGGGTTGGGGTCGTCGTCGGCCACCCAGCCGCCCAGGCGCAGCATGTTGGCGATGCCGCCGTAAACCTCGATCTCCACCGGCACGCCGAGCACCCGCGCCGTGGCGGCGCGCAGCACGCTGTCGGGCACGATGCTGTCGCGCAGATGGCGGGCCTCCTCGCCCTCCGGCGCCAGGGGCAGGGCCAGCAGCGCGAGATTGCGGGCCACCCTGGGATCGGGCGACAGCCCGTCCGGCCCGCCCCAGACCGAGACGCCGCTGGCCAGATCCACCAGCCGCGAGCCCATCGTTCCGGGCATCACCAGCAACGGCCTGCGCTCCGGCCCTTGTATCCGGGCCGCGTTTCCATAAATCCTTGAGAGGTCCGGCAGTCTGGGGACCGACCCGCAGGATGCGAGGACCATGCTCGCCATCAGGCCGACGACGGGGAGACACTTCACTGCTGACACCGCCCATCTTTGCGTCCCGGAGGCCCGGAAGGGTAAGAGAAACCGGCCCATCCGACAAGCATGCCGTGCGCAGCGCCGCTCTCCCGGGCGGGGCACGCGGATGAGCGGGACGGGTGGCGCCGCGCCACGCCTGCCCTGGCCGCGCTGGATCGAGTTTCTCGGGCTGTTCGTGGCCACGCCGCTGGTGCTGGCCCTCGCGCTGCCGCCCTCGGCGATGTGGGGCATGCTGGCGGCCACCACGCTGCTGGGCATCGGGTTGCTGTTCCTCACGCCCGGTTTCTCGCCCCGGGCCCTGCTCAGGGGCGGCCTGCTGCGCCACTGGCGGTTCGTGCTGCTCTACGTCGCGGTGACCACCACCATCGCGCTGGTGTGGATCTGGCTGGAGCGGCCCTCGGCCATGTTCTCCTTCCCGTTCTACAGCCCGCAGAGCTGGCTGATGGTGATGCTGCTCTACCCCGTGCTCTCGGCCCTGCCGCAGGAACTGCTGTTCCGCACCCTCTACTTCCGCCGCTACGGCCACCTGATCCCGCACGGCGGCACCGGAATCGTGGTGAACGGGGTGATCTTCTCCGCCGCGCATCTGATGTACTGGAACCTGCCGGCGCTGGTGCTCACCTTCCTGGGCGGCTGCATCTACGCCTGGGCCTATGAGCGGCGCGGCAGCTTCCCGCTGGCGCTGGCGCTGCACGCGCTGGGCGGGCAGATCATGTTCACCACCGGCATGGGCACCTATTTCTACCACGGCGCCGTGCCCACCTGAGGCGCCGCGCCCCGCCGGCGCGCGGGGCCATTCGGTAAACAGTGCGTCCACGACCGTCCTGTTTTTATCCTCGCTGCCCGGGAGCATAGTCGCGCGAGCTGGTTTCCGGAGGTTCTCCCATGCGCATGCCCGTTCTGTTCGTCTCGCACGGTTCGCCCACCCTTGCCCTGCAGGACACGCCGGCGGTGCGGTTCCTGCAGACGCTGGGAGAGAGCCTGCCGGAGGCGCGGGCGGTGCTGGTGGTCTCGGCGCACTGGGAAACGCACCGGCCCACCGTCTCGATCTCCGAACGCCCCGAGACCATCCATGATTTCCGGGGCTTCCCCGAGGCGCTCTATGCCATCCATCATGACGCCCCCGGCGCGCCGGACGTGGCGCATGAGGTGGCCGAGGTGCTGGCCGCTGCCGGCTGGCAGCCCGACCTTGCCGAACGCGGGCTGGACCATGGCGCCTGGGTTCCGATGCACCTGATCGACCCCGAGGCCCGCCGCCCGCTGCTCCAGCTCTCCGTGCTGCACGAGGCGGGCGCCGAGGCGCATTACCGGCTGGGCCAGGCTCTCGCCACGCTGCGCGACCGCGGCGTGCTGATCCTCGCCTCCGGCTCCATCACCCACAACCTGCAGGAGGTGTTTCGCGGCGGCATGATCATCGACCGCCCCTCGCCGGACTGGGCGCGCGGCTTCGCCGACTGGGTGGCAGACCGCATCGCGGCCAACGCGGTGGAGGATCTCGTCGCCTATCTCGCACGCGGCCCGCACGCGGCGCGCAACCACCCCACGGAGGAGCATTTCGTGCCGCTGCACGTGGCGCTGGGCGCGGCGGCGGGCGAGGCCGGCACCCGCATTCACGATAGCCACGAGTTCGGCGCCCTGCACATGGACGCCTACCGCTTCGGCTGACGCCCGGGGCCGGCCGGCGGATGCGCCCCGGCGCGGCCGGGCGGCCCCGCACCGGCCCGGAAGGGCGCCCGCCCCCCTCCGGCCTTGACTTCGGCAGGCTGAAAGGGTGTATCGGCGGCGACCTTTCGCTCACCTCGGGGAGACCCCTCATGCACGCCTACCGCACCCACACCTGCGCCGCGCTCACCAAGGCCGACGTGGGCACAACCGTCCGCCTCTCCGGCTGGGTGCACCGCGTGCGCGACCATGGCGGCATCCTGTTCATCGACCTGCGCGACCATTACGGCATCACCCAGGTGCTCTGCGACCCCGACAGCCCGGCCTTCGCCGGGGTGGAAAAGGTGCGCTCGGAATGGGTGATCCGCATCGACGGCGAGGTGAAGGCCCGCGCGCCGGAGCTGGTGAACCCCAAGCTCCCCACCGGCGAGATCGAGGTCTTCGTGCGTGACTTCGAGGTGCTGGGCGCGGCCGAGGAGCTGCCCCTCCCGGTGTTCGGCGACCAGGAGTACCCCGAGGAGACCCGCCTCAAGTACCGCTTCCTCGACCTGCGCCGCGACAAGCTGCATTCCTCGATCATGCTGCGCTCGAAGGTGATCTCCAGCTTGCGCCGCCGCATGACCGACCAGGGGTTCAACGAGTTCCAGACCCCGATCCTCACCGCCTCCTCGCCCGAGGGCGCGCGCGACTTCCTCGTGCCGTCGCGGCTGCACCCGGGCAAGTTCTACGCCCTGCCGCAGGCGCCGCAGCAGTTCAAGCAGCTGTGCATGATCGCGGGCTTCGACCGCTACTTCCAGATCGCCCCCTGCTTCCGCGACGAGGACCCCCGCGCCGACCGCAGCCCGGGCGAGTTCTACCAGCTCGACATCGAGATGAGCTTCGTCACCCAGGAGGACGTGTTCCGGGCCATCGAGCCGGTGATGCGCGGCGTGTTCGAGGAGTTCGGCGGCGGCCGGCCGGTGACCCCGGAATTCCCCCGCATCGCCTATCGCGACTCCATGCTGTGGTACGGCTCCGACAAGCCCGACCTGCGCAACCCCATTAAAATGCAGGTGGTCTCCGAGCATTTCGCCGGCTCCGGCTTCAAGATCTTCGCGGCGCTGCTGGAGCAGGAGGGCACGCAGATCCGCGCCATTCCCGCGCCCGGGGGCGGCAGCCGCAAGTTCTGCGACCGCATGAACGCCTTCGCCCAGAAAGAGGGTCTGCCCGGCATGGGCTACATCTTCTGGCGTGAGGAGAACGGCGAGACCGCCGCCGCAGGCCCGCTCGCGAAGAACATCGGCCCGGAGCGCACCGAGGCCATCCGCCAGCAGCTCGGCCTCGGCGTGGGCGACGCGGCCTTCTTCCTCGGCGGCCAGCCGTCGAGCTTCGAGGCCGTGGCGGGCAAGGCGCGCAACGCGATCGGGCTGGAACTGGGCCTCACCGCCACCGACCGCTTCGACTTCTGCTGGATCGTCGACTTCCCGATGTACGAGAAGGACCCCGACAGCGGGAAGCTCGACTTCTCGCACAACCCGTTCTCCATGCCGCAGGGGGGGCTCGAAGCGCTCGAGACCATGAACCCGCTCGACGTGCTGGGCTTCCAGTACGACATCGTGTGCAACGGCATCGAGCTCTCCTCGGGCGCGATCCGGAACCACAAGCCGGAGGTCATGTACAAGGCCTTCGAGATCGTCGGCTACTCGAAGGAGCACGTGGACGCGCATTTCGGCGGCATGCTCTCGGCGTTCAGGTATGGCGCCCCCCCGCATGGCGGCATCGCGCCCGGCGTGGACCGGATGGTGATGCTGCTGGCCGATGCGGAGAACATCCGCGAGGTCATCATGTTCCCGATGAACCAGCGCGCCGAGGACCTGATGATGCAGGCCCCGGCCGAGGCCACCAATGAGCAGCTCCGCGAGCTCGGCCTGCGCGTGATCCCGCGCGACTGATCCTCCGCCCGCCGCGAGACCTGTCCACCGCCCGTGACCCCGCGTCACGGGCGGTTCGTCTTTCCGGGCCGCGCGCCTGAGGCCGGGAAGCCCCACATCCGGGCCGCCAGCCCCCGGGTGTATCAGCCCCCTGACCCAACGCCTCCGCCAGTCGCGAAGGGCCGCGCCCGGCCCTGGGTGGGCGCAGTCCCTCCTGTGGTGAGCGGCTTATCGTGAAGCCCCGGACGAGGGCTGAGCGGCGCACGGCATCGCCATCGCGCCCTCCCGGGGGGAGTGCCGGGCGCAACCCGGGCCGTTCGCCCGGGCGGAAGGGTGACGGAGGGGCCCCTTGAGCCCTGTGGCAGGGGGCTGGCGTCCGCCCGCCAGACCGGAACCGAACCTCACCCTCGCGAAACCTCGGGGCTGGCGGACGAGCATCCCGCCCGATGGACGCTGGCGCACCCGTGCGGCGCGCCTTTTCCCCGAAGGCCCCGGGCGAGGGCCGGATGGCCGGAGACATCGTTGTCGGGCGCTCACGGGGGGTGGGCGCCGCCCGCTCGGAAGGGCACAGCCACGTTCCGGCCGGAAGGCGGAAAGGCCCCGGGCAAGGCCGCCTGCCGCGCCTGCGACCGGCGCCAGCGGCGCCGCGCGCAGCGAGTGCGCAGCTCATGCGGAGTGTTCGCGCGGGGCTCAGGCGGGGGGCTGTCCGGCGAGGGCGATCAGGATCTCCGCGCTGCGGGCGGCACCGTTCATGTCGATGCCGGAGGGCGTGCGGGGGCCGCGGGCGATGGCGGTCTCGACGGCCGCGAGCAGGTGCGCGGGTTTCAGCCCGTCCCCCTCCAGCAGCGCCATGCCGAAGGGCTCCAGCGCCGCGGCGCGCAGGCGCTGCTCGCGCTCGCCCCCCTCGGTGAGCGGCACGAGAACCGCCGGTGTCGTGCATTGCAGGAGGTCGGTGGCGGTGTTGTAGCCGCACAGCGACACCGAACAGGCGGCGCCCTGCAGCCGCGCGCGGTAATCCGCCCGGGCGGGCTCGGCCAGGGCGGGGCCCAGGCCGCGCAGCCGGGCCGCTTCCTCCGCCGCGTCCGCGCCGCCGACCATCAGCCGCCAGGGCCGGGCGGAATCCCGCGCCGCCTCCGCCGCCAGGGCCAGAAGATGCCGCCCCGTCGCCCCGCCGCCGACCGAGACGAGAACCTCCCCGGAAGGGGGCGCGGGCGCGGGCAGCGGGGCGGTCACGAACCCGGTTTCGCGCAGCAGCGCCGCGGCCCCCGGCGACAGCGGCCAATGGTCTGTCATCCGGCCCAGCGCCGGGTCGCCATGCACGAGGATGGCGTCGAACCCGGCGAGATCGGCCTCCGCGCGCGCGCGCTTGTCGGGCTTGTCCGTCGGCTCGGGGATGTCGCGCAGCGACACGGCGCGCCGGCCGGGCGCGGCGGCGGAGAGCGCGGCGAACTCCGCGCGCAGGCTGCCGCGGCCGAAGGGCCAGGTCTCGGTCACCAGCACGTCCGGCCCGAAGCGGGCCAGCACCGCCAGCGCCTGCGCCCGGCGGGCGGCGAGGGTGGCCGCGTCCGCGGCGGTGCCGTCAGGCAGGCGGAGCGTGGCATAATCCTGCCCGGTGACCATCAGCGGCGGCAGCCAGGCGATCTCCACGCCCCCGGTGTCGAGATGGGGCAGGGGCCGCCCGCCCGCGAGCAGCAGCGGCCGCGCCCCTTGCGCGCTGAGCGCGCGGGCGATGGCCAGCGCGCGCACGAAATGCCCGGTGCCGGTGAGGTGGCTGACCGCGATGAGAACCCGCGGCGTGCTCATCTGGGGACGAGCTTCACCGGCGGATACAGGCCAACGGGCGTACCGTCCGGCGCGACCTCGATCTCGTGGATCGCGGCGCGGCGGATGCGGAACGGCTCCGGGCTCGCATAGTCCCAGCCGGTGGCGAGAGCGAGCAGGCAGCGGATCACCCCGCGGTGGCAGACCACCAGCGCCGGGCCGGCGGCGGCGATTTCGGCGAGGGCGGGCTTCAGGCGCCCGGCCATCTCCGCCGGGCTCTCGCCGCCGGGCGGGCGCAGGTGCCAGGTCCAGGTCTCCACCGGCCCGAAGGCCACCTCCGGGTCGGCGACGAGATCGTCGCTCACCGCCCCTTCCCAGCCGCCGAAATCCATCTCCACCAGCCGCGGGTCCGGGCGGACCTCGCGGGCGCCGGCCATGGCGCGGGCGGTCTCCATCGCGCGTGCGAGAGGGCTGGAGACGACGGGCACCTCCTCCCAGCCGTCCGGCAGGCGCAGCGTGGCGATTTCCGCGCGCGAGGCGGGGGAGAGCGGCACGTCGGTGCGGCCCTGCAGGCGGCCCTCGTCGTTCCATTCGGTGGGGAAATGGCGCAGCAGGGCGATGCGGGTGGTGGGGAAGGTGGGGGTCATGTCATGAGCTCTCCGAGCTGGATGCGCAGGCTCCGCGCCGCCGCGTCCAGCCCGTGGTGGGCGAGGACATGGGCGCGGGTCGCGGCCCGGGCGTCGGCATCGCGCGGCAGGGCGGCGATGGCGGCGGCCAGGGCGGAGGGGTCCGCCGGGTCCGGCAGGGGGCGGAAGGGCACCACGGTGGCGGGGCCGGAATGGTTGTCGCAGATCGCCGGCAGGCCGGCGGCCTGGGCCTCCAGGAACACCATGCCGAAGCCCTCGCCCACACCGGGCCAGACGAAGAGGTCATGGGTCTCGTAGAGCCGGCGCATCCGGGCCGGGTCGTTCTCCTGCCCGTGGAAGGTCACGCCCTCCAGGCCCGCGAACAGCGCCGCCACCTCCGCCGCGGCGGGGCCGCCGCCCACGATGGTGAGGCTCCAGGGCCGGGGCAGGTGGCCCAGCGTCTCGCGCAGGCGGGTGTAGGAGCGCAGCTTGTCGCCCTCGCGCATCATCGCGACGGTGAGCAGGCGCGGCCCGGCCGCCGCGTCGGGGCCGGGCCCGGGGGGCGGGGCGGGGCCGGGGTCGATGAAGGGCGGAAGCTCGCGCAGCTGCCCCGGCCGGGCCACTTCGCAAAGCCCGGGCAGGTCGCGCGGCGTGGTCCAGTACAGCAGGTCGGCGGCATCCAGCGCCGCCCGGGCGCGGTGGGCGAAATCGGCCCAGGGGCCCGCCATGCGGCGCTCGGAGTGGATCGCCTCGGAGATCACGTAGGGAATGCCGAAGTGCCGTGCCAGTGCCGGGCCGATCAGGTCCGGCGCCTTCCAGTAGCAGTGATAGGTGAACCACAGCGCCGGCGGATCCCGCTCCCACAGCCGCTTCAGGCGGTCGATCTCGGCCTCCGCGAGGGCGATCAGCCGGGCCTGCTCCGCGGTATCGCCAGCCGCGTCGCGGCTGCGCAGGCGCGAGGCCAGTTCGGGGCGGAACCCGGCCGCGGTCAGCGCCAGCAGGGTGAGCCGGGCAATCTCGCGGTCCCCGGAGGGGGTGGGGGAATCGGGCGCCTTCATCGGCGCGTAGAAGGCGACGTGTGTCATGCGCTGGTCCGCTCGCCCCCGGGTGGTGCGGGTGTCGCGGCGGCGGAGCCCGAGGCGCCGCAGGGGGCGTTCGCGGCGGGTGTCGGGCCGGCAGGGGCGGAGGCGGCCGGGGCGAGGGCCCGGGGCGGCCCGCCGGCCGGGCCGGAGCCGGCGGTCGCTTCGCCTGTGGCTGTCGTGCCGGACGGTCGGGTGCCGGATGGTGAGGGTCCGGACGGCGTGGTGTCGGACGGTGGTGGGTCGGGCGGTGGAGGGCCGGGCGGCACGGTGTCGGACGGTCGGGTGCCCGATCGTGAGGGGCCGGACAGCATGGTGCCGGACAGCATGGTGCCGGACGGAGAGGTGCCGGACGGTAGATTGCCGGACGGCAGTTTGCCAGACGGAGGGGTGCCGGGCGCTGCCGTGCCGGGCGCTGCCGTGCCGGGCGCTGCCGTGCCGGCGGCCGGTCCGGCAGCGGCTGTTCCGCCGGCGCCCCCGGCTCCACCGGCCTCCGTTCCGCCGGCGGCCGCGGTTCCGGCAGTGCCCAGAGCGGCGTGCAGCCGGGCGGCGAGGATGTCGATGCCCGCCTCCATGCGGAACTGCGCGACGAGGCGCCGGCGGGCGGCCGTGGCCATCCGGCTGGCGTTCTGCGGGCAGGCTTCGCTTGCGGCGAGGGCGGCGGCCAGGGCCTGCGGGTCTCCCGGGGGGACCAACCTGCCGTGCACGCCGTCCTCGATGAACTCGGGGATGGCGGAGACGGCGGTGGAGAGGATCGGCAGGCCCTGGCTCGCCGCCTCCATCAGCACGTTGGGCAGGCCGTCGCGGTCTCCGTCGCCGGCGATCTTGGAGGGCAGCACGAAAAGATCGGCGGCGCGCATCGCGGCCACCACCTCGTCCTGGTCGCGCTTGCCCAGCCAGGTGATGCGGTCCGCGAGGCCGAGACCGGCGGCGCGCGCGGCCAGCGTGTCCTTCAGTTCGCCACCGCCGATATGGGTGAAGTGCCAGTCGGTCTCCGGGGGCAGCAGGGCCAGCGCCTCCAGCAGGTCGTCATAGCCCTTCTTGGCCACCAGCCGCCCGACGGAGAGCAGCTTCAGCGGGCCCTGCCGGGCCCCGCGCTCCGGCGGATCGGGAAAACGCGACAGGTCGAGCCCGTGGTAGACGAGGCTGAGGCGCCCGGGGTCTGGCGCCAGCGCGCGCAGATGGGCGGCGCCCGAGGCGGTGCAGGTCACGCCGAATCGGGCGGAGGCGAGCTTCTCGCGCTTCTCGCGCTCCGGGATGGTCCAGATGTCCTTCGCATGGGCGGAGAAGCCCCAGCCGAGCCCGCGCATCGTGGCGGCGTAGCGGGTGACGGAAGCCGGCGTGTGCAGGAAATGCACGTAGAGAAAGCCGATATCGGCGGGAAGCTCGGTGGCCAGTTCCAGCGCCTGGCCGAAGCGGCGCACGCGGTTGCGGGTCGGGTCGCGGCGCAGGTCGCCCAGCCAGTCCGCCAGCGCCCGGCCGAAGCCCGGCAGCCGGCGCGCCCGCCACAGCGCGGCGAGCACCCGCAGGGGCGCATCGTGCAGGTATTCCGAGAGATAGCGCCGCGGCGCGCGGATGCGGGCGTGGATCGGGTGTTCGCGGTCGTCATAGGGCGCGCGCAGCGACCAGATCTCGAAGTCGAAACCGGCCTCCTGGAGGGCGAGCAGCTCCTGGGCGACAAACGTCTCTGACAGGCGGGGGTAGCCTTTGACCACCACCGCGAGCCGGGGTCCTGGGGAGGGGATCAAGGGGTATTGCTCTCCAGTGGCTGGTCATGGTGCAGGCGCACGCGGCGGGTGACGATGTCCAGCCCGTCCAGCATGCCGGGCAGGGCCCGCGCCGCGGGGGGGGACTGGTCGCGCAATCCGCGGATGGCGGCGGCCATCACCTCGGGCCCCTCGCCGTCCCGCGGGCCGTAGAGCATGCGCACCAGGCCCAGCTTCTCGGCGGCGGTGGCGCGGATCAGCTGCTCCTCGCGCGGGTTCACCCGGGGCATGATCACCGCCGGCTTGTCGAGGGTCAGGATCTCGCAGAACGTGTTGTAGCCGCCCATGGCCACCACGCCATGCGCCTCCGCGAGCCAGCGTTCCAGCCGGCTGTCGAAGGAGAGCACGCGGATGCGGTTGCCCAGTTTCGCGGCGCGGCGGTCGAAGGCGCTGCGGCTGTCGGGCGCCATGAACGGGCCGTAGACCAGCACGGCGGGGATATCGAGCCCGGCGTCCTGCTCATAGGCCTTCAGCACCCAGTCCACCAGGTAGGTGCCGTCGCCGCCGCCGCCGGTGGTCACCAGGATGTAGGGCTTGTCGGACGGGCGGGTGCCGATCTCCGGCCAGTCCGGCGGCTCGCGCCGCAGGTAGCCGGTGTAGACGAGGCGGTCCTCCTCCTCCCAGCGTGCGGGCAGGCCGAGCCCCTCCAGCGGGCGGCAGATCTCCGGCAGGCCGTAGATCCAGATCTCGTCGTAGTAGCGCCGGATCGCCTCCATGTGCCCCTTGCGCTGCCATTCGGCGCGCAGGGCCTCGGGCTCGTCGAGCACGTCGCGGATGCCGAGCACGATGCGTGCGCCGCGCGCGCGCGCGGCTTCCAGCGTGGGGCCTAGCTCGTTGCGGAAGCCCCAGGCCTCCTTGTCCACGATCAGCAGGTCCGGGTGGAAGGCGTGGTCGGTCGCCGAGATGATCTCGGAGCGCAGCCGCACCGTTTCCTGCAGCGGAATGCCCAGGTTGTGCGAGGCGTACTCGCCATCGGCCAGCTTCACCACGCCGGGCAGGCGGACATGGTCCACCCGGTCCGCGAAGTCGAACCGCCCGGCGATGGGCGAGCCGGTGACGATGAGCGCCGACAGGTCCGGGTCATCGGCGACCAGGGCCTGTGCAATCGTCCGCGACCGGCGCAGATGGCCGAGCCCGAACGTGTCATGGCTGTAGAGCAACACGCGTCGAGCGGCGGGCGCGCGACCGTTTGCCAGTGCGGACGATCCATCCATGGTCGTTCCGGTCCCCCTTAGCGACAAGCGCGGCGACGCCTCCCCGAGCCCGAGTCATGCCGGGCGCGTGCCCGCAAGGCAACGATTTTCTGCATCCGCGCCCGGGAGGCGACTGTACTGGGCAGACTGTGGCAGTTTGCCTATCCTGTGTGCCCCGGCCGCTGTATTCCTCACCAGGAACGCTCCGGACCATGTTGGGCCGGGGCGCGGAAAAGGAAAGGGTCGCAAGGCATGAAGTTCCTGCACGGGGTGGTCCTTGTGGTGCTGGTGGGCCTGTGGGCGGCGCTGGCGGCAGCCGGCGCGGCAACGGCGCAGCAGGGCGGGGCCCCCGATGCGGCCGGGGGGTATCGCGCGCTCGGCCCGACCACCTCCGCGGACACGCCTGCCCCGGGCACCGCCCCCGCGCCGCGGCCGCAGGGTGGGGCGCAGGGCGCCCCGCCGGCCGCGCTTGCCCCCGCGCAGGCCGGGGGAGGCGCGGGCCTGCCGGCGGCGGACGGGGGCGCCCTGCGCTCCTCCTCGCTGGAGGCCTATGGCCGGATCAGCGGCAGCGATGCCGGCGCGATGATCGACGTGGCGTCCGAGCGGGTGGACGTGTTCCGCCAGCGCGCGGAGCGGGTGCTCTCCGCGGCGCCCGGGGCCGGCAGCGAGATCCTGCGCGCCATCCGCTCCGCCGCGCCGGGCGGCGACCCGCTGTTCTTCGTCGCCGTGGCGGTGTTCATCGCCATCCTGCTGATCATCGGACGCGCGGTCACCTCCCTCTATGCCGCCTACGTGGCCCGCCCGATCATGGTGAGCGTGCAACGGCCGGACCCGGACGGCATCGTGGAGAAGCTGCCGGTGCTGGCGCTGCGGCTCGGGCTCACGCTGGTGGCGCTGCTCATCACCCTGATGGTGACGATCGGGCTCGGCGTGTTCTTCTTCGACCGGCAGCATGTCACCTTGCGCACCGCGCTGGTGCTGCTCGGCTCCTACGCGGTGATCGTGGCGGTGGACACCACCTGGCGGATGATCGTCTCGCCCTACCTGCCGCGGTACCGCATTCCCCGGCTCTCCGACGCGCAGGCCATCCGGATGTACTACTGGCTGTCGGGCGTCACCTGGGTGGTGGTGGGGCTCACCGGCATCCAGCTCTGGCTCGAGCTGGTGGGGGTGAGCGCGGAGGCGCTGAGCCTGGTGCGGGTGAGCTTCGGGGTGATCAGCACCCTGGTGCTGATCGTGATGCTGGTGAGCAACCGCGACGCGGTGTCGGAGGCCATCCTCGCCGGCCGGCCGCGGCGGGAAGCCGCCTGGCTGGTGGTCATCGCCTCACGGCTCTGGGCGCCGGCGGCGGTGCTCTACCTCGTGTTCTCCTGGGCGATGGCGAGTTACCGCGAGGTGATGGGCCTGCCGGGCGTGCCGGGCATCGTCTCCGGCTTCTGGGTGTTCCTGATCTCGCTCATCGTCTACGCGATCATCATGTTCGCGGTGGAGCGGGTCTTCGTGCACACCCGCCGCGTCGCGCGCATCAACCGTGCCGCCGCGGAGGCGCGCCGGGCCGCCGCCGCGCGCGAGGCCGAGGACACGGCCACCGCCGCCTGGGAGGGCGACGAGAGCGACATGGACGGCGACGGCGACGAGGAGGGCGGCGGCACGGTGCTGCACCGCCCGTTCCCCGAGGAGGTCGTGCCGGGCCCGCGCCACGGGCTGAACAGCTTCGAGGACCTCGCCCGCCGGGCGGCCTCGCTGCTCGCGCTCGGCATCTCCGCCTGGCTGCTGGTGCGGCTGTGGGTGGGCCCGGAGATCATGGACGAGGGGTCGTTCTGGAACCTTACCGGGGACATCATCGACACCGTCTTCCTCGGCTACGTGTTCTTTCACGCCGTGCGCATCTGGATGGACAGGCGGATCCGCGAGGAGGGCGTCTACGACATGCCCGCGGAGCCGGGCGACGAAGGCGGGGCCGCGGGCGCCGTCAGCCGGCTCGGCACGCTGCTGCCGCTGGTGCGCAGCTTCGTGCTGATCACCGTCTTCGCCGCCGTGGCGCTGATCGTGGCGGCACAGCTCGGGGTGAACGTGGCGCCGCTCTTCGCCGGTGCCGGCGTGGTGGGCCTTGCCATCGGCTTCGGCAGCCAGACGCTGGTGCGCGACATCCTCTCGGGCATGTTCTTCCTGCTCGACGACGCCTTCCGCAAGGGCGAGTACATCGACGTGGGCGAGGTGAAGGGCACGGTGGAGAAGATCTCGCTCCGCTCCTTCCAGCTGCGCCACCACCTGGGCGCGCTCAACACCATCCCCTTCGGCGAGATCCGCCACCTCACCAACTACTCGCGCGACTGGGTGATGATGAAACTGCCGCTGCGCCTGACCTATGACACCGACGTGGACAAGCTGCGCAAGGTGATCAAGAAACTGGGCCAGGAGCTGCTGGAGCATCCGCTGGAGGGCCGCAAGTTCGTGCAGCCGCTCAAGAGCCAGGGCGTCTACATGATGGAGGACAGCGCGATGATCGTGCGGGTGAAGTTCATGACCCGCCCGGGCGACCAGTGGACCACGCGCAAGCTGGTCTACCAGCGTATCCGCGAGGTGTTCGCCGAAAACGGCATCAAGTTCGCCCACCGCGAGGTGACCGTTCACATCCCCGACCGGGTGGGAGACCGGGTTCTCACCGATGCGGAGAAGCAGGCCGCCGCCGCCGGCGCCCGCCGTGTGATCGACCCGGAGGACCCCGACAGCAGCGCCTCCCTGGCCGAGGCGCGCTGAGCCGCCCGCGCCGCCCCCCGCGGGACCGGCTAGGGCAGGCCGCCCCGGGAGAGGCCGCCGCCCCTCCGGCCGAACCGCCGGAGGGCCCGTCCCGCCCCGGAACCGTCGTGCAAGCCGTCGCGGCGGCGGGTGGCTCAGCGACGTCGGGCGGGGGGACGCCCGGTGGTTCCGCGGGCCCGGGGGCAGCCCTGGCATCGGGTGGTTCCGCGGCTTCGGGGGCGGGCGGCCCCGGCGACCGGCGGCTCCGCGGCCTCGGCCGGGCGCCCCGGGGGCAGAGGCGTCCTCGGCTTCGAGGTTGCGCCGCACGGGCCGCACCGCGATGATCCGGGCCCCAGGCTTTCCCGTCGCAGAAAGGGCCGTGTCATGCTCGCCGAAAACCTCGCCGTCCTGATCCTCGCGGGGGGCGCCGTGCTGGCCCTCGCCGCATCGATGATCGTCATCACCCGGGAGCGGCACGTGCGCATGATCGAGACATTCGGCAGGTTCTCCAGCGTGCGGAAGGCCGGCCTCTCGTTCAAGCTGCCCTGGCCGATCCAGCACGCCACGGCGAATTTCTCCACCAAGCTGCGCGAGATCGGCGAGGAGGTGGAGGTGAAGAGCTCCGACAACGCCTTCGTCGTGGTGCCCATCCGGGTGCAGTACCGGGTGAAGCAGGGCGCGGAACGCGACGCCTACTACCTGCTGGAATACCCCGCCGACCAGATCCGCTCCTACGTGGTCAACCAGGTGCGCTCCTCGGCCTCCTCGCAGCCCTTCGACGCGCTGTTCCGCTCGCGCGACTTCTTCGAGACCGAGATCGAGGCGACCCTGACCGAGCGGATGTCCGGCTTCGGCTATCATATCGAGAACGTGCTGGTGGACGACCCGCAGCCCTCCGCGGAGCTGCGCGCGGCCTTCGACCGGGTGATCTCCTCCGAACGGCTGCGCGAGGCGGCGACCAATGAAGGCGAGGCGGAGCGCATCCGCATGGTCGCCCGCGCCAATGCCGACGGCGAGGCGCTGCAGATCAAGGGCGAGGCCTACGCCCGCTTCCGCAAGACGGTGGCCGAGGGCAATGCCGAGGCGCTGAAGCTGTTCAGCGGCGAGACCGGGCTGGGGCCGGAAGCCGGGCTGCAGTTCTTCATCTCGATCAACGAGATGGAAGCGGTGACCGCCGCCGCCGAGGCCGGCGGCAAGGTGGTGTTCGTGACCGGCTCCGCCGCCTCGGCCGGCGGGGCGACAATGGGGATGCTGGCCGGAGCGGAGGAGGCGCCGCCGCGCCCCGCCGGTCCGCCGCCGCGGCCCTGGGACGGCACGCCGGAGCGCTGAGCCCGGCCGGGGACAGCCCCTCGGGGGGCATCGAGCCCCCGCTCGGCGCTCGCCGCGCCCCCTCCGGGGCCCGGCGGGCACCCGGCTTCACCGCGCCGAAAGGCGCGTGCGCTCCGCTCAGGCGAGCAGGTCGTCGCTCAGCAGGGACATGTCGAAATCCTGCAGGGTGAGGACCATGCCACCGGGCTGGGCATAGCCGTCCGGGGCGCGGAAGCGGATCACCGTGTCATCGCCGACCTGTTCTGTCGACTGCGCCTCGTCGAAGGAGGTGACGCGCCAGGGCGTGCCGTGGTCACCGCGCAGCCGCAGGCTGTCCGCGCCCGCGTCGAAATCCCCGATGGTGATGGCGGCTGTGGCGGCGCCCGCGTCGACGTAGATCTCGAACCGGTCGGCCCCGGTGCCGCCCTCGGCATAGGTGCCGTCGATGCGCAGGGTCAGGTAGTCGTTGCCCGCGCCCCCGTACTGGTGGCCCGCGTTGAGCAGCGTGTCGTTGCCGCTGCCACCGTAGAGCCAGGCGGTGAGGCCGAGCTCCTGCTGCTGCGAGCGCCAGGGCGTCTCGAGAGTGTCGTTGCCGGCGCCGCCGTAGATATGGCCTGTGCCCACGATGCGGTCATTGCCGATCTCGCCGTAGAGCGGGCCGCTGCCGCCGATGATCCGGTCATCTCCGGCCTGGCCGTGCACCTCGCCCCAGTCGAGCCGCAGCTGGTCGTCGCCGTCACCGCCGGCAAGGAAGGCCGGTGCCGCCTCGGCGCCACCGAGCCGCAGGCCGTCATCTCCGTCGCCGCCGAGATCGGCATCCAGGTTGCGCAGCGACCTGACCACGCGATCGTCCCCGATGCCTCCGTAAACGAGCGCATGCGTGCCGCGATCCACGCGGAAGTAATCGTCGCCGGCACCGCCGTGGAGGGCGCTGATCCCGATGTCGCGACTGATGAACCGGTCGTCGCCCGCCCCGCCGAACAGCGTGCTCGATGCCTGGCGGGTAACGAAGAGGTCAGCCGCCGCGCCGCCGTAGAACTCCGAGGAGGTGCCGGTCGTGGTGTAGTGGTTCCGCCCGGTGGCCGAGCCGATGACCGCGTCGATGCCTTCCATCACCATGGCGCCGGCATGGCCGGCGATGCGGATGTAATCCCGGCTCGGATCATAGCGCAGCGAGGTGGTTACGGCGGAGAAGTCCGCCGTGTCGGGGTCGTGGTAGGGGCTGCGCTCCTCGTCGGCGTAGAAGTAGCTGTCGCCGCCGCCGCCGTAGAAGACGCTGAGATCGGTGCCGCCGATGAACACGTCGTCTCCGAACGTGCCGACCACCGCCTCGATGCCGGTGAAGCTGTCGCGGGTGCGCGGGCCGATGAGAGCAGGCCGGCCCCGAGATCGACCCGGAAGGCGAGGCTTTCCACGGCGTCCTGCCAGGAGAGCACGTCGAAGCCTGCCCCGCCGTCGATGGTGTTCGGGCCGACCCCGTATGTTTCGTAGCCGACGAAGATATCGTTTCCGGCATCGCCGTAGAGCGCATCGCCGCCCGGGCCGCCGAGGAGCACGTCATCGCCGTCGCCTCCGTAGATCGTGTCCAGCCCTGCATCGCCGTACAGCAGGTCATCCCCGGCCCCGCCGAACAGGATGTCGTTTCCGAAGCCGGCGACGAGGATGTCGTCGCCTTGCTTGCCGGTGAGAACGTCGTTTCCCCCCCAGCCCCAGATGCTGTCGTCGTCATTTCCGCCGACCAGCGTATCGTTCCGGCTTCCGCCGACAAGTGTGATGCCACGCGCCATGTACGCTACCCCCCCCCCCGCTATCCGCGGAGCATTGCCGGGGGCCGGCACAAAAGCAAGGCCCGCGCGGCCGGGTGGCTGCGCGGGCCTGTTCCGGCCGGGGCCGGAGATGCCGTCAGGCGGCGGAGATCAGCGCTCGGAGCCGATCAGGCCCATCTGCTCGAGCTTCAGGATCACCTGCTGGGCGCAGAAGTCCACGTCCGTGCCCTGGGTGTCGATGCGCAGCTCCGGCTTCTGGGGCTCCTCGTAGGGGTCCGAGATGCCGGTGAACTCCTTGATCTTGCCTTCGCGGGCGAGCTTGTAGAGGCCCTTGCGGTCACGCTTCTCGCACTCTTCCAGGGTGGTCGCGACATAGGTCTCGACGAAGGCGCCGTAGGCCTCGATCATCTCGCGCACGGCACGGCGGGTCGCGGTGTAGGGCGCGATCGGCGCACAGATCGCGATGCCGCCGTTCTTGGTGATCTCGGAGGCCACGTAGCCGATCCGCTTGATGTTGATGTCGCGGTGCTCCTTGGAGAAGCCGAGCTCCGAGGACAGGTGCTTGCGCACCACGTCGCCGTCGAGCAGCGTCACCGGGCGGCCGCCCATTTCCATCAGCTTGACCATGAGCGCGTTCGCGATGGTGGACTTGCCCGAGCCGGAGAGGCCGGTCAGGAACACCGTGAAGCCCTGCTGGGCCCGCGGCGGCTTGGTCTTGCGCAGCTCGGTCACCACCTCGGGGAAGGAGAACCACTCGGGGATCTCGAGACCTTCCACCAGGCGGCGGCGCAGCTCGGTGCCGGAGATGTTGAGGACGGTGACACCCTCCTCGATCTCGTCGGCCGGCTCGTACTGGGCGCGCTCCTGCACGTAGACCATCTGCTTGAAGTCGACCATCTCGCAGCCGATCTCGGACTGGTGGGCGCGGAACAGCTCCTGCGCCTCGTAGGGACCGTAGAAGTCCTCACCGGCGGAGTTCTTGCCCGGGCCGGCATGGTCGCGGCCGACGATGATGTGCGTGCAGCCGTGGTTGCGGCGGATCAGGCCGTGCCACACGGCCTCGCGCGGGCCGGCCATGCGCATGGCGAGGTTCAGCAGCGACATGTGCGTGGTGGCGGCCGGGTACTTGTCCAGCACGGCCTCGTAGCAGCGCACGCGGGTGAAGTGGTCGATGTCGCCGGCCTTGGTCATGCCCACCACCGGGTGGATGAGCAGGTTGGCCTGCGCGTCCTTCGCGGCGCGGAAGGTGAGTTCCTGGTGCGCGCGGTGCAGCGGGTTGCGGGTCTGGAAGGCGACGATCTTGCGCCAGCCCATCTTGCGGAAATAGGCGCGCAGCTCGTTGGGCGTGTCGCGGCGGGCGCGGAAATCGTAGTGGATCGGCTGCTGGATGCCGGTGATCGGGCCGCCGAGGTAGATCTTGCCTGCGGTGTTGTGCAGGTAGTTCACCGCCGGGTGGGCGACATCGTCGGCGCCGAAGACCTTCTCGGCCTCGAGGGCCTTGTTCGGCTCCCACTTGTCGGAGATCGACATGATCGCGAGGATCACGCCTTCCTGGTCGCGCAGGGCCACGTCCTGGCCGGGCTCGACCTTGGCCGCCAGTTCCTCGGACACGTCCAGCGTGATCGGCATCGGCCAGAGCGAGCCGTCCGCCAGGCGCATGTTCTCGACCACGCCGTTGTAATCCGCCTCGGAAAGGAAGCCCTTGAGGGGGTAGAACCCGCCGTTCATCAGCAGCTCAAGATCGCAGAGCTGGCGCGGAGTAAGGTCGATGGAGAAAAGCTCCGCAGCTTCCAGCTTCAGCTTTGCGGCGCTGTCGTAGGACACATACAGCTCCGGGATCGGCGCTACATTCGGCGTGGTCATGAGGCTCTCGCTTCTTCTGACGGCGCGGCCCTTGCGGAAGCGCCTATGGGGAAAAAGTTTTCTTTTGGCTTTTGGACTGCATTGCAGCAAAAGACAATCACCGAGCACCCGAAAAACGTGCAGACCGCGACAAAACGACATACCCCCACGCGCGAGTGCTGCTTTAGCGAGCAGTTGGTGAAATTGTGCCTAAGCCTTGCGATTGTTGATCATTCGGGCGGAGTCCGGCGCCGCCATTGCTCGCGACGGTGGAGTTCATACATCTTCACATCGCGCAGCCATCGCCCCCAGGCGAGTACCGTACCGATGCTCACCCCGTAGAGCCCGCCGCGCCACCGTCCGCGCAGCACCACGTGCTGGAACATGTAGGCCGGCATGCCGAACAGGATGCGCAGCGCGAGCACGCCCCGGCCCTTGCGCCGGGACCCTTCCGCGCCGCGGGAACTGGAGCCGTTCATCTTCGCCACCAGGTTGGCGACGTCGCGGAAGGCGAAGTGGTGGATGGGGTTGGCCAGCCGCCGCGGTGTCACGCCCTGCGGCAGCTCCAGCTGGTCGTAGCGCTTGTGCTCGGGCATGCGCAGGCTCCGGCGGTCGTAGAGCTTGTTGCGCCAGGAGATGGAGAAGCCCTCCCAGGCCGGGCCGTCGGGCGGGCAGATGATCATCGGCAGGGCATAGACGGGCCCCTCCGGCGCACCGGCCTCGAACAGCGCGGAGATCTCTGCGGCGAGGGCGGGGGGCACCACCTCGTCGGCGTCGAGGTCCAGCAGCCAGTCATGCCGGGCGGCCTCCTCGCCCACGCGCTTCTGGAACCCCTGGCCGAGGAAGGGCTGGTGCACGATCCGCGCGCCCTCGGCGGCGGCCAGCTCCAGCGTCCGGTCGGTGGAGCCGGAGTCCACCACGATCACCTCGTCGGCCACGCGCAGGGCGGCGCGGACCACGTCGGCGATGCGGCGCTCCTCGTTCAGCGTCCGGATGTAGCAGCTCAGCGGAGCCTTGCCTGCTGGGGAGTGAACCATCTAATAGGGGTCCGCAATCGGGCCGAAGGGGGGCTTCTTGATGACAAAGGGCGGTGTACCGGAGGCGGGCGGGGTTGTCTACACCGTGGCCCTGACCAGCTGTGGCCGCTTCGACCTGCTCGACGCCACGCTGCGCTCGCTCATCGATCATCTCGACGTGCCCCCGGCGGAGATCGTGGTGATCGAGGACGGCGGCGACACCCGCGTGCGCGAGGTGGCGGCGCGCCAGTCCGTGCCGGTGCGGGTGATGGTGAACGAAGGCCGACTGGGCCAGATGGCCTCCATCGACCGGGTCTATGCCACCATCGACACCCCCTACATCTTCCACTGCGAGGATGACTGGGAGTTCTTCCGCAAGGGCTTCATCGCGGAGAGCGCCCGCATCCTGGAGGCCCGGCCGGACATCTCCATGGTCAGCCTGCGCGACCTGAAGGAGCTGAACCCGCTGGTGCGCGCCTCCGTGCTGGAGGAGGTAGGCGGCGTGGCCTGCTACCCGCTCGACACCCGCCTGCACCCGGAATATTTCGGCTATTCCTTCAACCCCGGCCTGCGCCGCCTCTCCGATTTCCGCGCCGCAGCGCCGATCGAGGCGATCGGCGGCGAGGAGGACATCTCCTACTGGTTCCGCAAGCGCGGCTTCCGCTACGCCGTGCTGGGCAACCCGGCCGTGCGCCACATCGGCTGGGAACGCCACGTGGACGACCCCACCAAGCCGCGCCGCCCGCGCAGCCTGCCCGAGCGCCTCGCCCGCTCGGTGCGCAAGCGCGTGAAGCGCCTGCGCCGGATGCTGGGCGGGGCGTGACGGCCCCGGACCTGCCGGGAACGGTTGCCGCAGCAAGCCCCCGACCGTTGCGGAGGGCTGCCCGGCCGGCGGCCCGACACGCCGGGAGCGGCTGGCCGGCCGCCTCCGCAAGCCCTGGTGAGCGGCGTGAGGGCCGGGCGCCGCGACATGCGGAGCGCCAGCCGCCCGCGTGCTTAGCGACGCGCGGAGCGCCAGTCGCCGCGTGCCCCGCGACGCGCGGAGCGCCAGTCGCCGCGTGCCCCGCGACGCGCGGAGCCCCGGTCGCCCACGTGCTCCGCGCCGCGCGGGGGCGCCCCGCCTCTGAACGGCCCGGTCAGGCCCCCGAAAACTCTTCCGACAGGATGATGGGGAAGAACGCCCCGTCCGACCACAGCCCGAACCAGCCGCCGTGATGCGCGCCCATGTCCACCAGCCGGTAGAAGCTCTTGCGGTCGATCAGCGCCTCCAGGCCGCGGCGCACGTGCACGTAGGGTGCGGGTTCGTCGGTCTGCGCGTCGCGCTCCACGCGCAAGGGGTTCCGCGGGCCGGCCACGGTCTCGTCGCCCACATTGGTGGTGAAGATGATGCGCTGGTCGTGGCCCGTGCCCTCGATGCGGAAATCGACGGCCAGGAAGGGCGCGTCCTCCACCGTGATGCCGATCTTCTCCACCGGAGTTACGAGATAGTAACCATGATTCTCCAGCTTCAGGACGGAGGCGAAGAGGCGCACCAGCGCCTCGCGGCCGATCGGGGTGCCGAGGTAGAACCATGTGCCGTCGCGGGCGATGCGGATATCGAGATCCCCGCAATAGGGCGGGTCCCAGAGATGGACCGGCGGCGGGCCCTTGCGGGCCGCGGCGCGGACGGTTTCGGCGAGGCCCTCTGCACTGGGCGCTCGCGGTCTCGTCGCGGGGTTTTGATCGTCCGGCATGGGTTCCTCTTCGAACTGGACCAGGGGCGGACTGGACACGCCCCCGATTCAACGTAGTCTGATCAGGGCGGCATTCCCATGGCGCCAGGCATTTTCCGGCCCACCCCTCACGGGCCCAGCGGGAGTTTACGGCATGAGCGAATTCGGGGCGACCACCGGCGCGCAGGACAGTGCAGACAGCGGCGCGGCACTGCTCGGCGAGATCGAGGCCACCGGCGCGCGGCTGGCCCGTGCGCGCGAGGAGATCGCCCTGCGCGTGATCGGCCAGAAGGACGTGGTGGACCTCACGCTCATCACCCTGCTCTCGGGCGGGCACTGCCTGCTGGTCGGCGCACCCGGCCTCGCGAAGACCCGGCTGGTGGAGACGCTGGGCACCGTCACCGGGCTCGATGGCGCGCGCATCCAGTTCACGCCGGACCTCATGCCCGCCGACATTCTGGGCGCCGAGGTGCTGGAGACCGCGCAGGACGGCTCCCGCGCCTTCCGCTTCATCCAGGGCCCGATCTTCTGCCAGCTGCTGATGGCCGACGAGATCAACCGCGCCAGCCCGCGCACCCAGTCCGCCCTGCTGCAGGCGATGCAGGAGCGGCATGTGACCGTGGCCGGCGCGCGGCGCGAGCTGCCGGTGCCCTTCCATGTGCTCGCCACCCAGAACCCGATCGAGCAGGAAGGCACCTACCCGCTGCCCGAGGCCCAGCTCGACCGCTTCCTGCTGCAGGTCGACGTCACCTACCCGGACCGTGCCTCCGAGCGCGAGATCGTGCTCGCCACCACCGGGCTGGCCGAAACCGAGCCGAAGGCGGTGTTCGACGCCGCCAGCCTGCTCGCGGCCCAGCGGCTGGTGCGCCGCCTGCCGGTGGGAGAGGCGGTGGTCGACGCGATTCTCGACCTCGTGCGCTCCGCCCGCCCGGGTGAGGCGGATGCCTCCGACCGGGTGAACCGCGCGGTGAGCTGGGGCCCCGGCCCGCGCGCCGCGCAGGCGCTCATGCTCGCGGTGCGCGCCCGAGCGCTGCTGGACGGCCGGCTCGCGCCCTCGCTGGAGGACGTGGTGGCCCTGGCCCGCCCGGCGCTGAAACACCGCATGGCGCTCGGCTTTGCCGCCCGCGCCGAGGGCCAGACGCTGGAGAGCGTCATCGACGAGCTGGTTGACACCGTCACCCGCCGGGCCGAGGCGGCATGAGCGCAGGCCCGTCCCGCCCCGGCGGCACCGCCGAATGGCTGCGGCGTGACGCGGAGCGCATCTCCGGCGCGCTGCCGCCGCTGATGGCCGAGGCCGAGCGGCTGGCGCACACGGTGGTGGCCGGCGTGCACGGCCGCAGGCGCGCGGGCCCGGGCGAGAGCTTCTGGCAGTACCGCCATGCCGTTCCCGGAGACAGCGCCGCCGCGATCGACTGGCGGCACTCGGCCCGCTCGGATTCCTACTACATCCGCGAGATGGAGTGGGAATCGGCGCAAAGCGTGCAGATCTGGGCCGATGACGCCCAGGCGATGGACTACCGCTCCGACGCAGCGCCCCGTTCCAAGGCGGATCGCGCGGCGCTGCTGGCCCTCGCCCTCTCGGTGCTGCTGGTGCGCGGCGGCGAGCGTGTGGGGCTGATGGGCTCGGCCCAGTCGCGCCCGCGCCCGGGGGAGAATCAGCTCACCCGGATCGCGATGGAACTGTCGCTCGGGCGCGAGCAGCGGCCGGATTACGGCGCCCCCCCTGCCGACCCGCTTACCCGCGGCGGCCGGGCGGTGTTCCTCTCCGATTTCATGGGCCCGAGCGCGGATCTCTTCGACGCGATCGCCCGGGCGGCGGAATCCGGCGTCTCCGGCGCCCTGGTGCAGATCCTGGACCCGGCGGAGGAGAGCTTCCCCTTCGACGGGAGGGTGATCTTCCGCTCCATGGCCGGGGTGGTGGATTTCGAGACCCAGCGCGCCCGGGCCTTGCGGGAGGCCTATGTTTCGCGGCTGGCCGAGCGGCGGGAGATGCTCGCGGAACGGGCGCTGCGCTCGGGCTGGCAGTTTCTTCAGCACCGCACCTCCGAAAGCCCGCGCAAGGCGCTGCTCTGGCTCTACATGGCCATCGGGGGAGACCGGTGAGCGCCCGCGCCACACTGCTGTGCGCCGGGGCTTCCGCCGCTGAGAGGGCGCCCGCGCAGGCCCGCGGCCTGTTTCCGGGGGCCACCCCATCCGCCGGGCCCGGCCGGGCCCGCACCGCGCCGCCGACTGCCGGACAGGGATGAGCCGATGCTGAGCCTCGGAGCTTTCGCCTTTCTCAATCCGTGGCTGCTGGTGGCCCTCGCGGCGCTGCCGGCGCTCTATCTCCTGCTCAAGGCCACGCCGCCGGGGCCGCGGCGCATGGCCTTTCCGGGTGTGCGCCTGCTCCTCGGGCTGCGCGACCCGGAAAAGCAGCCCGAACGCACCCCCTGGTGGCTGCTGCTCCTGCGCATCCTCGCGGTGGCCGCGGCCATCCTGGGCTTTTCCGATCCGGTGCTGAACCCGCGCCAGCCGATCACCGGCTCCGGCCCGGTTCTCGTGGTGCTCGACGGCGGCTGGGCCTCGGCGCCGGACTGGTCGGAGCGGCAGGCGCGGGTGCGCGAGGTGCTCGAGCAGGCCGGCCGGGCCGGGCGCCCGGTGGCGCTCGTGTCGCTGGCCGATCCGGTTCCCGCCGAGCCGCGGCTGGACCTGCGTCCGGCAGCGGACTGGTCGGGCCGGCTCTCGGGGATGCGCCCGCGGGCCTGGGCCCCGGACCGCGACGGCTGGGCGGCGGCGCTGGAAACCGCGGTGGCCGCGGCCGGCCCGGTCGACACCTGGTACCTGCGCGACGGGCTTTCGGACGCGCTTTCGGATGGGGCGCAGGCCGACATCACCCGCACGCTGGCCGGGTTCGGCCCGCTCACGGTGATCGGGCCCGAACGCCTCGCCCTCGGGCTGAAGCCCGCGCGGCTGGAGGAAGGGCTGTTGCGCGCCGATATCGCCCGGGCGCCGGGGCAGGGGCCGCGCAGCGTGCAGGTTGCCGCCATCGGCACCGATCCGGCCGGCAAGGAGCGCCGTCTCGCCCTCGCCTCCGCTGACCTCGCGGAGGGGGACACCTCGGCCACAGTGGCGTTCGACATGCCGCTGGAACTGCGCAACCGCATCACCCGGCTCACCATTCCGGCGGAGCCCTCGGCCGGCGCCGTCACCCTCACAGACGAGGCGATCCGCCGCCGCAAGGTGGGGCTGATGGCCGGGGCGCAGGTGCAGGAGGGCCAGCAACTGGTCTCGCCGCTGCACTACCTGCGCCAGGCCCTCGCCCCCACGGCGGAGGTGATCGAGGCGCCGCTCTCCGAGATGCTGGCCGCCAGCCCGGACGTGCTGATCCTCGCGGATGTGGGCGTGCTGGCCCCGGCGGAACACGAGGCGCTGCAATCCTGGGTGGACGGCGGCGGGCTGCTCATCCGCTTCGCCGGCCCGCGCCTCGCCGCCTCCAGCCAGGGCACGCAGGAGCTGGACCCGCTGCTGCCCGTGCGCCTGCGCGAGGGCGGCCGCTCCGTGGGGGGCGCGATGTCCTGGGGTGCGCCGCGCACCCTGCGCGCCTTCCCGCGCTCCAGCCCCTTCGCCGGCCTGCCCACACCGGAAGAGGTCACGGTCACCCGCCAGGTGATGGCCCAGCCCGACCCGGACCTGCCGGACCGGATCTGGGCCGCGCTTGAGGATGGCACGCCGCTGGTCACCTCGCGTGAGGAGGGGGAGGGCCGCGTGGTGCTGTTCCATGTCACCGCGAACGCGGAATGGTCCAGCCTGCCGCTCTCCGGGCTCTTCGTGCAGATGCTGGAGCGTCTGGCCGTGAGCGCGCGGGCCGGCGCGCCCGACACCGATGCGCTGGAAGGCACGGTCTGGACCCCGGAACTGGTGATCGACGGCTATGGAAGGCCAATTGACGCCAGCGCCGTCGCCGGCGTGAGCGGCGCCCGGCTGGCCGAGGGCCGCCCCGGGCCGGATGCGCCGCCGGGCGTCTACAGCGCCGGGGACCGCACCGTGGCGATCAATCTCCTCACCGCGGACAGCACGCTGCAGGCCGCGGCGGCCCCGCCTGCCGGAACCCGGGTGGAGCAGCTTGGCGCCACCACGGAGACCGGCCTGAAACAGTGGTTCCTGATCGCCGCCATCCTGATGCTCGCCGCCGATCTGCTGGCCACGCTCTGGCTCGGCGGGCGGCTTCGCGGCGGGCGGCCCTCGCATGCGGGCCACGTCACCCTGGTCCTGCTGAGCGCCGGGCTGGCGGCATCGCTCACGCTGGCCGCCCCGCAGGGCGCGCGGGCCCAGGCGCAGCCCGCCCCCGGTCAGGCCGGCCAGCAGGTGGTGCCCTTCGAGGATCCCCCGAAGGAGGGGGACGACCGCGCCATCGCCGCGACCACCGAGACCGTGCTGGCCTATGTCCTCACCGGCGACCAGCGGGTGGACCGGGTGAGTGCGGCCGGGCTCTCCGGTCTCTCGCGCATGCTCGCGGCGCGCACGGCGATCGAGCCGGGCGAACCAATGGCGGTGAACATCGAGACGGACGAGCTCGCCTTCTTCCCGATGCTCTACTGGCCGATCGCGGAGACCCAGCCGATGCCCGGCCCGCAGGCGGTGGCCAAGCTCAACGCCTACCTGCGCGGCGGCGGCATGATCGTGTTCGACACGCGCGACGCGGATCTCGGCGCCGGCCTCGGCACCGGCACGCCGAACGGCAAGGCCCTGCAGCGCATCGCCTCGCAGCTCGACATCCCGCCGCTGGAGCAGGTGCCGGAGGACCACGTCCTCACCCGCGCCTTCTACCTGCTGCAGAGCTTCCCGGGCCGCTACGCCGAGGGCCCGGTGTGGGTGGAGGCGGCGCAGGACCCGAACACGGTCGACGGCATGCCGTTCCGCAACCTCAATGACGGGGTGACCCCGGTGGTCATCGGCTCGAACGACTGGGCCGCCGCCTGGGCGCTGGACGAGAACGGCCGCACCATGTTCCCGGTGGGCCGGGCCCTGGGCGGCGAGCGCCAGCGCGAGATGGCCTGGCGCTTCGGCATCAACCTCGTGATGCACGTGATGACCGGCAACTACAAATCCGACCAGGTGCACGTGCCCGCCCTGCTCGAGAGACTGGGACAGTGACGATGGACCTCAACGCGAGCCTCGGATTCGACCCTCTCGTGCCGCTGCCGCTGCTGGCGGTGCTGGCGGGGCTGGCCCTGCTGCTCACGCTGGTGGCGGCCTGGCGGCGCGGCCGGGGCTGGTGGCTGCGCGGGCTCGCGTTCCTCTGCCTGCTGGCCGCGCTGGCCGGCCCCTCCCTGCAGCGCGAGGAGCGCGACGGGCTGTCCGACATCGCCTTCCTGGTCATCGACCAGAGCGCGAGCCAGGGCATCGAGGATCGCACGCAGGTTTCGGCCGACACCGCGGCGCAGATCGAGGCGGAGCTGCGCCGCCTCTCCGAGGCCCGTCCGGGCGAGGCGCCGGTGGAGACCCGGATCATCCATCTCGCGCCGCCCGATGGCGTGGCCGACGATCCGGGCACCCGGCTGATGACCGCGCTTTCCGACGCCGCGGCCGAAGTCGCGCCGGACCGTATCGCCGGGGCCATTCTCGTCACCGACGGCGAGGTGCACGACCCTGAGGTGCTCACCGATTTCCCCGCCCCCGTGCACGTGCTGCTCACCGGCCGCGCC
The DNA here is from genome assembly GCF_005887635.2 of Paroceanicella profunda. Classification (GTDB taxonomy): domain Bacteria; phylum Pseudomonadota; class Alphaproteobacteria; order Rhodobacterales; family Rhodobacteraceae; genus Paroceanicella; species Paroceanicella profunda. The sequence continues at coordinate 636,131 of NZ_CP040818.1, read as the reverse complement.
GATGAGTGGGACCGCCGCCTGAAGGTGGAGACCGCGCCCGCCTTCGGCATCGTGGGCGAGGATGTCACCCTGCGCGTCTCGGTGGAGGCGCTGGGCCGCACGCCGGCCAGCGCCGGGTCCGAGGCGGAGATCCGCGTGGCCGTCGACGGGGAGGAGACCGCGCGCATCCCGTTCCCGGTGGGCCGCACGGTGGACATCCCGGTCCGGATCGCTCACGGCGGCGCGAACGTGATCCAGCTCACCACGCCGGTGCGCGAGGGCGAGCTGACCGACCGCAACAATTCCGCCGTCATCACCGTGAACGGCGTGCGGGACCGCCTGCGCGTGCTGCTCGTCTCCGGAGAGCCGCACCCGGGCGAGCGCACCTGGCGCAACCTGCTGAAGGCAGACCCCTCGGTGGACCTGGTGCATTTCACCATCCTGCGCCCGCCGGAGAAGCAGGACGGCGTGCCGGTGTTCGAGCTTTCGCTCATCGCCTTCCCCACGCGCGAGCTGTTCATGGACAAGATCGACGAGTTCGACCTCATCATCTTCGACCGCTACCGCCGCCGCGGCGTGCTGCCGCGCGCCTATCTCGCCAATGTGGCGCGCTATGTGGAGGAGGGCGGCGCGGTGCTGGTGGCCTCCGGCCCGGCCTATGCCGGGATCGAGAGCCTGCACCGCACCCCGATCCGCGAAGTGCTGCCGGCGGAGCCGACGGCGCGCATCCTCGAGCAGGGCTTCCGGCCGCATGTCTCCCGGCTCGGCTTCCGCCACCCGGTGACGGAGGGGCTGGAGGGCGCGGAGTCCGCTGATGATACCGGCCCCACCTGGGGCCGCTGGTTCCGGCTGATCGAGATGCAGGCGGAGCGCGGCGAGACGGTGATGGAGGGCCCGGGGGACCGGCCGCTCCTGGTGCTCGACCGTCCGGGCAAGGGCCGGGTGGCGATGCTCGCCTCCGATCATGCCTGGCTCTGGTCACGCGGCTATGAGGGCGGCGGGCCGCAGGCGGAACTGCTGCGCCGGCTCGCGCACTGGCTGATGAAGGAGCCCGAGCTGGAGGAGGAGGCGCTCACCGCCTCCGTCTCCGGCGCCCAGGTGACGGTGAACCGCCGCTCGCTGAAGGACCTCACCTCCGATCTGACGGTGGAGAGCCCGTCCGGAGAGACGGCCAGCGTGCCCTTCACCCTGCAGCGCCCCGGGCGCTGGACCACCAGCTTCACCGCCGATGAGCAGGGCCTCTACCGGCTGTCGGACGAGGCGCACGAGATCGTGGTGGCGGTGGGGCCGCCCTCGCCGCGCGAATTCGAGAACCCGATCTCCACCGGGGACATTCTCGCGCCGCTGGTCACGGCGACGGAGGGCGGCATCGTCCGCCTCGCCAGCGCCGGCGTGCCGGAGATCCGCCGGGTGCGCGAGGACCGTCTCGCGGCCGGGCGCGGCTGGATCGGCCTGGCCGAGCGCGAGGCCTATACCGTACGCGACATCAGCCTCACGCCGCTGGCCCCGGGCTGGCTCATGCTGGTGCTGGCGGCGGCCCTCACCCTCGGTGCATGGCGTTTCGAGAGCCGGTGACCGGTGGAATTGCGACGATGTGTCGCAATTTCTGTGCGGCGCAACAGCGGGTTCGGAAACGGACGCAAACGATGTATGATGTCAGGATGAATCAGTCGGATCAGCGTTAGCCAGGGGAAGCCCGCAGCCGTTTCGCGTGCTTCCGTCCTCAGCCATGCACCGGCGGAAGGCCCCGTAACGTCTGTCAGTGTGGTCTCCGGAGGTCCCGCAGATGATGCATACCCTTATAAGGTCGAGTGCCGACCCGGAGGTTCCGGGCCTCCAGATCGTGCTCGAACTGGGGGTGGATAGCCGTTTGCGCGTCCGGCGTCTTTCCGCCGCGCTGGGCCCGGCGCAGCTCATCCTCAGCCTCCCCGAGGCCGAACCGGTGCACGCGGTGCTGCGCCGCTCGATTGCGGACCGGCTGGAGGAGATGTGCCGCACGCTGCTCGAGTCCGACACGACGGAGCCGGTGACCACCCCGCCGGAGGGGCTCTGCGCCCCGGGACTGCGGCTTGCGGGCGTCACCCTGCGGCTCAGCCGGCGGCCGGGCAGGCGGCAGCGGCTGACCGTGCTCGCACGCTCGGCGGAGGGCACTCTGGCCTCGCTGCTGCGTGACGGTTTCCTGCCCTCCGGCACCATCGAAAGCGAATTCCAGGCGTTGGCGGACCGGGCGCTGGAGCGATTCTACCTGCCGATCGCCAATCTCAACTACCTTCTGGACGAGGTGCTGGACGCCGGCAATGCCGTGAGCCAGGCTCAGGTGCTGGCGGCGCTGGAGCGGCTGCGCTCGCACACGCTGACGGTGCAGGCCGAGTTCTCGTCGCTGATTTCCGAGCTGTCTCCCGAGCGCCCGGCGATCCGCCCCGCCAGGCGCCTGCCCGCGGCCGACCTCAGCGCCGTGCCAGCACTACGGCACGGGACTGAGAGTTGAATTCGCGCCGGTAGAGGGTGAACAGGGTGAACACGGTGGCGATCACCAGCGCCTCCGGCCCCAGCAGCCATGACAGGCCCGCCAGCGCGAAATACACCGCGCGCAACCCGCGGTTGAAGCTGCGCGCGGCGTAGATGTTGAGATAGCCCGCCTTGCGCGCGATCTCGTTCATGTCCTCCGTCACCCCGCCGCCATCCAGGTTCGGCACCGAGGCCATGACCACGGCGCAATAGCCGAACAGCCTGTGCGACCAGACGAATTTCAGGAAGGCCGAGGCGAGGATGACGATCACCAGCAGGATCTTCGCCTCCCAGACCACCCGCAGCGAGGCGCCCTCCACGTTCAGGTCCTGCGCGACGGAGACCAGCCGGTCCGTCTGGCCCAGCAGGGCGAGCCCGCCGCCGATGGCGATCATGCAGGCCGAGCCGAAGAAGCTCGGGCCCTGGCGCAGGGTGGAGAGGATGTTGGTGTCGAAGATGCGCACGTCGCGGCGGCACATTTCCTGCATCCACGACAGCCGGTAGGACTGCATGAGCATGTGCATCGAGGGCCGGTGCTTCGGCGCGTGCTCGATCAGATAGCCCGACACCGCCCAGCTCAGCAGCAGGAATCCCGCCGCCAGCGCATCCCGCAGGGTGAAAAAGTTACTCAGATTGGCGAATTCGGGCATCATCATGCACTGATACCCTGACCCGACATCTTTGCAAGACCATGAATTGGTAATATGGAGTAACCAATAATCCGGGCCCGATGGGGAGAGCTGCCATGGACATGCCGATACCTGACGCAAGCATCCTGACGCGCAAGCCGCAGATCGTGGCGCGGCTGGAAGCGGTGCTGCCGCCCGGCGCGGTGATCTCCGACCCGATGGAGACCCGCGCCTATGAGTGTGACGGGCTCACCGCCTACCGCTGCCAGCCGCTGGCCGCCGTGCTGCCGGCCAGCACCGCGGAGGTGGCCGCGGTGCTGCGCATCTGCCACGAGGAGGGGGTGCCGGTGGTGCCGCGCGGCTCGGGCACCTCGCTCGCCGGGGGGGCGATGCCCACGGCCGACAGTGTCATCCTCGGGGTGGCGCGGTTGAACGCGGTGCTGGAGACATCCTACGACGACAGGTACATCCGGGTGCAGACCGGTCGTACCAATCTCTCCGTCACCGGGGCCGTGGAAGCGGACGGATTTTTCTATGCGCCCGACCCGTCCAGCCAGCTCGCCTGCGCCATCGCCGGGAACATCGGCATGAATTCCGGCGGTGCGCATTGCCTGAAATACGGGGTGACCACGAACAACCTGCTCGGCGTCACCCTGGTGCTGATGGACGGCTCGGTGGTGGAACTGGGCGGCGCGCACCTCGATGCGGCGGGCTATGACCTGCTCGGCGTGGTCTGCGGCTCGGAGGGCCAGCTCGGCGTGGTCACCGAAGCCACCCTGCGCATCCTGCCGAAGCCCGAGGGCGCGCGGCCCATCATGCTGGGCTTCGATTCGAACGAGGTGGCCGGCGCCTGCGTGGCCGACATCATCCGCGCCGGGGTGCTTCCGGTGGCGATCGAGTTCATGGACCGGCCCTGCATCCGCGCCTGCGAGGCCTTCGTGCACGCCGGCTACCCGGATGTGGAGGCGCTGCTGATCGTGGAGGTCGAGGGCTCGGAGGAGGAGATCGCCTCCCAGCTCGCCCGCATCCGCGCCATCGCGGAGCGCCACGCCCCCTCGGAACTGCGCGAGAGCGCGAGCGCGGAGCAGTCCGCGCTGATCTGGAAGGGCCGCAAGGCGGCCTTCGGCGCCATGGGCCAGATCAACGATTACATGTGCCTGGACGGCACCATCCCGGTGAGCGCGCTGCCCATGGTGCTGCGCCGCATCGAGGAAATGTCGGCACAATACGGGCTGAAGGTGGCCAACGTGTTCCACGCCGGGGACGGCAACATGCACCCGCTCATCCTGTTCGACGCGAACCAGCCCGGCGACCTGGAGAAATGCGAGGCGCTGGGCGCCGACATCCTGTGCCTGTGCGTGGAGGTGGGCGGCTGCCTCACCGGAGAGCACGGCGTGGGGGTGGAGAAGCGCGACCTGATGAGCGTGCAGTTCTCGCCCGACGATCTCTCCGCCCAGATGGACGTGAAGGACGTGTTCGACCCCGGCTGGCTGCTGAACCCGGCGAAGGTGTTCCCGCTCGCGGCCTCCGAGACCCGGCGCGCGGGGCGGGCGTCATGATGCGCCCGGAGACGGAAGCGGCGCTGGCCGAGTGCGTGCGCGGCGCGCGCGGCCCCTTGTGCATCACCGGCGGCGGCACCCGCCAGGCGCTGGGAAACCCGGTGACCGGCGAGGCACTGTCGGTGGCCGGGCTCAGCGGCATCACCCTCTACGACCCCGGCGCGCTCACCCTCGTGGCGCAGGCCGGCACCCCGCTGGCGGAGGTGGAGGAGGCGCTGGCCGCCGAGGGCCAGATGCTGCCCTTCGAGCCGATGGACCACCGCGCGGTGCTGGGCACCTCCGGCGCGCCCACGGTGGGCGGCATGGTGGCCTGCAACGTCTCCGGCCCCCGCCGCATCCAGGCCGGCGCCTGTCGCGACAGCCTGATCGGCATCCGCTTCGTGAATGGCGCCGGCGCGGTGATCCGCAACGGCGGGCGGGTGATGAAGAACGTCACCGGCTACGACCTGGTGAAGCTGCTGGCCGGCAGCCACGGCACGCTGGGCGTGCTCACCGAGGTGGCCTTCAAGGTGCTGCCCCGGCCGGAGACCTGCCTTGCCCTGCGCATCGGGGGGCTCGATGACGCGGGCGCGGTGGCGGCGATGACCGTGGCGCTCGGCTCGCCCTGCGAGGCGAACGGGCTCGTCCACCTCTCCGGCCCGGCCGAGACCTGGATCCGCCTCGAAGGCTTCGCCGACGCGCTGAAGGTGCGGGCGGGCAAGCTTGCCGCGCTGCTGAAGACACGGTGCGGCGTGAGCGCAGAGATCGTGGAGGCCGGGCCCGCCCGCGCCGCCTTCGAGGGGTTTCGCGACCTCGCCTGGGCGGCCGGCAGGCCGGGCGACCTCTGGCGCCTCTCCGTGCGCCCCTCCGACGGGCCCGCCCTCGCCGCGCGGCTGCGCGCCGCCGGGGCAGGGGAGATCGTGTTCGACTGGGGCGGCGGCCTGCTCTGGGCGCTGGCGCCCGAGGGCACGGACCTGCGCCCCGCCCTCGCGGGCCCCGGCCATGCCACGCTGCTGCGCGCGGGCCCGGAGACCCGCCGCGCCCTCGGCGCCTTCCAGCCCGAGGCCCCCGCCATCGCCGCCATTTCGAAAGCCTTGCGCGCGCGCTTCGACCCGCGCGGCATCCTCAACCCCGGACGGATGGGCTGATGCAGACCAGTTTCACCGAGACCCAGCTCGCGGACCCCGCCATCGCCCGCTCGAACCGCATCCTGCGCTCCTGCGTGCATTGCGGCTTCTGCACCGCCACCTGCCCCACCTACCAGGTGCTGGGCGACGAGCTCGACAGCCCGCGCGGCCGCATCTACCTCATCAAGGACATGCTGGAGAGCGGCCGCCCCGCCGACGAGAAGACAGTGAAGCACATCGACCGCTGCCTCTCCTGCCTCGCCTGCATGACCACCTGCCCCTCCGGCGTGCACTACATGCATCTGGTGGACCACGCCCGCGAACACATCGAGAAAACCTACCGCCGCCCCTTCATGGACCGCGCCATCCGCTGGACGCTGGCGAAGGTCCTGCCCTACCCGGGGCGCTTCCGCCTCGCGCTGCTGGGCGCGAAACTGGCCCGGCCCTTTGCCGGCCTGCTGCCGGAGACGCTGGGCGCCATGGTGCGCTTCGCCCCGGCCCGCGTGCCGCCGGTCTCGCGGCTGGACGACCCGCAGGTGTTCCCGGCCGAAGGCCCCCGCCGCGCCCGGGTGGCGCTGCTCACCGGCTGCGCGCAGCGCGCACTCGACACCGGGATCAACACCGCCACCATCCGCCTGCTCACCCGGCTGGGGGTGGAGGTGGTGATCGCCCGCGGCATGGGCTGCTGCGGCGCGCTCACCCATCACATGGGCAAGACCGATGACAGCCATGCCCAGGCCGCGCGCAACATCCGCGCCTGGATGGCGGAGAAGCGCGGCGCCGGGCTGGACGCGGTGGTGATCAACACCTCCGGCTGCGGCACCACGGTGAAGGACTACGGCCACATGTTCGCCGGCAGCGACCTGGCCGCCGACGCCGCCGAAGTGGCCGCCTTGGCCCGGGACGTGACGGAACTGGTGGCGCAACTGGGGCTGGAGGGGCAGGCGCCGCGGCTGCGCGTGGCCTATCACGCCGCCTGCTCGCTGCAGCACGGCCAGAAGGTGACCGCGGCGCCGAAGGCCCTGCTGAAGGCCGCCGGTTTCGAGGTGGTGGAGCCGGCGGACGCGCATCTGTGCTGCGGCTCCGCCGGCACCTACAACCTGATGCAGCCGAAGATCTCCGCCGAGCTGAAGGCGCGCAAGCTCGCCACGCTGGAAGCCACGGGCCCGCAGGTGATCGCCGCCGGCAACATCGGCTGCATGATGCAGCTGCGCTCGGGCACCGGCATCCCGGTGGTCCACACCGCGGAACTGCTGGACTGGGCGACGGGCGGGCCCTGCCCGAACGGGCTGGAGGCGTTCGACACTGCCGCCGCCGCGGCGCACCAGATGCGCCCTGTCGGGTAGGAGGCGCAACAGACGTGCCTTGTCGGCAAGTGGCGCAACAGACGTGCCTTGTCGGCAAGTGGCGCAACAGAAGGGCTCTGTCGGGTACGCGGCGCAGCAGAGGGGCTGAATCGGCAAATGGCGCGACAGAAGGGCTATATCGGTGCGCGGTGCACCAGACGTGCCCTGTCGGCGGGTGATGCACCGGCCGCGCGCTCTTCGCCGGCGGCGCGACTGACGCGCATTCTGAACCCGGGGCGCGACAGCAGCCCGTCCTGAAGGCGTGGCGCAGCAGGTGCGTTGGCCGGCGTGGCGCACCCCGGGGGGGCGGAGTGCAATAGTCGTGCGTCGCGGCGTGGCCGGCGTAGGCAGGTGGCCCGCATCGGCGCATACTGCGCGGATGCGCCACTCGATTCTCCGCTTCGGGTCCGTCGGGCCCGCGCTGCTGCTCGCGGCCTGCGTGCTGTCGTCCGCCCTTGCGGAGGACGCGACGGTGCCTGTGGTGGCGCGCGCGCCCGGGGTGCGGCCGGGCGATGCCGACCTGCACCGCCTGCTCACCGCGGAGGAGGCCTGGCCCTGGGCCGGGGTGGGCCGGGTGAACGTGGCCGGCAGCGGCTTCTGCACCGGCACGCTCATCGCGCCGGACCTGGTGGTGACGGCCGGGCATTGCCTGTTCTTCCCGCGCACCGGCAGGCCGGTGCCGCCGGAGAGCGTGCATTTCCTCGCCGGCTGGCGGAAGGGCGAGATGCGCGCGCATGCCCGGGTGCGCGACTACGTGCTCGCGCCCGGCTACGATCCCGCGGATACGGACCAGCACCGCCGCCTCGCCGCCGACGTGGCGCTGCTCCTGCTGGAGGCCCCGGTGGCCGAGAGCGCGGCCATTCCCTTCGCGCGCGCGCCCTGTCCGCGGATATCCGAGCCGGTGGCGCTGGTTTCCTACGCCCGGGCGCGCTCCGAGGTGGCCTCGCTGCAGGAGCCCTGCCATGTGCTCTCGCGCGATCACCGGCTGCTTCTGCTGAGCTGCGACGTGAACTTCGGCGCCTCCGGCTCCCCCGTCTTCGTGACGGGCGAGGGCCGGCCCGGCCTCGCGGCGCTGGTCTCCGCGATGACGGAGTGGCGGGGGGAGCGGGTGGCCGTCGGCATCGACCTCGGTGAGGGGCTGGACGCGATGATCGCGGAGCTTCGCGCCCGCTCCGCCCCCGGCGCGCGCCGCCCCGGCGGCTGACACGCGCCTGCGCCGGTTCCGGCGGGGCGCCGAGGAGGGGCCCGCGCGCCGCGGCTCAACGGGTCCCGGTGCGTGTCCGATGGCAGCGTGATCTGGCGGCAGCCTGTGCCCGGGCGGGACGTGACACTCGATGCTCAAAGGTCCGGCGGGGGGCCGGGATCAATGGGCACTTGCCTGGCAGGTGGTTCGGGACGGCCGGGTGCGGGGCCCGGAGCGTCATGCGGCCCTGCGTGTGGACGGCGCCCCGGTCCTGATCCGCCGGCGGAAGCAGCCTCCGCCCCGGCGCTCAGTCCTTCACGATGCGGATGAGCTTGCGCTCGACCACCTGCAGCACGACCTTCAGGTCCTGCCCGCGCTTGAGGATGCGTCCGTCCATGCCCAGCACCCGGTACATGCCCTGCTTCTCGGCCAGGCGCGGGTGCTTCTCCACCCGGTAGAGCGGGGTTTCGGCGGTGCGGCGGAACATGCAGAAGATCGCGCAATCCCGCAGGTGCGAGATCCCGTAATCCTTGCAGACACCGGCCGCGACCATGCGGCCATAGACCTGCAGGATCGCGCTGAGCTCCGTGCGGTGGAAGGTCACCTGATCGTAGCTGCGACCGTCGGTTCCGAAAGCAGTGCCGTTCACGATGTTCATGACGCAGAGCATGCGGTGCCGCGGCCCGGCTGACAAGGGTCTATCTCGCGCAGCTCCCGGCTCTGGCCCGGCCGGGACAAACTGTCTAAGAGGATGAGGCAACAGGTTCGGGAGGTTCCATGACGACGCGCGATTTCCAGATGCCCGGCCGCTCGACGGTCATTTCCGCCGGCGGCATGTGCGCCACCTCGCACCCGCTTGCCGCCGCCACGGCGGTGAAGCTGATGGAGCAGGGCGGCAACGCGGTGGACGCGGCCATCGGCGCGGCAGTGCTGCTGGGCCTGTGCGAACCGCAGATGACCGGCATCGGCGGGGATTGCTTCGCCCTCGTCCAGCCCGGGCCCGGCCGCGAGGTGATCGGGCTCAACGCTTCCGGCCGCGCGCCGGCCGCGCAGAGCGCCGCGGCGATGCGCGCCCGCGGCCTCTCGGCGGTGCCGCTGCATGCGGCGGATGCGGTCACCGTTCCCGGCGCCATCGACGGGTTCTGCCGGCTCTCCGCCGATCATGGCCGCCTGGGGCTGGACGCCGTGCTCGCCCCGGCCATCCGCTACGCCGAGGCCGGGGTTCCGGTGGCCCCCCGCGTGGCCCGCGATTGGGCGGAGGATGCCGGGGATCTCTCGGGCGATGCGCGCGGCTTCTACCTGATCGACGGGCGGGCCCCGCGCGCCGGCGAGATCTTCCGCGCGCCGGGCCAGGCCGAGGTGCTGCGCCGGGTGGCCGCGCAGGGCCGCGCCGGGTTCTACGAGGGGGAGGTGGCCGAGGACATGGTCGCCTCGCTGCGCGCCTGCGGCGGCGTGCACACGCTGGAGGATTTCGCCGCCACCGCCTGCGATTACGTCACGCCCGTCTCCGGCATGTACCGCGGCATGGAGCTGCTGGAGCTGCCGCCGAACGGGCAGGGTGCCACCGCCATCCTGATGGCGAAGATCCTGTCGCATTTCGACATCGCCGCGCTGGAGCCCTTCGGCGCCGCGCGCGCGCATCTTGAGACCGAGGCGGCCAAGCTCGCCTATGACGCGCGCAACCGGTTCATCGCCGATCCGGGCCGGGTGGAGCTGCGCCTCGCCCACATGCTCGCGGACGACACCGCCGCCCGCCTCGCCGCGCTGATCGACCCGGAGCGCGCGATGGCCGCGCCGGCGGCGCTTTCCGAGCAGGTGCACAAGGACACGGTCTACCTCAGCGTGGTGGATGCGGACCGTATGGTGGTGTCGCTGATCTACTCGGTCTACCACAGCTTCGGCTCCGGCCTCGCCTCCGCCCGCTTCGGGGTGAATTTCCAGAACCGCGGCGCGGGCTTCAGCCTGGTGGAGGGCCACCCGAACGAGCTCGCGGGGGGCAAGCGCCCGATGCACACCATCATCCCGGCCATGCTGCGCAAGGACGGCGAGGTGCTGATGCCCTTCGGCGTGATGGGCGGCGCCTACCAGCCCGCCGGCCACGTGCGCATGCTGACCAACATGGTCGATTTCGGCATGCACCCGCAGCAGGCCATCGACGGCCCGCGCAGTTTCACCGATGACGGCGTTCTGGGCCTGGAGCGCGGCTATTCCGACGCTGTGCGCGGCACGCTCACCGGAATGGGCCATGCCGTCGGCATCCCCGGCATCCCGCTGGGCGGCGCGCAGGCGATCCTGATCGACCGGGCGCGCGGCATCCTCCTCGGCGCCTCCGATCCCCGCAAGGACGGCTGCGCGCTGGGCTTCTGAACCGGGCCGGCGGGGCGTCGGCGCGCCGCCCCGCCCCGCGGGCGCGGCCATCGGGGAGGGTGCCACGGCTTTCGGACGTCTTGCCCGGCTGCGGCAGGCTCTCCCGGAAACGGTCGGCAGGGCGCTGCTCCTCTCCCCGGGGTGGGGCTCAGGCTTGTGGCGCCGCAGGGAGCATCGGGCGCCTCGCGCCTGCCCGGGTCTTCCTCGGCACTTCGGGTGACAGACCTGCGGCAGGTCGAGCGCGCACCGCGGCAGTGTCCGGCATCGCCATGTGCTTGCCCGCCTCCGGTCCCGCGCTGCCGGTGACGCCGCGGGCCGGTCCCGCAGGGCCGGCGAGCGCCGAGCGGGGGCTCGATGCCCCCCGAGGCGCTGGCCGGTCAGGGGTCTCGCGCAGACGAAGACACCCCGCGCCGTCACCGGCCGGGGTGTGGGGTCGGCTCGGCGCGCGTGGGGTCAGTGCCGGGGCACCTCGACCGCGTAGCGGCTGCCGCTGAGGGCGCCGAACATCTCGGTCACTTCCGGATGGTCGACCGGCTCGCCGCTGTCGTCCTCCAGCAGGTTCTGCTCCGAGACATAGGCCACGTAGTAGCTGGTCTCGTTTTCCGCGAGAAGGTGATAGAAGGGCTGGTCCCGGTCAGGGCGGTGCTGCTCGGGAATCGACAGCCACCATTCCTCGGTGTTGTCGAACACCGGATCCACGTCAAAGACCACCCCGCGGAAGGGGTGGAACCGGTGGCGGACCACCTGACCGATCGAGAATTTGGCTGCTGCGCGTAACATGCTTCCCATCTAAACTGAAATGGCCCCGGCAACAAGGGTTGCCGGGGCCTGGACACAACAGTCTGACCGTACCTGCTGACATCCTCTCGCGCAAGTGCTAGCGCTCGGCGCAGGAGGGCCTCATGGATATACTCGTCAAGGTGCTGGGCGTCGTCGCCCCGGTGTTCTTTCTTGCCGGCTGCGGATACGTCTGGGTGCGGATGCGCCTGGGCTACGATCTCGCCTTCGTCTCGCGCCTGGCGATGACCCTCGGCATGCCCTGCCTGATCTTCACCGCGCTCGCGCGCGCGGAGGTGGACCACGCCGCGCTGCGCGATCTCGCGGTGGCGGCGCTGGTGGGCTACGCGGCCGTGGCGGTGCTGAGCTACGGCCTGTGCCGGCTCTTCGGGCTCGACATCCGGGCCATGCTCTCGCCGATCATCTTCGGAAACACCGGGAACATCGGCCTGCCGGTGATTCTCTTCGCCTATGGCGAGACCGGGCTCGCCTATGCGCTGGTGGTCTTCGCGGTGATGATCATCCTGAACTTCAGCCTCGGCGTGTGGCTGGTGTCGGGGGAGGGCTCGCGCGAGATGCTGCGCCAGCCGATGGTCTACGGCGCCGTGCTCGGCGGCCTCGCGCTCTACTTCGACTATGACCCGCCGGCCTGGGCGATGAACACGCTGACGCTGCTCGGGCAGATCTCCATCCCGCTCATGCTCATCACCCTCGGCGTGGCCATCGCCCGGCTCTCGGCGCGCGACGTGGGCCTCGCCCTCGGGGTGTCGGTGCTCAAGCTGGCGATCGGAACCGCGGTGAGCGTGGCGCTGATCACCGCCTTCGGGCTGGGCTGGGGCGCCGCCGGCGGGGCCTTCCTGCTGCAGATGACCATGCCCGTGGCCGTCAGCTCCTACCTGCTCGCGGCGCGCTACAACACCCAGCCGGACTCGGTTGCCGGCATGGTGGTGGTCTCGACGCTGCTGTCCGTGGCGGCCATCCCCTCGATGCTCGCCTTCCTTCTGTGAAGGATTGCCCCGAAGAGGTTACAAAACCGGAAAAATCGGATATGGTGCCGCCCATGTTGAGGCAGTTCGGCAGACCGGGAATCCGGCGTATCCTTTTTCTCCTGGTGGCCTTGGCACTGGGCTCATGTTCCTCGACCTCCCGCCCGGGGGTCAGCAACACCGAGGATGCCTGCGTCATCATCCGTGAGCAGCCGGACTGGTATCAGGCCGCCAAGCGCACGCAGCAGCGCTGGGGCACCCCGCCCGAAGTGCTCTTCGCCATCATCTGGCGCGAGTCGAGTTTCCGCGCCGATGCCCGCACCCCGCGCACCTATTTCCTCGGCGTGCCCACCGGCCGGGTCAGCAGCGCCTACGGCTATGCCCAGGCCATCGACGGCACCTGGGACTGGTACCGCGAGTCCACCGGCAATTCCTGGGCGGACCGCGACGATTTCCGCGACGCGGCCGATTTCGTCGGCTGGTACACGAATCGCTCCACCAAGGTGATCGGCCTCAGCCCCTCGGACGCCTATAGCCACTACCTCGCCTATCACGAGGGCCACGCCGGCTTTCAGCGCGGCCGATGGCGCGACAAGAAGTGGCTGCGCGATGTCGCGGCCCAGGTGAACGGCCAGGCGGCGCGCTACCGCAGCCAGCTCGCCCGCTGCGGCGGCTGAGCGACGGGTGCTGCAAAACCGGGCGATTCGCCGGTGGCTGCTATTGACAGTTCCGGGCTGCCGGGCGTGTGTATGCACTGACTGGAAACAATGCACCGGGAGTCCCCAGTGGACCGACTGACCGAAATGGAAGCCTTTCTGCGGGTGGTCGACCAGGGCGGTTTCACCGAGGCGGCCCGCAAGATGGGCCTGTCGAAATCGGCGGTGTCCAAGCATGTCTCGGCGCTGGAGGTCCGGCTCGGTGCCCGGCTGCTGAACCGCACCACCCGCCGGGTGAGCCCCACGGAGATCGGTCTCGCCTATTACGACCGCGCCAGCCGCGTGCTCGCGGATGCGACGGAGGCCGATGCGATGGTCTCCTCCATGCAGTCGGAGCCGAAGGGGGAGCTGCGGGTGTCCGCGCCGGTGAGTTTCGGGGTGCATCACCTCAGCCCCGTCGTCGCGGATTTCCTGGCCGATTATCCGGATGTCTCCGTGCACATGGTGCTCGATGACCGGTTCGTGGAACTGGTGGCGGAAGGGTTCGACGTCGCCATCCGCATCGGCACGCTTCCCGACAGCTCGCTGCGCGCGAAGAAGCTGGCGGAGACCGACCAGATGCTGCTGGCCTCGCAGGAGTACATCGACCGGGTGGGCAATCCCGCCTCGATCGATGACCTCTCCGGCCACATGCTGCTGCATTACTCGAACCTGGCCACCGGCAATTTCTGGCGGGTGACCAATGGCAACGGCGAGGACCGGGACATCCGCGCCGGTGGGCGGCTCTCGGCCAACAACGGCGACGCGCTGCTCGCCGCGGCGCGCCGGGGGCTGGGGATCGTAATGGTCCCGAGCTTTTTCCTCTCCGGCACGCCGGAGGCGAACGGCCTGGTGCGGCTGCTGCCGGACCTGATGCCGCAGCAACTGGGCATCTACGCCATCTACCCGCCGGGCCGCTTTCCGCAGCCCAAGCTGCGGGCATTCATAGATTTTCTCTCCGAGAGGTTCCGCGGCATCTCCGCCGACGGCTGGGCGACCCTGGGGGACCACCCGGAGTGACATAACGTCAAGCGAGTGCAATCGCGTCGTTGCAACCCGTACGATTGTCGGCTTAGTCTGCCCGCGGGTGCAACACAGGCGACGAAACCGGTGCGCATTGCGCGTCGTCGACGGACCGGAGCACATGACGCATTCTCGCGGATCGGGCGCATTCTCGCCCGATGCGACCTCTTTCCCGGGGCGCCCCTGCGCCCGATATCGACCATCGACCGGGGTGCACAGGCGCCCGCCACAGAAAGGACTGCCGAATGGACTATGAAAAGATCTGCGAGATCAGCCGCCGCCTTGCGCTGGAGGCCGGCGCGGCCATCATGGAGGTCTACCATTCGCCCGATTTCGACGTCCGCGCCAAGAGCGACGACAGCCCGGTCACCGCGGCCGACGAGGCCGCCGACAAGCTGATCTCCGCCGGCCTGACCGAAGCCTTTCCCGACATCCCCCTCGTGACCGAGGAGCAGGCCGCCAGCCATTCGCAGACCGGCCTCACCACCTTCTTCCTGATCGACCCGCTCGACGGCACCAAGGAATTCGTGCAGCGCCGCGGCGATTTCACCGTGAACATCGCGCTGATCGAGAATGGCGTGCCCACCCGCGGCGTGGTCTACGCCCCGGCGAAGAACCGCATGTTCTGGACCGATGCCTCCGGCCAGACCGTTGAGGAAACCGGCGCGCTGGACCCCGCCACCGTGGGCGAGACCCGGCCGCTGAAGGTCGCCACCCCCGGCGAGAAACTGCGCGTCGTCGCCTCCAAGTCGCACCGCGACGCGGCGACCGACACCTATATCGCGAAATACCCGGTGGGCGATTTCCTCTCCGCCGGCTCCTCGCTGAAGTTCTGCCTGATCGCGGCGGGCGAGGCCGATCTCTACCCGCGCCTCGGCCGGACGATGGAATGGGACACCGGCGCGGCCCATGCCGTGCTGCTCGGCGCCGGCGGCCAGGTGGTGCGCTTCGACGATCACACCCCGCTCACCTACGGCAAGCCGATCTACGAGAACCCGTTCTTCATCGCCTATGCCCCGGGCGTGAGCCTCGCCGAGGGCTGATCCCGTGAAGACCCTGATCGTCATCCCGGCGCGCTATGCCTCCACCCGGTACCCCGGCAAGCCCCTCGTGGGGCTCCGGGGCCCGGACGGGGTGGAAAAGAGCCTGGTCCAGCGCAGCTGGGAGGCGGGAAGGTCCGTCCCCGGCATCACGCGTGTCGTCGTCGCCACCGACGACGACCGCATCCGCACCGCCGCCGAAGCCTTCGGCGCCGAGGTGGTGATGACCCCGGAGACCTGCCGCAACGGCACCGAGCGCTGCGCAGCGGCGCTCGACGTGCTGGGCAGGGACTGGGACGTGGTGGTGAACCTGCAGGGCGATGCCCCGCTCACCCCGCCGTGGTTCATCGAGGCGCTGGTGGAGGCGATGGCCGCCCATCCGCAGGCCGCGGTCGCCACACCGGTGCTGCGCTGTGACCGCACCACGCTGGAGAGCTTCCGCGAGGACCGCCGCGCCGGCCGCGTGGGCGGCACCACCGCGGTGTTCGATGCCGCAGGCGACGCGCTCTACTTCTCCAAGGAGGTGCTGCCCTACACGGGCCGGGACTTCGCGGAGGGCGAGACGGTGCCGGTGTTCCACCATGTCGGCGTCTATGCCTACCGCCCCGCGGCGCTGGCCTCCTACGCCGGCTGGCCGGAGGGGGCGCTGGAGCGCTGGGAAGGGCTGGAGCAGCTGCGCTTCATGGAGCGCGGCGTGAAGGTCGCCTGCGTGGAAGTGGATGCCCGCGGCGCCGAGTTCTGGGAGCTCAACAACCCGGTGGATGTGGCCCGGCTGGAGGCGATCCTGGCGCGGCGCGGCTGAGCGTGACGGAACCGGCCGCGGCAGCGGGCGGTTCACAAGGCAGACGAACCCGGACACACCAGAAGGTCCGGGCAGGGAGGAAAGGACAGGAATGCAGCGGAGACGACCCGGCCCCGGGGCGGTCTGCGCAGTCTGGACGGGAGGCTCGAGGGCAGCCCGTCGCACCGCGTGATGGCCCCGGATAGGTGGATCGACACAAGTATAGTACGATGAAGTTGAGTGTTTTTTTAGCCTATGTCTGCTCTGGTGCCGTGCAACTGGCAGCG
Source organism: Paroceanicella profunda (assembly GCF_005887635.2). Lineage (GTDB taxonomy): Bacteria > Pseudomonadota > Alphaproteobacteria > Rhodobacterales > Rhodobacteraceae > Paroceanicella > Paroceanicella profunda. The sequence continues at coordinate 619,865 of NZ_CP040818.1, read as the reverse complement.
ATGCGGGCATTCGGTACGCAAGGTGGCGCCGCCCCCGCGGGGGGACTGGCCCGTCGGCAAACAGAAAGAGAATGAAAATGACTCGGAAGGTTACAAAGGCGGTTTTCCCCGTCGCGGGGCTCGGCACCCGGTTTCTCCCGGCCACGAAGTCCATTCCGAAAGAAATCCTGACCCTGGTCGACCGGCCGCTGATCCAGTACGCGATCGACGAGGCCCGTGAGGCCGGCATCAAGGAATTCATCTTCGTGACCTCGCGCGGCAAGTCCGCGCTCGAGGATTACTTCGACAGCGCGCCCGAGCTGGAGAAGAGCCTGAAGGCAAAGGGCAAGACCGACCTGCTCAACGCCCTGAAGCAGACCGACATGGACAGCGGCGCCATCGCCTATGTCCGCCAGAAGGAGCCGCTCGGCCTCGGCCACGCGGTGTGGTGCGCCCGCCGGCTGATCGGCGACGAGCCCTTCGCCGTGCTGCTGCCCGATGACGTGATCTCCGCGGAGCGCGGCTGCCTCGCCCAGATGATCGACGCCTATGAGCAGAGCGATGGCGGCTCCATGGTCGCCACCATGGAAGTGGCGCGCGAGAAGGTCTCGTCCTACGGCGTGCTCGACGTGGAGTCCGAGGAGGGCAACATCGTGACCGCCCGCGGCATGGTGGAGAAGCCGGACGCGGACAAGGCGCCCTCGCGCCTCGCGGTGATCGGGCGCTACATCCTGTCGCCCAACGTGATGAACCATCTCCACGAGATGAAGACCGGCGCAGGCGGCGAGGTCCAGCTCACCGACGCCATCGCAACCGAGATCGCCATCGGCGGCCCGGTGCGCGGCTTCCGCTTCCGCGGGCAGCGCTACGATTGCGGCTCCAAGTCCGGCTTCCTGCAGGCCACCGTCGCCTTCGCGCTGGAGCGGCCTGACCTCGCGTCCGAATTCGCTTCCTTCCTCAAGGATGTCCTGGCGGCCACCAGTGCCGCCCGGCGCGCCTGATCTTCCTTCGTCCTTCCTTCCTGACCGACCCCTGAAAAGACCGGAGACCCTATTTACATGGCCAAAGTTCTTGTGACTGGCGGTGCTGGCTATATCGGCTCGCACGCCTGCAAGGCGCTTCACCGCGCTGGGCACATCCCTGTTACATACGACAGCCTGGTGACGGGCTGGCGCGACGCGGTGAAGTTCGGCCCCCTGGAAATAGGGGATCTCAATGACAGGGGTCGGCTGGACGAGGTGTTCGCCGAGCACAAGCCCGATGCGGTGATGCATTTCGGCGCGCTCTCCAGCGTGGGCGAGGCCACCTCCCATCCCGGCCGCTACTGGCACAACAACGTGATGGGCTCGATGAACCTGCTCGACGCCATGCTGGCGGCGGGGGTGGACAAGATCGTGTTCTCCTCCACCTGCGCCACCTATGGCGAGCAGGACGGCGTGGTGCTGACCGAGGAGAGCCAGCAGATGCCGCTGAACTCCTACGGCGCCTCCAAGCGCGCGGTGGAGGACATGCTGCGCGATTACGAGATGGCGCACGGGCTGAAGTCCGTCCGCTTCCGCTATTTCAACGTGGCCGGCGCCGACCCGGAATCCGAGATCGGCGAGTTCCACAACCCCGAGACCCATCTCATTCCGCTGGTGATCTTCGCCGCCCTCGGCCGGCGCGCAGCCCTCACCGTGCACGGGGATGACTACCCCACCCGCGACGGCACCTGCATCCGCGACTACGTGCATGTGATGGACCTGGTGGACGCCCATCTGCGCGGCATGGACTGGCTGCTGGCCGGCAAGGAGAGCGAGGTGTTCAACCTGGGCACCGGCTCCGGCTACTCGGTGCGCGAGGTGATCGAGGCGGCGGAGAAGGTGCTGGAGCGCGACGTGCCCGCCAACACCGGGCCCCGCCGCATCGGCGACGCGGTGACGCTGGTGAGCGGCTCGGTGAAGGCGGGCGAGATGCTCGGCTGGTCGCCGGACCGCTCGACGCTGGAGCACATGATCCGCGACGCCTACGGCTGGCACCAGCGCAACGGCTACGAATCCTGACACCCCGGCGCCGGCCCCCGCAGCGGGGCCGGCCCGTCCCGCCGCTTCTCCGGCCCCGCGCAGCATGGCGCGCGCGGAGGAGCCAGCGATGTACGCCCCCGACCTCTGCCCCGACCTGCTGATGGCGGACGCGCAGGCAACTCCGGATTTCGCCGCGCGCGCCGTCGACACGGATGCTGCGTGGTTTCCGCGACGGGGAGGGGGCATCCCGCCGAGCGGCACATCGGCGACAGCCCGGTGATGCCGGGCGTGCCGGAGGCACATCTGCATCCCGACGTGACCGACCCGGAGGCGGTGCAGGCCCGCGCCTTCGCCGCCGTCGGCACCGAGCCGGCCGCCCGGAAGCTCCAGCCCGATGACGCGCGGCGCGGCCGCCTGCGCGATGCGAACGGCACGCCCTGGTGGATCTCCCCGGTTGGCGTCACGCAGCGCGCCGGGCGGGCCGCGCGACGCGACGCCGATCGGTTGCCCGGGACGCAGAAAGCCCCGCGCGGCGGCGGGGCTTTCCGGAGCGGGGTGCCGGCATTGGCCCGATGCCTCGGGCGGCCTGCCGGCTCAGGCGGCCTGGGAGGCCGCCGGTTCGGTGAGGATGGCGTAGAGGGCGGAGGCGTCCTCCGTCGAGCGCAGCTTGTCGCGCACAGTCTCTGCGCGCATCACGCGGGAGACCCGCGCCAGCGCCTTCAGGTGGTCGGCGCCCGCGTCTTCGGGGGCCAGCAGCATGAACACGAGATCCACCGGCTGCCCGTCGACCGACTCGTAGTCGACGGGCTTTGCCAGTTTCGCGAACACGCCGACAACCTTGGTCAGACCCTCGAGACGCGCATGCGGGATGGCGACGCCCTGGCCCATTCCGGTGGGCCCGAGCTGTTCACGCTCCAGCAGTGCGGCGAACACGGCGGATTCGGCAAGGCCGTAGAAGTTCGCCGCGAAGGAGCCGAGCTCCTGCAGCACCCGCTTCTTGCTGGTGGCCTTGAGGTTCCCGAATACCGCTTCGGGTGAGATGAGGTCGGATAGCTCCATGTCGGCTCCGTATTGTGCGGCCCGCGGCAGCGCGGGTCAGACGGTCGGCAGGTTCCTGGGATCGATCCAGCCGATATTGCCGTCGTCCCGACGGTAGACGACATTCACGCCGCCATGCTTGTGGTTGCGGAAGACCAGCATCGGGGCATCCGCAATCTCCATCTGCATCACGGCCTCGCCCACGGAGAGTGAGCGGATGGTGGTCTTGGTCTCGGCCACGATGATGGGCTGGAGCGTATCGGGCTCGTCCGCCTCGTCATCCCCGCCGGCCAGCACGCTGTAGGCGGCGTCGAGGGCCGGGAGCGCATCTCCGTTGCGCTCCGGGTGGTGGTTCTTCAGCCGGCGCTTGTAGCGGCGCAGCTGCTTTTCCATGCGCGCGGTGCAGCCGTCGAAGGCCGCGTAGATGTCGGTCGCCCGGTTCTTTGCCTGCGAGGTGAGCCCGGTGGAGATGTGCACCGATGCATCGCAGACGAACTCGTGTCGATCACGCGAGAAGGTCACAACGGCCTCGACCGGGCGTTCGGCATATTTCGACACCGCCTCGGTGAGGTTTTCCTCGACATGCGTTCGCAGGGCGTCGCCCACGTCGAGCTGTTTCCCATGGATCTGAATGCGCATGATCTCTCCCTTCTTGACCGGCATCCGGGGATACCCGGTGCCGGAGTGGCGGTCCCACGCGGCGCGCGGAACCTAAGGACAGCCCCCCCGAGAGTCAACCGCAACCACGGAGTGACTCTCCGAAGCGCCGCACACGGGTTCATCTCGCGATGAGCCCCGCTTTGAGCCGTCGTCGTTTCACCGACGACGGGATGTTCAGCCCCTCACGATATTTCGCGACGGTGCGCCGCGCAATATCGACGCCATCCTTCTGCAGCAGGTCGACGAGCGTGTCGTCGGAGAGGATCCGTGCGGGGTCCTCCTGCTCGATCATCCGGCGGATACGCTCCCGGATGGCGGTGGCGGACAGGGCCGCGCCGCCATCGCTGGACGCGAGCCCCTGGGAGAAGAAATAGCGCAATTCGAAAAGACCGCGTTCACAGGACAGGTATTTCCCCGACGTCACACGCGAAATTGTGGACTCGTGCATGCCCACCGCTTCGGCCACCTCGCGCAGGGTGAGCGGGCGCAGCCCGGCCACGCCGATGTCGAAGAAGGCCTCCTGGTGGCGGGTGATCTCGGTGGCGACCCTGAGGATGGTGCGCGCCCGGCTTTCCAGCGTCTTGACCAGCCAGGAGGCGTTGGAGCGGCACTCGGAGATGAAGGCCGTGGCCTGGGCCCCGCTGGCGGCCACGCGGGTGGCGTAGATGTTGTTCACCAGCACCCGGGGCAGGGCCTCGGCGTTGAGCTCCAGGCTCCAGGCGCCCAGCCCGTTGCGGCGCACATGCACGTCCGGGATCACGGTCTGCACGTCGAAATGGCCGAAGGCGTGGCCGGGCCGCGGGTCCAGCGCGCGGATCTCGGCGACGATCTCGGGCAGGTCCTCCGGCTCCAGCCCGGCGATCTCCGCCAGCCGGGCGAACTTGCCGGAGGCCAGCAGGTCCAGGTTCTCCAGCACCACCTGCATCGCGGGGTCCAGCCGGTCGCGCTCGCGCAGTTGCAGCGCCAGGCATTCGCCCAGCGAGCGGGCGCCCACCCCCAGCGGTTCGCAGGATTGCAGCAGCGCGAGGGCGTCCTGCAGCAGGCGCTCCCCGGCGCCGAGCTGGTCGCCGATCTCCGGCAGCGGGCGGGAGAGGTAGCCGGCGTCGTCCAGCTCGTCCACGAGGAAGAGTGCGACGGCGCGGATGTCCTTCGCGGCCTGGCTCAGCCCGATCTGCGCGGCCAGATGCGCGCGCAGGGAGGGGGATTCGGAGAGGGTGTCGCCCGGGTCCGCGCCCTCGGCGCCATAGCCGCCACCGGGGCCCGCGCCGGGGCCGCTGCCGCCGAGCCCGGCCCAGGCGGCCTGGGAATCCGCCACCGCCTCGTCGTAGAGGGACTCGCGCGCGGCATCGAGATCGGCTTCCGCCTCCCCGGGGGCCGCGTCGCGCAGGCGGTCCTCAAGCCGGGGTTCGGGGGGGGGCGCCGGGGCCGGGGCGCTGCCCTCTGCGCTCTCGATCTCGAGGATGGGGTTCTTCTCCACCTCCTCGGCCACGAAGGCGCCGAGGTCGATGCTGGACATCTGCAGCAGACGGATCGCCTGCTGCAGTTGCGGCGTCATGACCAGCTGTGTCGTCTGACGCAGTTCCAGTCTCTGCCCGAGGCCCATCGCCCACCCTTTGCCTGCGCTCCCGCGCGAGCCGGGACCCGGTCAGAAGCGGAAACTTTCGCCCAGATACACCCGGCGTACGTTGCTGTCGTCGACAACTTCGCGCGGCGAGCCACTCATCAGCACGGTTCCACCATGCAAGATATATGCCCGGTCGATAATCCCAAGAGTTTCCCGCACATTGTGATCAGTAATCAAGACCCCAATTCCGCGGTGCTTCAAAAGCGAGACAAGTTCCCGGATGTCGCCCACGGCGATGGGATCGACGCCGGCGAAGGGCTCGTCGAGCAGGATGTAGGAGGGCCGTCCGGCCAGGCAGCGGGCGATTTCCACGCGCCGCCGCTCGCCGCCGGAGAGGGCGGAGGCCGGAGTGCGGCGCAGGTGGGTGATGGCGAATTCGGTAAGCAGTTCGTCGAGCTGATTCTTGCGCCGGCCGCGGTCGCGCTCGGTCATCTCCAGCACGGCGTTGATGTTCTCCTCCACCGTGAGGCCGCGGAAGATGGAGGCCTCCTGCGGCAGATAGCCCAGCCCGCGCTGCGCCCGGCGGTACATCGGCAGCATGGTCACGTCCTGGCCGTCCACCGTGATGGTGCCGGCCTCGGGCGTCACCAGCCCGGTGATGGCGTAGAAGCAGGTGGTCTTGCCGGCGCCGTTGGGGCCCAGCAGCCCGACCACCTCGCCGCGCTGCAGGGTGATGCTCACGTCGCGCAGCACCGGCCGCCGGCGATAGGTCTTGCCGATGCTGATGGCGCGCAGCCCGGTCGACTCACTGGCGAGTTCGAGCCGGGGGCCCGGCGACTTGAGTGTGGTCTGGTCCATGCGTTGTGCCCCGCAGGCGGCTTCAGTTGTTCGAGCCGGGCTGGAAGACGGTCTTCACCCGGCCCTTGATCTCGCCCACGCCGGAGTTCAGGTCGATCCACAGGCTCTCGCCGCTGATCGCGTTGTCCCCCTGGGTGAGCACGACGCCGCCGCCGAGGGTGATGACCCCCTTGGCCACGTCGTATTCCGCCGACTTGCCCTTCGCGGCTTCCGAGCCGTTGGAGAGGAACACGTCGCCGGTCGCCCTCATCAGGCGGATGGAGCCGGTGTCCGAGCTGGTGCCGGACTGGGGCGTGCCGTCGTAGAAGATCTCCATCTGCTGCGCGGTGAGGCGCATCGTGCCCTGGCCGGCCACGACCTCGCCCTGGAAGGTGGCAACCTTCGTGGCCTGGTTCACCGACAGGCTCTCGGAGGTGATCTCGATGGGCAGGGTGGAATCGTGCTTGAACGAGCCGAAGGGCGAGTTCGCGCCGCCGAGGCCGGTGGTCTCCGCGGGCTGTGCCGCCGGGGCCGGGCCTGCCGCGGCACCGCCACCGGTCGTCTGCTGGGCGGCGGCGATCTGGGCCATCAGGCAGGCCGCGAAGGCCGCAGCTCCGATCATCACATGGCGAATAGCGGGCATAGTCACGTCCCTCACTCCTTGTCCGACGGAGCTTTCTGTTGTGCCGGACGGTATACGACCCGGACACCGTTTCCAAACAAAACCATCTCGTTGCCCGAGGCTGGTGCCTCCCCGTCGGCGTCGGGGCGGGTGATGTGCATGCTGCCGGCCTCGATGGACCCCAGCGGGCCACTGGCGCTCACCTTACCGGGGGCAGTCACGAGGCGCTTGCTGATATCTGCTTCCGCAAGCTCCGTCCGGGCGACATATCCGTCCGATGTGGTCATTTCCACCGCTCCCGTCAATGTCACGTGCTGGTCATCCGGGCGCATGACGCCGTCCTGCGCCGCCAGCGTCACCTTGCGGCCGCCGTCCAGGTCGATCTGCGCGGTGAGGTCGTGGAGGGTGATCTTGCTGGGGTTCGGGCTGTCGGGCTGGGCCCATTCGGCGCGCACCATGTAGGGCTCGCCCGCATCTGTGGTGCCGGAGAAGTTCGGGTTGGTCAGCCGCAGGCCCTCGCCGAGCGCCTGGATGTCGGAGGCGGAGAACTCGATGCCGCCGACGAAATCATCCTCCTGGATCAGGAAGACCGAGCTCATCATCGCGATGGCGAGCAGGGGCAGGCCGATTCGCAGGAAGCGGACCGTGCGCGAATATCGGCCGAGCCGGCGGCGGGCCATGCCTCAGCCCAGCCCGGCGCGCAGGCAGTCATGCACGTGCAGGATGCCGATCGGCGCCTTGTCCTCGCCCACCACGAAGAGCGTGGTGATGGAGCGGGCGTTCATGATGCCCATCGCCTCGGCGGCGAAGCTCTCCGGGCTGATCGTGGTGGGGCGCAGGTTCATCACGTCTCCGGCGCGCCGCTCCAGCAGGCCGGTCATGTTGCGCCGGAGGTCACCGTCGGTGATCACCCCGGCCAGCCGGCCCTCGCTCAGCACGCCGAGCGCGCCGAAGCCCTTCTGCGTCATCACGATGAGCGCCTCGGACATCGGCGTGTCGGGGGAGACCAGCGGCAGGTCCTCGCCGGAATGCATCAGGCCCGACACCCGGACAAGCTGCTGGCCCAGCCGCCCGGCCGGATGGAAGACGTGGAAATGCTCCGAGCGGAAGTCCCGCGTCTCCATCAGCGCCACGGCCAGCGCGTCTCCCAGCGCCATGGTGAGGGTGGTGGAGGTGGTGGGGGCGAGGCCGTTCGGGCAGGCCTCGTCGGCGCGCGGCAGATGCAGCGCCACGTCGGCGGCGCGCAGCAGCGTGCTTTCCGGCCGGCTCGCCACCCCGATGAGCGGAATGTGGAAGCGGCGGGTGTGCTCGATGAGGTCGGCAAGCTCCGTCGTCTCGCCCGAATTGGACAGCAGCAGCACCACGTCGGAGCGTGTGACCATGCCGAGGTCGCCGTGGCTGGCCTCCGCCGGGTGGACGAACTGCGCCGGCGTGCCGGTGGAGGCGAGCGTGGCGGTGATCTTGCGCGCGACGTGGCCCGACTTGCCCATGCCGCTCACGATCACCCGCCCGCGGGCGCGCAGCATCAGCTCCACGGCCCGGGCGAAGCTCTCGTCGAGCGTGCCGGCGAAGCGGCTGAGCGCCTCGCCCTCCAGGGTGAGCACGCGCCGCCCCGCGGCCATGAGCCCGGCGGTGTCGAGCCGGCCGGCCCGGGCCGGTGGGGGAGTCTGCTGGTCCACGCGGAGCCTCACTTCCTCAATGCGCGAAGATGTCGGTCTCGGGCCAGCCCGCGAGGTCGAGCGCCGCCCGGAAGGGCAGGAAGTCGAACGCGGCCCGGGCCAGCCCGGTCCGGCCTTCGCGTGCCAGCCGGATGTCGAGGACGTCGCGCAGGCGGTGCAGGTAGAGCACGTCCGACGCGGCATAGTCGAGCTGTGCTTGCGTCAGCTCCGGGGCGCCCCAGTCGCTCGACTGCTGGGCCTTGGAGATGTCCACCCCGATCAGCTCATGGGTGAGATTCTTCAGTCCGTGACGGTCAGTATAGGTGCGAACCAGCTTCGAGGCGATCTTCGTGCAGTAGACCGGCGCCGCCCGCACGCCGAAGGCGCGCTCGAGCATGGCAATGTCGAAGCGGCCGTAATGGAACAGCTTTAGCTGTTCGGGATTCGCGAGCATTCGGGAAAGGTTCGGGGCCTCGGTCTGGCCCGGCGCGACCTGCACCACATGCGCGTTGCCGTCTCCGGAGGAGAGCTGCACCACGCAAAGCCGGTCGCGGCCGGGGACAAGCCCCATGGTCTCTGTATCGATCGCCACGACCGGACCAAGGTCCAGTTCGTCCGGCACGTCACCCTGGTAGAGAGTAACTGACATTTTTTCCCCTCTCCTTCGCCGTCGCAAGTGCGGCGAGAGAGTTGGTGCCCAGGAGAAGACTCGAACTTCCACGCCCGTTAGGGCACTGGCACCTGAAGCCAGCGCGTCTACCAATTCCGCCACCTGGGCAGGTGTCGTGGCGGGGTATCTAAAGGGGGGCGGGAGGGTTGTCAACGGCCGAATTCAGCCTTTTTGCAGCCGCTTGCAAGATGGCTGTCCGGAGCCCCGTTCCGCCGGCCCGGGCCGGGCACGTCCGCCGGTGCGCGGCCACGCGAAACCGGTCCGCCGGGCCGCGCGGCGCCCGAAGCCCGCGCGCGTTGCGGGGCCGGAAGGGGACCCGCATGGCGGCGCGGCACGGCTACGCCCGCAGGCATTGCCGGCGGGGAAAAGCCGTCCGGGCCGGGCATCCTCTCCGGCCGGGCGCGGGGGCGAGGCGCGCATGGTGGCGGTCGGGTGAGACCCTCCGGCGTGCGAAGGGGGCTGCGCGGCCCTTGCCGGGCGCGGATCGGGGCGGTGCCCCGGGGCGCGGCGCCGGGCCCGCGTGGCAACCGGATGGAAACCATCTCGGGCCTATCACCACACCCGTGCCGGCGCGGCCCCGGCCGAACGCGGCAGATCTCGGCGTGCGCCCGCCCGCCGAACAGGATATGTGTGGCCTTGCAAGGCGATGGCGGTGCACTGCCGCAAAGCGATATTGAACGGGCCTGCGGGTTGCGCTAAGCCCGGTTGAGCCAGATCCCTCCCTGCGGGGGACCAGCATGGAGAGGCCCATGACCAGATCTGTCCCCCTCGTGACCATTTTCGGCGGCTCCGGCTTTGTCGGGCGCTACATCGCCCGGCGCATGGCGCGGGACGGCTGGCGCGTGCGCGTGGCCGTGCGGCGCCCGAACGAGGCGCATTTCGTGCGGCCCTACGGCAATGTGGGGCAGGTCGAACCCGTGCAGGCCAACATCCGCGACGAGGCGTCCGTGGCCCGTGCCATCGCCGGCGCCGATGCCGTGGTGAACTGCGTGGGCATCCTCTATCCCGACAGCCGGCAGAGCTTCGACGGCGTGCAGGCCGAGGGGGCCGGGCGCATCGCGCGGCTGGCGAAGGCGGCCGGTGTCGCGCGGATGGTGCACATCTCCGCCATCGGCGCCGACGCGCAGAGCGACAGCGCCTATGCCCGCTCCAAGGCCGCCGGCGAGGCCGCGGTGACCGCCGCCTTCCCGGAGGCGGTGATCCTGCGCCCCTCCATCGTGTTCGGCGCCGAGGATTCCTTCTTCAACCGCTTCGCCGCCATGGCGCGGATGTACCCGGTGCTGCCGCTGGTGGGCGGCGGCACGAAATTCCAGCCGGTCTATGTCGATGACGTGGCCGCCGCGGCGGTGAAGGCGGTGGACCGGTCCACCGCCCCGGGCGTCTACGAGCTCGGCGGGCCGGAGGTCGAGACCTTCCGCGCGCTGATGGAGCGCATGCTGGTTCTGGTGCGGCGCAAGCGCCCGCTGGTGTCGCTGCCGATGGGCCTCGCCCGGATGCAGGCCGGCGCGCTCGGCCTGGTGGAGACGCTCAGCCTCGGGCTGGTGCCCAACCGGATGATCACCGTGGACCAGGTGAAGCTTCTCGCACGGGACAACGTGGTCTCCGAGGGGGCGAAGGGCTTCGCCGAACTGGGCATCACCCCCACCCCGATGGGCAGCGTTCTCGAGGATTACCTTTACGCCTACCGTCCGCAGGGCCAGTATACCGAGATTACCGATTCCGCCCGCAACCTCCGGGTGCAGGACTGATTTCCATAACGTAACATTTTAGCCCGCGGAGCACGCATGGCTGACCAGACCCTGATTCAGGCGGCCCTTCTCGGCGTGCTTGAAGGCCTGACGGAATTCATCCCGGTGTCGTCCACCGGGCATATCCTCCTCGCAGGGCACTTCCTCGGATTTCACAGCACCGGCAAGGCCTTCGAGGTGCTGATCCAGCTGGGCGCGATCCTCGCGGTGCTCAGTGTCTACGCCGCGAAGCTCTGGACTCTCGTGGTCACCGCCCCGCGAGACCCGAAGGCGCAGCGCTTCATCGTCGCGGTGCTGCTCGCCTTCCTCCCGGCTGTGGTGATCGGGGTGCTGGCGCATGATTTCATCAAGACGGTGCTGTTCGAGACACCGATGCTCATCGCCATCATGCTGATCCTGGGCGGGATCGTCCTGGTCGTCGTCGACCGGATGCCGCTGCGGCCGCGCTATCACGACGTGATGGACTTTCCGCTCGGGCTCGCCTTCAAGATCGGGGTGATCCAGTGTCTCGCGATGATCCCCGGCGTGTCGCGCTCCGGCTCGACCATCGTGGGCGCGCTGCTTCTCGGGGCCGACAAGCGCTCGGCGGCGGAATTCTCCTTCTTCCTCTCCATGCCCACGATGACCGGCGCCTTCGCCTACGACCTCATGAAGAACCGTGACGTTCTGGCGGCCAGCGATGTCGAGGTGATCGCCGTGGGCTTCATTGCCGCTCTCATCGCGGGGATTTTCGTGGTACGCTCCCTTCTCGGCTTCGTGTCGCGGCACGGATACGGCATTTTCGGCTGGTGGCGAATCATCGTCGGAACAGCGGCACTGGTGGCGCTGACGGTCGTCGGATGAGGGGTGAACCGGCTGGAAATCAGGGTTAGGTAAGCAAAGCTGACCTTGTTTTCCCCGAAATCTCTGCTGAAGGGTCCGGGTCGGGCAAGATAATCGATTATAGGTCAGCCTTGCTGACTTTTATTCCGGTGAGACAGCGGATATTCCTTCCTGCGTCCGGAACTGCCGTGAGCGGTATGGTTCGGGCTGCGCATCTTCAGGCAGGGAGGCAAAGGCCATGGCCCAGACCCGTATGTTGAAATTCGTGACCGTCCCCCGGTCCATGCCGGAGAAGCGCACCGCGGACGAGCGCACCGAGGATTTCGGCGAGATCTATCAGGCCTATGCGGCCGAGAAGGCCGCCGAACAGGCCGGCCGCTGCTCGCAATGCGGCGTGCCCTATTGCCAGACGCATTGTCCGTTGCACAACAACATCCCCGACTGGCTGCGGCTTACCGCCGAGGGCCGCCTGCAGGAGGCCTACGAGCTTTCCCAGGCCACGAACACCTTCCCCGAGATCTGCGGCCGCATCTGCCCGCAGGACCGCCTGTGCGAGGGCAATTGCGTCATCGAGCAGTCCGGGCACGGCACCGTCACCATCGGGTCGGTCGAGAAATACCTCACCGACACCGCCTGGACGGAGGGCTGGGTGAGGCCGATCGCGCCGCTGGCCGAGCGCGGGGAGAGCGTGGGCATCATCGGCGCCGGGCCCGGAGGGCTGGCGGCGGCCGAGCAGCTGCGCAAGCGCGGCGTGCAGGTCACCGTCTATGACCGGTATGACCGCGGCGGCGGGCTGATGACCTACGGCATCCCCGGCTTCAAGCTGGAGAAGGACATCGTGCTGCGCCGCATCGCGCAGCTCGAGGCCGCGGGTGTGACCTTCGTGATGAACTGCACCGTGGGCGAGGACATCTCCTTCGCCCGGATCCGCGAGACGCATGACGCCGTGCTCATCGCCACCGGCGTCTACAAGTCGCGCGACCTGGGCGGGCCCGGCGCGGGGCTGGGCGGCATCGTGCGCGCCATCGACTATCTCACCGCCTCCAACCGCGTCGGCTTTGGCGACGAGGTGCCGGAGTATGACAGCGGCGAGCTGAACGCCGCCGGCAAGCGCGTGGTCGTCATTGGCGGCGGCGACACGGCGATGGACTGCGTGCGCACCGCCATCCGTCAGGGCGCCACCTCGGTGAAATGCCTCTACCGCCGCGACCGGGCGAACATGCCCGGCTCCCAGCGCGAGACGCAGAACGCCGAGGAGGAGGGGGTCGAGTTCGTCTGGCTCGCCGCGCCGCGCGGCTTCACCGGCCAGGGCTCGGTGTCCGGCGTGCGCGTGGCGAAGATGCGGCTGGGCTCGCCCGATGCCTCCGGCCGGCGCTCGCCGGAGGAGATCCCCGGCGCGGATTACACCGAGGATGCGGAACTGGTGGTCAAGGCGCTCGGCTTCGAGCCGGAGGACCTGCCGAAGCTCTGGGGCACCGCCGGGCTGGAAACCACCCGCTGGGGCACCATCAAGGCCGATTTCCGCACCCACCAGACCAGCCTCGAGGGTGTCTTCGCCGTCGGCGACATCGTGCGCGGCGCGTCGCTGGTGGTCTGGGCGATCCGGGATGGCCGTGAGGCCGCGGAGAGCATCCTCACGCATTTCACCGCCGCCGCGGCGCGTGTCGCGGCACAGTAGGGGCCGACGATGCGCCGCACCGGAGGCTGTCTGTGCAGGTCCGTCACCTACGAGGTGTTCCGCAGCGGCGCCACGTTCGGGGCGTGCCACTGCGACACCTGTCGCACCTGGACCGGCAGTGTCACCCTGGCGCTGACGGTGGAGAAGGATGACCTCGCGGTGTCGGGCGACAGCCTGAAGTGGTTCGCCTCCTCGGACCGGGGCGCGCGGGGCTTCTGCGAACTCTGCGGCTCCGGCCTGTTCTACCGCATCACGGCGGGCGTGCAGGCCGGGCAGTGGCACGTGGGCGTGGGCACGCTCGATTCGCTGGACGGCCTGAAGCTGGCCCGCGAGATCTTCCACGACCGCACCGCCGGGGCCTACGCCCTGGCAGGCGATCTGAAACGCATGACCGCGGCCGAGGCCCAGGCGCATTTCGCCACCCTCGGCTGAGCCTGCCGCGCACCGGTCCACCCCGGGGCCGCGCGGCACCGGCAGGCGGAAGGTTGCCGGCGCAGCCTGCAAGGCAGGCCGTGCCGGGGCCCTCGGCAGGCCGGGGTACGCCGGCCCCGCCGGCGGACCGAGCCGAGCCGGCCCCGCCGGAAGACCGGACACCGCCGGCCCCGCCGGAAGACCGGACACCGCCGGCCCCGCCGGCAGACTGCGCACCGCCGGCCCCGCCGGCAGACTGCGCACCGCCGGCCCCGCCGGCAGACTGCGCACCGCCGGCCCTGCCGGCAGACGGCACACCGCCGGCCCCGCCGGCAGGCTGTACACCGCCGGCAGGCCGGATACCCCCGGCCCCGCCGGCGGATCGCCTCTCCCCGGCTTTGCCGGGACCGAGACCCGCCCCGGCCTGGCCGGGGCGCGATTGCCTCCCGGCCCTGCCGGTTTCTGACTGCCCGCCGGCCCTGCCGGCATCGGACAACCCGCCGGCCCTGCCGGCATCGGACAACCCGCCGGCCCTGCCGGCATCGGACCACCTGCCGGCCCTGCCGGCTCCCCGTTACAGCGCCGGCCCCGCCGGCCCTGGATGTCAACGCCCCGGAGGGGCCGCCCGTTTCTGAGAGGAGACCAGCCATGACCCGCACTGACGCCGAATGGGCCGCGGAGTATGACGCGAAGCGCAAGCGCCTCGCCGAGACCGGTCTCTACCGGGAAGACGACGAACACGCCTCCTGCGGCGTGGGCCTCGTCGTGGCCATCGACGGCAAGCCGCGCCGGCAGGTCGTCCAGAACGGCATCGCCGCGCTGCAGGCGCTCTGGCACCGCGGTGCGGTGGACGCCGACGGCAAGACCGGCGACGGCGCCGGCATCCATGTGGAGATCCCCACGGAGTTCTTCCGCGAGCAGATCCGCCGCACCGGCCATGAGCCCTCCGAGGCGCTGATCGCCGTCGGCATGGTGTTCCTGCCGCGCAACGATTTCTCCGCCCAGGAAACCTGCCGGACCATCGTGGAGACGGAAGTCCTGCGCATGGGCTATTACATCTACGGCTGGCGCCACGTGCCGGTGGATGTCTCGTGCCTCGGGGTGAAGGCGAACGCCACCCGGCCCGAGATCGAGCAGATCCTGATCTCCAACGTGAAGGGCGTGGACGAGGAAACCTTCGAGCGGGAGCTCTACGTCATCCGCCGCCGCATCGAGAAGGCGGCCGTGGCCGCCCAGGTGCGCGGGCTCTACCTGTGCTCGCTCTCCTGCCGCTCGGTGATCTACAAGGGCATGATGCTGGCCGAGCAGGTGTCGGTGTTCTACCCCGACCTGCAGGATGACCGGTTCATCTCCTCCTTCGCCATCTACCACCAGCGCTATTCCACCAACACCTTCCCGGAATGGTGGCTGGCGCAGCCCTTCCGCATGCTCGCCCACAACGGCGAGATCAACACGCTGAAGGGCAACCTGAACTGGATGCGCTCCCACGAGATCCGCATGGCCTCGGCCACGTTCGGGGAGCTGGCGGAGGACATCAAGCCGATCGTCACCGCGGGGTCGTCGGATTCCGCGGCGCTCGACGCGGTGTTCGAGGTGATGGTGCGGGCCGGCCGGCCGGCGCCGATGGCCAAGACCATGCTGGTGCCCGAGGCCTGGTCGAAGCACGCCACCTCGATGCCCGACGCCTGGCGCGACATGTACTCCTATTCCAACTCCGTGATGGAGCCCTGGGACGGCCCGGCCGCCCTGGCGATGACCGACGGCCGCTGGGTCTGCGCGGGCACGGACCGCAACGGGTTGCGCCCGGTGCGCTACGTGGTCACCGGCGACGGGCTGGTGATCGCGGGGTCGGAGGCCGGCATGGTTCCGGTGGACGAGAGCACGGTGAAGGAGAAGGGCGCCCTCGGCCCCGGCCAGATGATCGCGGTGGACATGAGCCGCGGCATCCTGCTGCGCGATGCCGAGATCAAGGATGAACTCGCCGCCTCGCGCCCGTTCTCCGAGTGGGTGAAATCCGTCACCGACCTGGAGGAGCTGGTGGAGGTGGAGCACGAGGCCGCCACCCATGCGGGCCACGAGCTGCGCCAGCGCCAGATCGCCGCCGGCTACTCCATCGAGGAGGTGGAGATGATCCTCGTGCCCATGGCCGAGGACGCGAAGGAGGCCATCGGCTCCATGGGCGACGACACGCCCTCCGCCGTGCTGTCGGACAAGTACCGGCCGCTGAGCCATTTCTTCCGGCAGAACTTCTCCCAGGTGACGAACCCGCCGATCGACAGCCTGCGCGAGGACCGGGTGATGTCGCTCAAGACGCGCTTCGGCAACCTCAAGAACGTGCTGGACCAGGACGGCTCGCAGACCGAGATCCTCTCGCTCGAGAGCCCGTTCGTGACCAACGGCCAGTTCGAGCGCATGAAGGTCTATTTCGGGGACAGCGCCCGCTCGGTGGACTGCACCTTCCCCGCCGACGGCTCGGACGCCGACATGCGCGAGGCGCTCGACCGCATCCGCACCGAGGCGGAGGAGGCCGTGCGCGCCGGCGCCGGGCACATCATCCTCACCGACGAGGCCCAGGGCGCGGACCGCATCGGCCTGCCGATGATCCTCGCCACCTCCGCCGTGCATTCCTGGCTGGTGTCCAAGGGGCTGCGCACCTTCTGCTCGCTCACCGTGCGGGCGGCGGAATGCATCGACAGCCACTACTTCGCCGTGCTCATCGGCTGCGGTGCCACCACGGTGAACGCCTATCTGGCGCAGGACACGCTGGCGGACCGCATCGAGCGCGGCCTGCTGGACATGACCCTGAAGCAGGCCATGGCCCGCTACCGCACGGCCATCGACCAGGGCCTGCTCAAGATCATGTCGAAGATGGGCATCTCGGTGATCTCCTCCTACCGCGGCGGGCGCAACTTCGAGGCCGTGGGCCTCTCGCGCGCCATGGTGGCGGAGTTCTTCCCCGGCATGCATTCGCGCATCTCCGGCATCGGCATCGCCGGCATCTTCCAGAAGGTGTCGGGCGTGCACGCGCGCGCCTGGCGCGAGGGCGTGGACATGCTGCCCATCGGCGGCATCTACAAGGCCCGCAAGTCCGGCGAGGCGCATGCCTGGGGCGCGCAGATGATGCACATGCTGCAGTCGGCCTGCGACCGGGGCTCCTTCGAGACCTGGAAGAAATACTCCGCCGCGATGCGCACCCGCCCGCCGATCCACCTGCGCGACCTGCTGGACTTCAAGCCGCTGGGCAAGCCCGTGCCTCTGGAGGAGGTGGAGAGCATCACCGCCATCCGCAAGCGGTTCGTCACGCCCGGCATGTCGCTCGGCGCGCTTTCCCCTGAGGCGCACAAGACGCTCAACGTCGCGATGAACCGTATCGGCGCGAAGTCCGATTCGGGCGAGGGCGGCGAGAGCCCGGAGCATTTCGTGCCCGAGCCCAACGGCGACAACCCCTCGGCCAAGATCAAGCAGGTGGCCTCCGGGCGCTTCGGCGTCACGGCGGAATACCTCAACCAGTGCCAGGAGCTGGAGATCAAGGTGGCGCAGGGCGCGAAGCCCGGCGAGGGCGGCCAGTTGCCCGGCTTCAAGGTGACCGAGCTCATCGCCAAGCTGCGGCATTCCACGCCCGGCGTGACGCTGATCTCGCCGCCGCCGCACCATGACATCTACTCGATCGAGGATCTCGCGCAGCTCATCTACGACCTGAAGCAGATCAACCCCGATGCGAAGGTCTGCGTGAAGCTGGTGAGCTCCTCCGGCGTGGGCACCATCGCGGCCGGCGTGGCGAAGGCGAAGGCCGATGTCATCCTGATCTCGGGCCATAACGGCGGCACCGGTGCCAGCCCGCAGACCTCCATCAAGTACGCCGGTCTCCCCTGGGAGATGGGCCTCACCGAGGCGCATCAGGTGCTGGCGATGAACAACCTGCGCGAGCGGGTGACCCTGCGCACCGATGGCGGGCTGCGCACCGGCCGCGACATCGTCATCGCCGCGATGATGGGGGCCGAGGAATACGGCATCGGCACCGCGGCGCTCATCTCCATGGGCTGCATCATGGTGCGCCAGTGCCAGTCCAACACCTGCCCGGTGGGGGTCTGCGTGCAGGACGAGGCTCTGCGCAAGAAGTTCACCGGCACGGCGGAGAAGGTGGTGAACCTCATCACCTTCTACGCCCAGGAGGTGCGCGAACTGCTGGCCCAGCTCGGCGCGCGCTCTCTCGACGAGGTGATCGGCCGGGCCGACCTGCTCGCGCAGGTGAGCCGCGGCGCGGAGCATCTCGACGACCTCGACCTGAACCCGATGCTGATCAAGATCGACGACGGGGCGCATGTCTACGACCGCGCGCGCCCGCGCAACGCGGTGCCCGACACGCTGGATGCCCAGATCGTCGATGACGCGAAGCCGTTCTTCAAGGACGGGGAGAAGATGCAGCTCTCCTACGCCGTGCAGAACACGCATCGCACCATCGGCACCCGGGTTTCGAGCCATATCGTGCGCAAGTTCGGCATGCGGAACTCGCCGTTGCAGCCCGACCACCTGACGGTGAAGCTCTCCGGCTCCTGCGGCCAGTCCCTCGGGGCCTTTGCGGCGCCGGGGCTGAAGATCGAGGTGTCGGGAGACGCGAACGACTACGTGGGCAAGGGGCTTTCGGGCGGCATCATCGTGGTGCGCCCGCCGCTGGGGTCGCCGCTGGTGGCACATGAGAACACCATCATCGGCAACACGGTGCTCTACGGGGCGACGGCGGGCCGGCTCTTCGCCGCCGGCCGCGCCGGCGAGCGCTTCTGCGTGCGCAACTCCGGCGCCACGGTGGTGGTGGAGGGCTGCGGCTCCAACGGCTGCGAGTACATGACCGGGGGCATGACGGTGATCCTCGGCCGCACGGGCGACAATTTCGGCGCCGGGATGACAGGGGGCATGGCCTTCGTCTATGACGAGGACGGAACCTTCGAGGATCGCATCAATGCCGAGAGCATCGTCGTTCAGCCGCTTGCCTCCGCCCATTGGGAGGGCGTGCTGCGCGCGCTCGTCGAGGAGCATGTCGCCGAGACCGGCTCGGCCCGGGGCGCGGAGATGCTGCGCAACTGGGACATCGCCCTGCCGAAGTTCCGGCAGGTCTGCCCGCGCGAGATGCTGGCCCGGCTCGTGCATCCGCTCTCCGATGCGGGTGTGGCCCGCAGCGCCTGAGGCCCGGATGACCCTCCGGCCGGCGCCGCCCCTCGCGGGCGGGGCCGGCCCCCACTGCGCCTCGGGCCCCCGCGGTGCATCGGCTGCCCACTCCGCCTCGGGCCCCCGCGGTGCCGGGTTCAGGCGCGGGCACTGCGGACCGGGCCTGTCTGGTCTCCGCCTCGCCGGGGCGCCGTCCGTCGCCGGCCGTCCCGGCACCGGGCCCCTGCGGCCCGGCGCTCTGCCACTGTGGCCCGGCGCTGCGGCCCTGTGGCCCGGCGCTCTGCCCTGCACATCCGGCCTGCCGCGGGAGGCCGGATGAGGCGCCCCCGCCTGCGCCTGCGCCTGCCACGGCTGGTGCGTTTCGCGCTGCGCCTCCTCCTGCGCTGGGGCCTGCGGCTGGCGGCGCTGTGCCTCCTCTGGGTGCTGCTCTAC
This sequence comes from Paroceanicella profunda, assembly GCF_005887635.2. Classification (GTDB taxonomy): domain Bacteria; phylum Pseudomonadota; class Alphaproteobacteria; order Rhodobacterales; family Rhodobacteraceae; genus Paroceanicella; species Paroceanicella profunda. The sequence continues at coordinate 600,580 of NZ_CP040818.1, read as the reverse complement.
CGGTTCGTGAACCCGCCGGTGACGCCCTATCAGGTGTCCGAATGGGTGCGGCTGGGCGAGATCCGCCGCGAGTGGACCAGCCTGGAGGACATGAGCCCCTGGATGCCCCGCGCCGCCGCCGCCGCGGAGGACGCGCATTTCTGCAGCCACTGGGGCTTCGATCTCGACGCCATCCGTGACGCGATGGCCGACAGCTCCCGCCTGCGCGGCGCCTCCACCATCTCCCAGCAGGTGGCCAAGAACGCCTTCCTCTGGCAGGGGCGGAGCTGGCTGCGCAAGGGGCTGGAGGCCGGGTTCACCGTGCTCATCGAGCTCACCTGGCCGAAGGCGCGCATCATGGAGGTCTACCTCAACATCGCCGAGATGGACGAGGGCGTCTTCGGCGTGGAGGCCGCGGCGCAGCGCTACTTCGACACCTCCGCCGCGAAGCTCAGCCTCGGGCAGGCCGCGCGCATCGCCGCCATCCTGCCGGACCCGAAGGGCCGCTCCGCCTCCCGCGCCAGCGCCTTCGTGCAACGCCGGGCCAACAGCGTGGCCCGCGGCGCCGAGACCCTGCTGGCCGAAAAGCGCTCCGCCTGTT